>CAZVEE010000208.1:0-1749 GCA_964625525.1 uncultured Alphaproteobacteria bacterium | reverse complement strand
GCCCGCCTTTCGCGGACCACCTCTTGCTGCCTTGGAATGGCCGGTTGCAAAGGGTTGGCGCGTGGATCGTGGGCTATGACGGCGCCGAATACTTTCCCAATGGCGAATACTTAATTGAGCCGGCGCACTGGATGGATTTGCCAAGACCGCCGAATGAGGAGGCTGACTGATGATTGAGTGGAAGCCCATCGCCACGGCTCCGAGGTACCGGCAGGTCCTTCTTTACTTCGCCGAAGGCGACCGGGGTAACCCCTCGGTTGCCTGCGGTCAAAACTGGTCTGATGATGGGGAGGAGCCGGTTTGGTGGGGGCCTGGCGGGTCGAACAGCAGGTGGGATTTGGAAATGTCGATGGGCGGCTATGAAGATGGCCCGACGCTGTGGGCCGAGGTCGAGCCGTCGCTCGCAGGAGCGCACACGGAAGAGCCTTTGGGCTCCTGACGAGGTGAGGCCAGCCGTGGGCGCGCCCACACTCACGAGGCGACGGAACGGCTGGAAAGAGCGTCGCTGCCTACCACGGTCATGTCCAGCCAAGGCGAGATGATCGACCAGATGGTGGCCGCGTACTATGGCCATCTTCGCCTTTTGGCGGATGTGCTCGAGTGCAATCCTGACCTCGCCGCCGCACCGCTAGAGCTGTCCCATGGGATGGCTGTCGAGATGCTGCCCAAGCGGAGCCGAGCGCCGGAAACCGCCGTCCGTTTGGGGGTGGCCGGTGACCACGCCAGTCTTTCGAAGAGTGGCCAACGGCGAAGATGCCACCGCCGCCATCGCCGACCGGCTTGTCGAGATCACCGTCGTCGATGGGTGCGGCGATGAGGCCGACACCGCGCAGCTCGTGGTGGATGATCGCGACGGTGTTGTGGAACGGCCGGCACGTGGTGCAACGCTAGGGACGCGGCAAGGCGGCTTGGTTCCGATGGGACAGTTTATCGTGGACATCACTGCGTCGGTGGGGCCCCTACGACAGATGCGGATCACGAAAACGGCCGCTGGTATGGCCGGGCCTATCCGAGCGCCCCGCACGGTCGCATGGGAGGGCATGTCGCTTGGGGCATTGGTGGACAGCATCGCCGGGCTCTATGACCTGGGACCAATGGTCGATCGCACCCTGGGGGCAATCAGCCTGCCTTGCGTGGCGCAGACATCGGAAAACGACCTGCACCTGCTGACCCGGCTTGGGGCCCTGAACAGCTTCATCGTGGCGCCCAAGGCGGGACGATTGATCGTTGCTCAACGTGACGTTGGCAGTTGCCCGACGGCACCGCAGCTTCTGCGATACAAGTGGATCGGACTGATCTTACGGGATGGGAAGTGACCTTGTGCCAGATCGCAAGACCGATGAATCGGTCGTGGCATCGTGGCATCGTGGCATCGTGGCATCGTGGCGCGATCTGGCGCGGGGTCAGATCGTCAAGATCGTGGTGGGTGACGGCGAACCGAAGCGGGTCCTGCGGCCGATCTACGCCTCCGAGGACGCCGCGCGCCGCGCCGCCTGTGCCGCGCTGCGGGCGTCTGCGAGTGGCGAAAACCAGGCGGCTATCATTCTCGGCGTTGCCGGTGTCAGGCTATTCGCGGGTGGGGTCGTCCGCCTTGCGGATCTGCGCCCCGACGTTGCGGGACCCAGGAGCGTCGCAAGGGTCGAGCATCGATTGGCCGACGAGCGCACGTCGCAGGCCGATCTGCGAGGCATCACTGACCCGTAAAACGCCCTGCAAATGGCGTTTACAAGGCCAGCACGAAGACTAGTT
>CAZVEE010000207.1:0-1928 GCA_964625525.1 uncultured Alphaproteobacteria bacterium | reverse complement strand
ACCGGAGGCGCGGTCACTTTCACGACCTCAATGCGCGGCGCGATATCAACGCCAAAATCTTCCGGCGCCTTGGTGTCGATCGGCTTCTTCTTGGCCTTCATAATGTTGGGCAGCGACGCATAGCGCGGCTCATTGAGGCGCAGGTCGGTGGTGACGATGGCCGGCAGGGCCAGACGCAGGGTCTGCAGCCCGCCGTCGATTTCCCGCGTCACATTGATCTTGCCGTCCGCCGGCGCCACTTCGGATGCGAATGTGCCTTGCGGCCAGGCCAGAAGCGCGGCCAGCATCTGACCGGTCTGGTTGTTGTCGCCGTCAATGGCCTGCTTGCCGAGGATCACCAGATCTGGCTTTTCCTCGTCCACGATCGCTTTCAGGATCTTGGCAACGCTGAGCGGCTCCACTTCCGCATCCGTCTTCACCAGGATGCCGCGATCGGCGCCCATGGCCAGGCCGGTGCGGATCGTCTCCTGCGCCTGTTGCACGCCGATGGACACCAGCACCACTTCACTCGCCGTGCCCGCTTCCTTCAGCCGGACCGCTTCCTCGACAGCGATCTCACAGAAGGGGTTCATGGACATTTTCACATTCGCGAGTTCGACCCCGCTCTGATCCGCCTTCACGCGGATCTTCACGTTGTAGTCGACCACCCGCTTCACGGGGACGAGGATCTTCATCGATGGCATCTCCGATGGGTTGTCCTCCGATCGATGCGCCGAAGGACGGTGATGAGTAATCGGGGCGGCGCGCTCGCGCGTCTTCTGGCGCCATATCAGCCGCCGCAATACAGGCGCCGCACGAAAAACACGTTACCGCGCCCGTGAGGCGCCCGACACCCCTCCAACGCCGGGACGCTACTGACGCCCCAACACCCTGTCAACGCGCTGCAAGGCCACAGGATCTCACGAAACCGCTGCCGCAGGGGCACTCGTGGTTTCAATCCAAAACAGAATGGCCGCCATCACCACATAGGCAAAGCAGAACAACCAGCCGCCATCCCGCTCGGATGAGAGCGTGTAGTGCACAGCATAAAAAAACCCGACAAGAAAAGCGACATAGTATGGCACGTTATGCCCGCCATCTCCGCCAGCAAAAACAATGTAAAACGGCACCGCAACAAGACCGACTAAGATGATCAGCAGCGCCGCGAGGATGTATGGGCCCAGAAAAAACAAGAAAACAGAGAGCAACATGAGACCAAAGAACGCTCCACACCCCTCTTCATCGTCATCATCCAGAGCACCAAAACCCGCCAACACTGACAAAATCGCAGTGATCCACGCGACGGCAATTGAAATCACCGCAATGATCCCAACGGCGGTAGGGGCACGTTCAATGAAATCAAATGGCGTGTCCGAGGTTTCCGCGTTGATCTCGGGGAAGGTCAGAAAATGACCGGCAAACAACGCCCAGGCATCGCCATAGGCCACCGGCGCGATCCCCCGCCCGATGCCAAAAAACAGCTCCGACAACGCCACATTGAGGAACAGGCACACCAGCACGAACAGGGCCGCAACGAAGCACGCCAGCTCAAAGCGCACCGGCAAGACCGCATCCACCACATAGACACAGCCCGCCATCACAGCAGCGAAGACAAACACCGAGGCGAACGTAAAGAACAGCCACTGGTAGAAAATGCCGGTGGAGTCCACATAGGCTGAGAAAGACTCAAAAGCCGGCCAACCGGCGCTGCTATCCCCCATGTCGGGCAACAGGGAGGTGACGCCGGATGATAGGGTCAGTAGGGCCGCGATCCCGCCCACGACCCAGATCACAATCTGCACCGTGTCCGTGATCAGCCCGAGTTTTTCGCGCAAATCCCCCTGATCCATCGCCCCGCTTCCCCCGAAGACCCGACAGGTTCTAAACCCTTATCCTAAAGCGCTTTCAGGAAAAGTGTGTGCGGTTTTCCGCCCGGAAAGCGCGCCAAA
>CAZVEE010000206.1:0-1931 GCA_964625525.1 uncultured Alphaproteobacteria bacterium | reverse complement strand
ATTTGCCTTTCTGCCATTCGCGCTTATGGCGCGAGTCAATCAGGCTGGCATGGCGTGCGTAGATGCGCTTAAGACACTCCTTCCTCGATGTCGATTTCGCAGTGCGGGTGACAAAATTCGACGTGATTTGGACCATATCAGCTTTCTTCACGCGCTTGTCGCTTTCCAATTCTGCGAACACCTCGTCAAATTCGTCGTTGCCCAATGTTTCTTCGAGTTTGCGCAGATATAGCTGGACGACATCAACGTTCAGCGCGGTCCGAATTGCGTCTGCAAAATTATCGAAAGAAACATCCTGAGCCGGCGTCGCCGATACGCACGAAAGCGCAGCATCAAGAGTTGTCAGGTTGCCTTTCGTCGCACCGGTTGCTTTGGCAAAAGCAATGACGTTGCTCAAACTGTCGCGCACGTCTTTTACAGTTGCGCCTCCAGAGTGACTGTGAGCGCTCACGGCGATCGCGGCTTTGATGAACTCCTGAGTGTTCGAGTCTTGAAATTCGTTAAATAGCTTGCTCAGGCTGTCGATGTGCGCGGCCGAGAGGCTGGCGTGCAGGTGTAGCAGCGGCTTCACCGTTTTGGCCAGCGCGGAGCCAATTTTCCCAAGTTTCATTCGTCTGCTCCCCATACGAGATCTGTTTAATGGAATGGGCAAGTGCTTTAAATTTTCTACGCAACGCAAAAAAAGATTGAGCATTGCTATCTGCTGCATAAGCAATGCCCTGACCCGACTCTCTGTTCAGAAGGCTACTCCGACGAACAAAAGCCTCCTCTCCCACAAGTTGCGGATTCAGTTTATGTTGGCCAAGCCGATCCAACAGAAAACGAATAACGTCGCGCTCATATAGGGTGAGGTTTGTTGAGCACATGGTGGGAACAACGCCCGCGACTCTCAGATACGGCCACAGAGCTTTTTCCTGTTCAAGCTGTGTTACGAAGCGATCCACAGCATCGGCGGATACATGATCGAGGATTGTCGGAATTAAGACATGCGTGCTCGCGCAAAGCGCTTGTACGAATCCGGTGACCATTCTTGGCGGGGCGTCGATGATGACACAGTCATATTTGGCTTGGACGTCTGGATGATGCAGAGCTGCTGCCATCCAGTATCGAGGATCAGAATTGTTCTCGTAGCAATCGAGGAGCCACTCGACCATTACGCGATTATCTGCGCGCGCAAGATCATAGAATGCCGGGATAGCATGTGGTTTTACTGGTTTTCGGGCTCCGTTATTGGCAGGGTTCCAAGGCAGATGAATTGGTTGCGCTTCGTAAAAAAGTATATCTTTCGCGTTATGCGAGCCAACCAATCGGGAGGCGGCGGACGCCTGGTGAGCCTTTGACGGGGCTGGGATGCCACCGTCCAACATCATGGACGAAAGCGATCCCTGGAAGTCGAGGTCGATGAGGAGGACGTGTTTGCCTTGGTAGGCGTAATGTGCGGCCAGATTTGCAGCGATGGTTGTTTTGCCGACCCCGCCTTTCAGATTTCCAACCGTGATGATGGGAATGCTGGCCTTCAGCAACGACGCGTAATGCGGTGGAAAATCGGGGGTTTTGGACAGCCATACCCCAGTGCCGTCATCTGAAACCGCCGAAAGCGCGTTTGAAATACGTTGCTGGCAGTTCATTAAGTTTCGCACACGCTGCGACGACCATTTCCAGACCGTCACGAATACCTTGATAAGGGCGAGACCGATCCCCGACGCCAGCGCCGCTGATAGCGCCTTGTATATCGTGAAATCCCCTTCCCACACCCGCAGATTGTGCAGGAAGTGTTCCAACCACTCATAGAACATACGCGACACCACCCTCGAAACGCAAATTCCTCATTACGTAAAAATATTAAATGAAGTTAACCTTAGGCGCAATAACCATCCCCGCGCCGCGCCTCGCAATAATCGGTGTCCGAGCAGACGAACATCCGCCCGCCC
>CAZVEE010000205.1:0-2059 GCA_964625525.1 uncultured Alphaproteobacteria bacterium | reverse complement strand
AGGCGGGGCACGCCCGTGACCGTCGCGAGTTGACCGGCAATGGCGATATCCGACCCCATGCGCGCCAGTTCAGGCACATGCATGAAGCGGATTTCGAAAATGGTATCCTTGAACGTGGAGGTGCCCTCCGCCGTCGTCATCAGCGCCATGAGCTGGGCTTGCAGATCGGTGGGAAAGCCAGGGAAGGGTTCGGTGGTCACCTGCACCGCCTGGGCCCGCTCACCGTCGCGCTCCACGCTCAAGCCGGTTTCCGTTTCCCGCACGCGCACGCCGGCGGCTTCCAACACCGGAATGACCGAGGCGATATGGTCGGCCCGCGCTCCGCGCAGATGCAGATGGCCGCCGGCCACCCCGACAGCAATGGCGAAAGTGCCGGTTTCGATGCGATCGGCAATGACCTGATGGCGGGTACCGGACAGCCGCTCCACGCCCTGGATCACCAGCCGATCCGTGCCGACGCCGGCAATCTGTGCGCCCATGGCCGTGAGGCAGGCCGCAAGATCGCCGATTTCAGGCTCGCGCGCTGCGTTTTCCAACACCGTCTCACCCTGCGCCAAGGTGGCGGCCATGAGCAGGTTTTCCGTGGCCCCCACGGAGACAAAGGGAAAGCGGATCACGGCCCCTTTCAGCCCGTCGGGTGCCTCCGCGTCCACATAGCCGTCCACCAGGGTGATGCGCGCGCCCATGGCCTCAAGGCCCTTCAGATGCAGGTCCACCGGCCGGGTGCCGATGGCACAGCCGCCCGGCAGCGACACCTTGGCCTTGCGGAACCGCGCCAGGAGCGGTCCAGCGACCAGAAAGCTGGCGCGCATGCGCCGCACCAATTCATAGGGCGCGGTGGTGCTGGTGATCTGGCTGGCATCCAGGGTCAGCACCCGTCCGTCCGTGGCACCGTCGGCACCATGGCCGCGCATGCCGATTTCCACCCCATGCTGGGCCAGGATCTTGGCCATCTGCGCGATATCCGCCAGATGCGGCACATTGGCGAGTTCCAGCGGCTCGTCCGTCAGCAGACTCGCCACCATGAGCGGCAAGGCGGCATTTTTCGCCCCGCTGATAGCGATGTCTCCGGTGAGACGGGTGCCGCCGCGTATCCACAGCCGGTCCATGGGTGCGTTCCTTCTATCAGCCTGTTCCAGGCTATCAGCCTATTCCGGGGACCCTCACTGGCCGCCTTCCTGCGAGATCTTTTAGGCTCCTTTGGGGCCATTGCCGGACGGGGAGAGGGTATCTGGCCCGGACGGAGAGAGCAGATCTGGCCGCGCATCGATCCGCGCGGCACCCTGGGCCGATTCGCCGCTGGCTTCATCCGCATGCCCCCTCTCCGGAGCCCCTGCCTCAGAGCCGGGGACGGCAGGCGTGGCGTTTGCTGTGTTTGGAGCGGGGGTGTCCGTGCTGCGTGCCCGGGCCTGGGCTTTGCGGCGCTGGAGATTCGCCCGCAGAGCTTGGCCCAGCCGATCCGCCCGGTCGTCCGTCTTCTTGGCTCCGCTCATTGGCCTTGGTGTCCTTTGCTGTGATCGCCTTGCGCGCTGTGGTCGCATCCGGTTTCGGCGTTTGAGGAATCAAAAAGCCCCTGTCATCCACCTGTACAGTGCCGGCCGCCAGCTGGCTTTTCATCGGCGTCCCAATCACTGGCCCGCCCCAGCAGGCCTGCGGCATGGGCAGCGTTGGCCAGTCGGGCCGCGAGGAGACATCCCGCGATCCGCAGCAGGAGCAGATCAGCACCGCACTCACCTGCGGCACGGCCCGATCCCCCAACCGCTCCAGCAACGGCTCTGGGTCGAGAGTGGTGTGATGGCAACAGGTCTCACACCAGACCCACAGGCGGATCCCATGGGCAATCAGTCCGGATAACCTCATCATGAGGTCAGTGTACGGGACCTGGAACAAAAAGTGAACACAAAAAGCCTGTGCTCAACTCATTTCTTGGGCCTTTTCTTGGGCCATCGCTTGCGTTATAGCACCACTCTCGCATCGCGCCGTGACCACTTGCCCGGCGTACGCCGCTGCCGTAGCTCAGGGGTAGAGCACTCCCTTGGTAAGGGAGAGGTCGAGAGTT
>CAZVEE010000204.1:0-2068 GCA_964625525.1 uncultured Alphaproteobacteria bacterium | reverse complement strand
CGCGCGCGCCGTAATAGCGCGACAGGCCTTCCGCGCGCAGCAGCGGCGTCTCATCATGCATTTCCGTACTGACTCATTCAGGCAGCCGATTTGCCTTTCTGCCATTCGCGCTTATGGCTGGAATCAATTAGGCTGGCATGGCGTGCGTAGATACGCTTAAGGCACTCTTTTCGGGACGTCGATTTGGCGGTGTGGGTAACGAATTTTGACGTGATTTGGACCATATCAGGCTTCTTCACGCGCCTGTCGCCTTCTAATTCTGCGAAAACATCGTCAAATTGATCGTTGCCCAATGTTTCTTCGAGTTTATCAAGATATAGCTGCACGACATCGACGTTCAGCTCGGCCCGAATTGCGTCAGCGAAATCATCAAAAGAAATGTCCCGAGCTGGCGCTGCCGATACGCACGAAAGCGCAGCGTCAAGAGTTGTCAGGCTGCCCTTCATCGCACCAGCCGCTTTGGCAAACGCAATGACGTTGCTCAAACTGTCGCGCACATCTTTTAAAGTTGCGCCTCCAGACTGACGGTGGGCGCTCACAGCGTTTGCGGCTTTGACGAACTCCTGAGTGTCCGTGTCTTGAAACTCGTTAAAGAGCTTGCTCAGGCTGTCGATGTGGGCTGCCGAGACGCTGGCTTGCAGGTGTTGCAGCGGCTTCACCGTTTTGGCTAGCGCGGAGCCAATTTTCCCAAGTTTCATTCGTTCGCTCTCCATATGAGATCCGTTTTAATGAGCGCGCGAGCGCTCCAAATTTATTACGCAATGCCACGAACTCCTTTGCATTGCTGTTCGCTGCATAAGCGATACCTTGACCTGATTCCCGGTTCAGTAGGCTGCTGCGCGAAATGAACGCCTCTTTTCCCACGAGTTGCGGATTGAGTTTGTGCTGGTTCAGCCGGTCCAAGAGAAAACGGATAACATCTCGCTCATACAAAGTGATGTTTGTTGAGCACATGGTCGCCACAACGCCCGCAACTCTAAGATACGGCCATAGAGTTTTTTCCTGCTCAAGCTGCGTCACGAAGCGATCCACAGCATCGGCGGAAACATGATCGAGGATTGTCGGAATTAAGACATGCGTGCTCGCGCACAGAGCTTGAACAAATCCAGTTACCATCCGCGGCGGAGCATCTATGACGATACAATCGTACTTCGCCTGGACCTCGGGCTCATGGAGTGCTGTTGCCATCCAGTATCTCGGATCGGAGTCATCGACGTAGCAGCCCAGCAGCCATTCGACCATCACGCGATTGTCAGTCCGCGCCAAGTCGTAGAACGCAGGTATGGCCCGCATGCTCGGTGTTACCGAGCCACGATAATCAGGGGACCAAGGCATGTGGATCGGCTGCGCCTCGTGCAAAACAACGTCTTGCGAGTCCGGCGAGCCAACCAATCGCGAAGCAGTCGAGCTCTGATTTGCCTTCGTCGGGGCCGGAATACCGCCATCCAGCATCATCGAAGAAAGCGATCCCTGAAAATCCAGATCTATTAATAGGACATTTTTTCCCTTATAGGCATAATGCGCTGCAAGGTTAGCGGCTATCGTCGTCTTGCCGACGCCCCCTTTTAGATTCCCAACTGTGATGATTGGGATGCTTGTTTTCATCAATGCAGCGTAATTCGGAGGAAGCGCTGGGGTCTTGGACAGCCAGATACCGGGGCCCTCTTCTGAGACCGCGGTGAGCGCGTTCGAGATTCTCTGCTGGCACTCCAGTAACTTTCGAACGTGCTTCGAGGACCATTTCCAGACCCTGACCGCTATCTGTACGAGCGCCAAACCGATCCCCGACGCAACCGCTGCGGATAGCGCCTTGTAAATTGTGAAATCGCCTTCCCAGACCCTGAGATTGTACAGGAAGTGTTCCAACCACTCATAGAACATACGCGTTACCTTCTCCCCGCCGAAGCGCTTACACTTCGTATCCTATATCGTTAATATTTTATCCACATTTAACCTGTGACGCAATAATCATCCCCGCGCCGCGCCTCGCAATAATCGGTGTCGGAGCAGACGAACATGCGCCCGCCCTTGTCGTCCGTCACGACCTCGTCGAGATAGGCGCCTTCCG
>CAZVEE010000203.1:0-2115 GCA_964625525.1 uncultured Alphaproteobacteria bacterium | reverse complement strand
ATACGGACGGACGGCTGCTGATGGTCAATCTGACAACGGCCGATATCTCCGACAGTGCCGGAGGACAGATGATCCTCAAGGGTGTCCGAAAGCGTTGGCCGTGGATCAAACATCTGTTTGCTGACGGAGCCTATGACCGGGCTCAGCTGATGGACAAGGCCGCCTTCATGGATTTTGTGGTCGAGGTGATCAAGCGCTCCGACGCCGCCAGGGGCTTTGAAGGTCTTCCCCGACGCTGGGTCGTTGAACGCACCTTCGGCTGGATGAACCGGTGGCGCCGCCTCGTCCGAGACTATGAGCAGCGCATCGATGTCTCTGAAGCGATGATGCATCTCGCAATGGGCGCCCTTCTCCTGCGAAGACCCGCCCACCCGTGAATTTCCAAAAGGACCCTAAGGCGGACAGACCAAGGAAGACCGCCGCCCGCCAGCGCCAGGCCGCAAGCCCGCCGCACAGGGCAAACAAGCCGCCCAGCGCCGCACCGAGCGCCCAGGCATAGGCGACGCCGAGCGCCGTTTCCATGCGCGGATCAAGCCGGTTGATCACCAGCGCCGCTGCCGGAACGGCCCACATGGCCAGGATCAGCACACCGGCGATGGCTCCGTGCCAGCGATCATGACCTGAACGCAGCAGTTTGCGACCACCCTCCCAGACCATGGCACCCTCCGTTCACCAATTACAAAAAGTAAAAGCAGCGGCTCGCTGGCGTCAGGATGTTCCGGGTGTCTCGCTGGAGGCTTCACTCGCCCGGGTCTTCACGATCCGGATTGTAATGGTTTTCATCATACGGAAAATGCTGATCCATAAACTGCGAGGGGTGATCGCAGCCGGCGCAACCGACGATCTTGGCCGGAATGCCCGCAACGGTGCAGCGCGGCGGAACGGGTTTCAGCACCACACTGCCCGCCGCGACCCGGGCATTGTCGCCCACATCGATATTCCCCAGGATCTTGGCACCCGCGCCGATCAGCACGCCCGAGCCAATGCGCGGATGGCGCACACCGCCTTCCTTGCCCGTGCCACCCAACGTCACGCCGTGGAGCATGGAGACATTGTCTCCCACCCGGGCGGTCTCGCCCACGACGATGCCGGTGGCATGGTCCATCATAATGCCCTTGCCGATCTGTGCGCCCGGGTGAATATCCAGTCCGAACACGTCGGAAATCCGGTTTTGGACATAAAGCGCCATGGCCTGGCGCCCGTTACTCCAAAGCCAGTGGGCGATGCGATAGGCCTGGAGCGCATGAAAGCCCTTGAAGAACAAAAGCGCCTGCACGTGGCTCATGCAGGCCGGGTCCCGGTCATAAACGGCCGCCAGATCGGCGCGCATGGACGCGCCAATCCCCGGATCCGCAATCAGGGCCTGGGCAATGACCTGGCGCACGAGCATGGCCGGCGTGTCCGCGCTCGAAAGCTTCTGGGCCAGATGATAGCTCAAGGCGCCCTCGAGCCGGTCGTGGTTCAGCACCACGGCGTGAACGAAGCTTGCCAGGACCGGCTCGCTCGCCGCCATTTCGGCCGCTTCGCGCCGCACGTCGTCCCAAATCGGATCGCAGGTCGGCAGGGTTTCGTCTGTGGACGGTTCGGCGCCGAGGGGCGCGTTCGCGGTTTCGGTCAGACTGGTCATGGTTCGAACCTTCCCGTGCCGGGCGTTTCGGGTCGCCTCGCGGTGACGGCGCGCGTAGACGCATAATTGGGACATGAGGCCGACAGGTCGGACAGACAAGAGAAAACTGCATGGCAGGATGCCGGTCGACCCGGTCCGGGACGTCGCAGGCCACGCCCGCGCGGGATCACCGCGTTCGTCAAGCCATTGTGGGTGGAATGGGGTGCGTGGAATGGGGCGCGGAGAACGGGGCGCGGGGGACCAGCCTTGACCGGCGCGGGGAACCAACGTAGAACATTTATGTTTAGGTTTTGTTCCTCGCCTGCTCCTGGGGTTCTCAAGTCGTCGATGGACGGCCCACCGGCGCGGGCATGGACTCTCAGTGCAGGCTTTCAGGCGTTTTTTCGGCGGCGCGCAGGGTGGCGCCGGAGTGGATGGCCTCACCTGCGCGCAAAGGATGGCCCATGCTGACACCGAAACAGCACGAACTGCTCATGTTCATTTATGAG
>CAZVEE010000202.1:0-2135 GCA_964625525.1 uncultured Alphaproteobacteria bacterium | reverse complement strand
GCCCAGCCAGCACGAACTCGGCATGCGCTTTTCGACCATGCTGCAGATGGCCGACCGTATGCAGATCTATAAGTACATCGTGCACCAGGTGTCGGCCGCCTATGGCAAGACGGCGACCTTCATGCCCAAGCCCGTCTATGCCGACAACGGCTCCGGAATGCACGTGCACCAGTCGATCTGGAAAGGCGACACCCCCGTCTTTGCCGGCTCCGGCTATGCGGACCTGTCCGAAACGGCGCTTTATTACATTGGCGGCATCCTGAAGCACGCCCGGGCTCTGAACGCCTTCACGAACCCGTCCACCAACAGCTACAAGCGCCTGGTGCCGGGTTTTGAGGCACCGGTGCTGCTCGCCTACTCGGCCCGGAACCGCTCCGCGTCCTGTCGTATTCCCTACACGTCCTCGCCCAAGGGCAAGCGTATGGAAATCCGCTTCCCCGATCCCTCGGCCAATCCCTATCTGGCCTTCACCGCCATGCTGATGGCGGGCCTCGACGGCATCGAGAACCGCATTCATCCGGGCGATCCGCTGGACAAGGATCTCTACAACCTGCCGCCGGAAGAGCTCCAGGGCGTGCCGACGGTCTCCCGCAGCCTGCGCGAGGCGCTTGAGAACCTCGATCAGGATCGGGACTTCCTGAAGCGCGGCGGCGTGATGGATGACGATCAGATCACGGCGTATATCGACCTCAAGATGGATGAAGTCACGCGCTACGAAACGACGCCGCACCCGGTCGAATTCGACCTTTATTACAGCGTCTGAGGCGATGGCGGCGCAGGGCCGATGCGGTCTCGCGGGACCCCATCGGCCCTTTCGCGCGAGACGTTGCCACGGCGCCGGTGCGGCCCTCGGGAGGCTTCACCGGCGTCATTGTTTTGCTCCACTCTTGCCGCGCTGCGGTTTTATCCCTGCATCGAGTACGGTCCGGGTCTTGCAGCCCGACCAGGAATCGATCCTTGTTCGATGGAATCGGCTGGGAGCACCCGCGCGCATGCGGCAGTTTCCGGCCGGCCGCGCGCTCCCCGGCTCCCCTCCTGGCCCCGAGTTCCATTCAGGCATGGGCACGGTGAAAGGACACAGGTCCCATGACGGAAATGGCCCCAGAGGCCCAAGAGCGACTGGAGACCTATCTGAGCGACGTGACGCGGGCCCTGTCGCGCGCCGGCTTTGACGATGCCAAAACCATGGCCGCCCGCGATCTTCTCGCAAATCAGGTCTTCGACCAGGTGGCCGCACTCGATGCGCCGCCGGATCTGGAGACCATGGAAGCGATTTTCCAATCGCTCGAAACACCCGATCTGGACGCGGATCTCGACGCACTGCTGGAGGCCCAGACCCGGCAGGCCGCGGCGGCGCCCGACGATGAAGCCGATCTTTCTTCGCTCACGGATGACCTGGATGGCGCGCCGGCAAGCGAGCGCCGCCTGACCTTCCTCAAGCCGCCCCCGGGCGCCGAATGGGGCCGCGACGAAGCCCTGGCAGACCCGCCCCTGCAAGGCACGGGAACGAGCGGCGAAGAGGCCCGGCCATCAAAGCTCGACGAGGCCCTCGCGCAGCCCCAAGCCGCGCCCGATTTGCCCATAAGCGACGTGCCCAGAAGCGAACGGACCGCGCAGCGGCGCAAAAAGCTCAAGCGGGTGCGCCCGCGGCGCCGGAGCGGCATCCTGTCGGCCCTGTTCGGCCTGTTTGGCCCCCGCTATGGCGAGCGCAAGAGCACCCGGCCGCGCGATCCCAAACCCGCCTCGAGCGGAGGCGGCCTGCTGTCCTGGTTCGGCCTTGGCGGACGCGGCTCGCGGCGGGATCTGCGGCCCTCCCCGACATTTCGCGACCGTCCTGCGGAGGTCTCCACCTCTCAGACAGAGCCATTTGAGGCGGCCGCCTTTGGCACGCCCGGCAAAAGTCTGCCCGAGGCTCTCGACGATTGGCGGCTCGGCGCCGATCGTCCGGAACCGGTGCAAACGGCCGAGGCCCCAACCCAAGACAGCGCCTCACCGGACGGGCCGGAGGCCGTCCAGGAGCCCCCAGAGCCCCCAGAGCCCAAGATCTCCTGGGGACCTCGTGATGCACTGCACGGGGACGATTTTGATGCGGAGCATGCAGCATCCGATGGTGAGCGGCCGCAAACCGGGGAGGT
>CAZVEE010000201.1:0-2231 GCA_964625525.1 uncultured Alphaproteobacteria bacterium | reverse complement strand
TGGAGGAGCTTTGATCGCATGCGTTAGCGCCTTTGCCCTCGCCGAACGGGTCAATTTGACCGAGCGCCAGTTTCGCCGCCGCTTCACCGTGATGCTTGGTTCGCGGGACGGTGATGGTGAGACGCGTGGCACTTTGCTGCGTACACAAAATATCGACCGCTTCGGCACCCTCCGTCTGGCCCGCGGCCGCGCCTTCTTTGATGCCGCTCAAAGGAACGCGAAGGACCTGGGTATGACCTTGAACTGGTCCCTCCAAACGGGCCCTGATATGGGGGGCATGACCTTCGGGCCATGAGCAGGGCAGCGACATAACATCTATACGGATAAAAGGTGGGCAGCCTGAGCCTTGAGCGCAGCGATCACAGGAAGAGTTGGCGCGCCAGCACGCCTGCTTCGCCACCTGTCAGGACGCAGTCCGGTCGGAAGGGGCTGGACGCGGCAGGGCAAGACGGGCACCCTTGGTTCATTGGAGACCAGCGGGACCATGTGTGCACTCAAAGTGCGGTTCCACCAAGATAGACGCCGCCTGGGTCATCAAAGGTGTAGCTCCTGACTCATGACAGCTATCAGTGTGGTGACATTGGCGTGGGTCATTGAAATCTTGGTGGGCTGGCCTGACGCGCTCTATCGCCGCATTGGCCATCCGGTGGTCTGGATAGGGGCCTTGATCGGATGGTTCGACAAGTGGATCAACCGTCCGTCGTTCGGTCACAAAGGCCGCTATGTCTTGGGTGCCGTGTCCAGCCTTGCCGTTCTCGCCGTCACCGTCGCAACAGCCATTATCATTGAGCGGCTTCTGGCCCCATTCACGGTCGGCGGCGTGATCGAGGCGGTGTTGGCGTCCAGCCTTATTGCCAGTCGGAGCCTTTACGTCCATGTGGCCGCAGTCGGCCTTGCGCTCAAGGATCCCAAGACTGACCAAGCGCGCCGCGCTGTCGGACATATCGTCGGTCGCAATCCGCGATCACTGAACCGTCCCGCTATTGTCCGTGCAGCCATCGAAAGCCTTGCGGAGAATACATCTGATGGTGTGACAGCGCCTCTGTTTTGGGGCGTGCTGTTTGGCCTGCCGGGTTTGGCCGGTTACAAGGCCGTGAACACACTTGATTCGATGATTGGCCATCGGACAGAAAAACACGGGGCCTTTGGGGGCTTTGCGGCGCGGCTTGACGATGTCATGAATTGGGTCCCGGCCCGCCTGACAGGCCTGCTGTTCGCCATAGTCTCTTTCCGATGGCAGAGCTTTTCCGTCATGGTCCGGGATGCGCCCCGCCACCGCTCGCCCAATGCGGGCTGGCCGGAGGCGGCGATGGCGGGGGCGCTGGGCATTCGGCTTTCAGGGCCAAGGGTGTACGGACAAAAAAAGACGTGCGACCCTTGGCTCAATGATGGAGCACCTGACCCAACGCCAAAGGATCTTCAGGCCGCGCTGGGGCTTTACCGCTGGGCCATGGCAACATGCGCCATGCTCCTGGCCATTGTGGCGTGTCTTCTTGAGGGGCTGATATGACCGGGGATTTGTTCCATGGCGGCGCACTCGACCAAATGGCTGCGGCTTTCCCCAAAGCCCCTGGCCCGTGGATTGATCTGTCAACGGGCATCAATCCCTGGCCCTATCCGGTCCCGCCACTTCCTCTGGACACGTTCCATCATCTGCCTGAATGGCGCGCGGTTGATGCGTGCCGACGTGCCATGGCGACTGCCTTCAATGCGCCAGAGAGGAGGGTAATGGTTGTTCCGGGGACGGAGGTGGTCATTCGCCTTCTGCCCACAATCCTCACCGGTGACAGGGTCACGATTGCAGCACCCACCTATGGGGACCATGCTCGATCCTGGAAGGCCGCGGGCCGCCACGTCGTGGAGTGCCACGATCCCTTTGTTGAGACACCGCCCGGCAGTTTTGTTGTGCTGTGCAATCCGAACAATCCGGATGGACGTCGCTGGCCGGTGTCTCACCTTGAGGACATGCGGAGCGCCCTGGCCCGAGAAGGCGGTATGCTGATCGTTGATGAGGCCTATGCGGATCTTAAACCAGACCAGTCCATGGCGCCCTTGGCCGGCCGTGATAGCCTCATCATCCTGCGCTCCTTCGGCAAATTCTTTGGTCTCGCCGGGCTGCGGCTTGGCGCTTTTCTGGCGCCTCCGTCTCTCGCGGAGGCCATGGCAGAAAAGCTTGGTGTCTGGAGCGTCTCGGGGCCGGCCCTATGGCTTGGGGAACGGGCCTATCGGGA
>CAZVEE010000200.1:0-2249 GCA_964625525.1 uncultured Alphaproteobacteria bacterium | reverse complement strand
GCTTACCTGTCACGCTTCCCGCGCTTCGGCGGCGTGCTGGACTTCACAACGGGGAGAAGTTCATTTTCTACGCGGTCTACCTGTCCGAGAAAATCGGCTACGCCCGCTACATCACGATCTACCGGCACCTGGAGCGCAATCCGGACCGGCGTTTCCACCCCATCTTCAAGTGGTTCGAAGATTGGTGTAACGACGAATTCCGGCATGGCGAGGCCTTCGCCCTCCTGATGCGGGCCAATCCGAACCTGCTCAAGGGCACCAACAAGCTGTGGATCCGGTTCTTCCTGCTGGCGGTCTACGGCACGATGTATATCCGCGACCATGCCCGGCATGAATTCCACGAGGCCCTCGGTTTCGATCCGACCGAGTACGACTACAAGGTCTTTGCGATCTGCAACGAGATCTCTCGTCAGGTCTTTCCGATCGAACTCGACATCGACAATCCGAAGTTCCGTGCCGGGATGGAACGGCTGCGCTTGGCCTCCGATGGCATCGGCGCGGCCAAAGCCCAGGGCGGCCTCATCGGCGGGCTGAAGCGGGTCTGGTACAGCGGCAAGGCCGGTCTTGCCTTCGCGGGCCTTTACTTCCTGCGGCCCAAGCAGAACACCCTGCCCGCCCAAATCCGTCTCTCACCGGCCTGGTAAGGAGCACCACGTGACCTTTTCCGACCATGTTCTGCCTAGTCTCGCGGCGATCTTCATCTGGTGGATGAGCACCGGTCTCATCCTGGTGATGAACTTCCAGCCGCGCGCCACCCATCGGTGGAGCATGGTCGGCGCCACCTGTCTGGCGGGTCTGGCGCTCTACGGGTTCGTCCTCAGCGCCCGGGATACGAGTGTCACGGGCGCTTACATGGCCTTCCTGTCGGCCCTTGTTCTTTGGGGCTGGCATGAGATGAGCTTTCTGATGGGCTTCGTGACCGGCCCGCACAAAGCCCCTTGTCCGCCGGACGCGTCAGGCCTGCGACGGTTCGCGCTGGCCTCCGGCACCCTGCTCCATCACGAAATCGCGATCTTCGTGACCGGCATCGTTATGGCGGCGCTCATTTGGGGTGATCCAAATCAAACTGGCCTTTGGACCTATGTGGTGCTGTGGGCTATGCGGCTGAGCGCCAAATTGAACATTTTTTTCGGTGTTCCGAATGTCACGGAAGAGTTTCTTCCCGAGCCGATGACGTTCTTGAAGAGTTATTTCCGGAAGCGGCCTATGAATGGCCTGTTCCCGGTCTCGGTGACGGCGGCGACGGTTGCCACGGTGCTTGTCGGTCTGCACGCCCTGACACCGGACCTGCCAAGCGGCGCGCGCGTCGGTTTCAGCCTGATGGCGAGCATGCTGGCCCTGGGGCTGCTGGAGCATTGGTTTCTGGTGCTGCCCTTGCGCGAAGCGGCCCTTTGGGATTGGGCTCAGGCAGCGCGCGGGATGGCCGCGCAAGGGACGACGACACGCGATGGCGCGCAGGCCCCGCAGCGGGACGCCGAGCCGAGCTTTGCAAGCTGCGCCGAGCCGTGGAGCGAGCAACTGGCAACGACGGTCCCCCTGTTGCCGCCACTGGCCTTCGGAACGGCCGATTTGCCGGCTTCGCCCGTCACTGTTGCGCCCCTTGGGACCGCGCCGCGGTCGCCGGGCCCTGGGGAGCGCCCCGTCAACGGTGTCGCGGGCGGTCTTTTTTCAGGGCTTTCCGGACGGCCCCGACCTAAATCAGAGGTTCAGGATCAAGGACCTCAGCACAAGAGCGGCCGGATGGCTCTCGTGCACCGCCCGTCATCCGGACCGGTTAGCTCATAGGGAGGCACCGATGGATTTTGAAACCTTTTTTCGCGACGCGCTCGACGGCTTGAAAGAAGAAGGCCGCTATCGCGTCTTTGCCGACCTGGAGCGCAAGGCCGGGCAGTTTCCCCGAGCCACCCACCACCATGGCGGCGATCCGCGGGAGGTCACGGTCTGGTGCTCGAATGATTACCTGGGCATGGGCCAGCATCCGGCGGTGCTTGAGGCCATGCGCGAGGCGCTCGACAAATGCGGCGCCGGCGCAGGCGGCACGCGCAACATCTCCGGCACGAACCACTATCACGTGCTGCTTGAGAAGGAGCTCGCGGATCTGCACGGCAAGGAAGACGCTCTCCTCTTCACGTCGGGCTATGTGTCGAACTGGGCGTCCCTCAGCACCCTGGCCTCCAAAGTGCCCGGCTGCGTCATCCTGTCCGATTCCTGCAACCACGCCTCCATGATCGAAGGCATCCGCCACTCAA
>CAZVEE010000199.1:0-2286 GCA_964625525.1 uncultured Alphaproteobacteria bacterium | reverse complement strand
GTCAATGTCATGAGCACGTCGGCATACCAGACCGCATTCAGCCCGAGGGTCTCGTCGATGTGCGGGTCGCGCGAACTTGACTCAAGGCGCGAGGAATGAACGCCTAGAAGCCGCCACGGGAGCGAAACCCGGGGATCCACGCTAGCGTCGCGCATAACCACTGGGGCGCCGCTAATTCCGCGATGCGTTCGGGCGTCAATGAGGAAGTAGCCTTTTCCCTGAAAGCGCAAGCCGAAGGACGAGGCGAGCGTCGCCTGCCGCACCACGGGAAGATGATGTAGCGCATCCTCAAAACCGAGTGGGTATCCAACGGCCAGCAGGGTGGCGCCGATGTCCACATATCGATCCGCGGTCAATAAGCTGTCCGGGGTGAAAGCCTGCAAGACGACTGTTGAAGGAAGCGCCTGTTTGTCGATGTCTATGACCGCCACATCGACAAGTCCGTCGGTGTCGCTAGCGTCGCGCCACACACTTTCTCCGTCGCGATACAACGGTATCGAGAAGCCGCTCGATTGTCCCAAATCGTCAGCAGCAGTATGGACCTCAATCTCGACGCAATCGGGATTGTGACCACTTTCAGGGTCGCGCACGACGTGGCGCGATGTGACCAGATGAAGCCGCCCATCGCGCTCAAAAAAGAAGCCGCTTGCGTTCGTCAAAGGTTGGGAGCCTTGAGAGGTTCGGACGCGGACCGTCGTCATCAAGAGTGGTTCTATCACACGTGTGCCCTCAATAACTTCGGCGCTTGCTGCTAGGGGACACCTCCACCTTTCCAGACCGCCAGCCGCCGCTATTTTTGCAGCGTCGGCAAATACGCTCACCCGACCATTCGCTTTGAAAAGTGGTCCGGCACCGCAAGCACTGGCGTTGTTTTGGCACGTCCCAGCTTTTGCGTTCTTCATTCACTGATGTACCCCCATCGGCTTGTGGGCCGGAGGCGCTATTACGATCATCAGTTGCCTTTGTCACAGTTGGCCAACGATCAACATCAAACTCCTACTTGGGCAAGAGGCCGATCTTCCTACGATCGGACAAGCTCGGGCAGCGCGTATTTATCGCAGCACGCAGCGCTCACCATTACGACGATAGGGACGGCCGCATTCCCAGTCATTTCCGGAAAAATCCAGATGGGCGTGTTTCGGAAGATCGATGGCGGCGCAAGTGTCGCCTTCAGCGCGATAACCACGCTCGCAAGCCCAGCCGCGATTGCGGGCTTTGCTACTCAAAAATCCATTGTTCGGCACTTGGATCGCGACACACGAGCCGCCTTCAGCGCGGTAGCCGCGTTCACAAGCCCAACCTGCTCCAAAGGAACTGTCAGTCAAATAGCCATTCTGTGGCACGGGTATCGCCAGGCATAAATCACCCGTCGCGCGATAGCCGCGTTCACACTCCCAGCCCAAGCTCGACGCGTTCTCGCTGAGAAAGCCTTTTGCGGGCACGGCAATGATGACACAGCTTTCTCCTACTGACTGAAAGCCGCGATTGCACCGCCAGCCATCTCCGCGTGAATTGAGATAGGCGTCAGGGGGCACCGCAACAGCCAAACACGCGCCGTCTCTCTGCTCAAAACCATGTAAACATTCCCATCCACGACCAAAGGGTTGATTCGTGGCGTAGGCGTTCTCTGGAATAATCACAGCGACACAGGCGCCATTTTGCTCGCGAAAGCCAAGCTTACACTCCCAGCCATCACCAAAACGCTCTTTCTGCGCATTTGCCGGGATCAGCTCGGGAGTTTGTTGGGCGGAAGTTGAGACGAGTCCAGATCCGGCCAGGATAGCCAGAAGAACCGCGCCGATGCGGGCCGAGGCCGCGAGCGCAAGTGGGTTTGTCATTGATAAAGTGTCCTTCCACCGCGCCTTACGAGCACGCACATCAAGCCGGCCCGGACTTGTGCGGAGAGAGCGTTCAGCACATCCAAGCGTCGGTGGCGCAAGTGCTGAGGGGTGAGCGGATCATCTCGCGATCTCCACACGTAGAAATGGGTACTGAAAGGCCTATCGCAATATCAAAAATAGATTTGTTTTCTGCAATGATGACGAGGCAGCTAGGATTTCGGGAGGTCGGGCCATTTCGTGGCTAAAGCTGCTTCGATCCCGAACGCCTCATCGATCCGCGTCATGTCCGTCACCTGCCGTTAGACGGAGGCGGAGGCAGGCGCCGGCCTCTTTTGCAAAAGCAACAGAAGCCGGCTGAGTCAGCCGTTCACCCAAAGGTGTTTGATTAGTCAACAACTGACAGATTGACTGCCTTGTCGCCCTTGCCTCGCGGATCTGCTTCAAC
>CAZVEE010000198.1:0-2313 GCA_964625525.1 uncultured Alphaproteobacteria bacterium | reverse complement strand
TGTCCCGGAACAGGCAGAGATGCGGCTGCCATGGGGCCGTGTCATCGGCGCGCCGCCAGCTTTCCAGCCCGCAGTGATAGCCATCGGCGTTCTCCTTGCCTGTCACGATCACGATCTGCCAGCCGTCCAGCGTGACGATCGCCGACGGATCGTGCAGATGCCACTTCTCGGGCGTCATGCGCGGCGTCATGTCGGCATATTCCGCCGACAGCGTGCGATGCTCCTGTGCGGTGACGCAGGACGCACAGGCGCAGATCACGCCCGCTGCAAGGCGCGTGGCCCAGGTTGTCATTCGGCCGTGCGCGCGAATCGTGGACATATCCGGTGTCATGAGAATGGTTGTACAGGACCGCGCCCGGCCATGGACCCTTCGGACCCGCACGCGGCGACGACAGCGCAGTTGATCCGGACGTGTTGGGGGACGTTGAGCTTGACCACTGGAGACCAGGACATGAAACGATCATCCCGAAAGCTCAGGCCCGGCATAGGGGCCATCGCCGTGGCCACCGTGGTCTCTGCAATCTTGAGCCATTCGCCCGCCTTCGGGGACATAGCCCAAACCGGTCTCGTCCCCGGAAACGACATTGTCGATGACCGGGAAGATGGAAGCGGCGCGTTCCGCACGCATTGCCTCGAGTCCCACACCAGCCATGACGACCCGCTGGTGTTTCCCGGACAGCCGGGTGCAGCGCATCACCACGTGTTCTTCGGTAATCCAGGCGTCGACGCGCACACCACCGTGGCGGACCTGAACGCCGCGGGTCGCACGACCTGTGACGGCGGCACGCTCAATCGGTCCGCCTATTGGGTGCCTGCGCTCTACGACGGGCGCGGTGAGCGGATCGAATATGTCGAGCCGCTCTTCTACTACAAGACCGGCTATCATGTGCCGGCCTCGGCAATCGTGCCGCCACCGGAGGGCCTTCGGATGATCGCCGGGGATGCCCATGCGACCGCGCCACAGGGGACGCATGTGGTCAGGTTCCGCTGCGCGAGCTGGCACCCCGAGCGCAGGTGGTTCGATCCCGGCGATCCGCTCGATCATGTCGACACCCTGCCGGACTGTCCCGAGGACGACCTGCTCGAGGTGCGCGTGGTCTTCCCGCAATGCTGGGACGGGCAGACCCTCTCCGCGCCGGATCACCGCAGCCACATGGCCTATCCGAGCAGGGCCGAGCCGCCGGTGGCGGGAACCGGCGCCTGCCCGGCCTCGCACCCGGTGGCCATTCCTGAAATCTCCTACAACTTTGCGATCTACGTGACCGCCGAGACCGGTTCACCTGCAACCTGGCGTTTCTCCTCGGACCGGCCCGATGCCATCGCGCCGGGGGTGAGCCTGCACGCCGACTGGATGAACGGCTGGGATCCGGAGATCATGGCCATGATCGTCGAGAATTGCCTGCGGCCTGCCCGGGAATGCGGTGTCGGCTTGCTGGGGGACGGGACGCGCTTGCGGCCTGTCGTGCAGGAGTAGGTGGCCGGAGTGATCCCGCGCGAGGCCTGGGCGCCTGCAAAGGAGTCGAGAGATGAAACGCACATTGTCCTGTCATGCTGCGGGATGGCGACCCATCAACATTTGCCAACGGAGGCTTTCATGATCATTCGCTCTGCCGCGCTGACCCTTTCCCTCTTGCTGGCCGCGCCGGTGCAGGCACAGGACATCATATCCATCGGTGACAGTATCATGTACTGGAACGGCGCGCAGTCGATCCCGGCCCAGCTGTCGCGGAAATTGGGCGTTCCCGTCGATGACCGGTCCCTTTCCGGTTCGCAGGTCCGCACCGGGTTCTGGAATCGCACACAAGGGCTCGATATCCGGGCGCAGCTGGGCGGTGACAGGCCCGATATCGTCGTTATGACGGGCGGCGGCAATGATCTGGGTGAGAGGTGCGGGTGCCGCCAAGGCTGCGCCGAAGAGGTCGACAGGCTGCTGACCCAAGACGGGGGCGGCGCATTTGGCGAGTTCCTGAGCGATGTCGTAGCGGATGGCACCCAGGTCTTCGTGCTGGGCTATCCGGACCCGCCCGTCGGGGGGAACGACTTTTCTGGTTGCGTTGCCGATCTTCGGATGCTGGCGGACAGGCTGGATGCGATGGAGGGTGTGACCCTCGTGCCGGCGCATCAGGCGATCGATCCGGCGGACATGTCGTTCTACGATGCGGACCGGGTCCATCCGTCGGTCAAGGGCTCTTCGGTGATGGCCGAATTGCTGGCCGCCGCCATCGCGGCGTCGCCCTGACTTCGCCGGCAGAACATCAGGCGTCATGTCCCGAGACGGGCATACGTGATCCGTCGCAGGAGCCACTCGAAGGG
>CAZVEE010000197.1:0-2316 GCA_964625525.1 uncultured Alphaproteobacteria bacterium | reverse complement strand
CGTGCTGAGTAAGGTTGTTCACGACCATCATTTGTTCCAAGATTTCTTGACGGATGAAGAGGTGCATAGAACTCGTCACGGTCAATCCACTCCTCCTTTTTGACATCGGCAACCACGGTCTCGTGGTCAGGCAAAGTCCGGATGGATATCTCGCCAGCGTCAATGTCAAGCCGATTTGGAGAGAAGCCGAAGTCGAGGGACATCTCGGTCATGTGGCGGGACTCACGCATAGGCGACATGGAGGGTCGCGGTTCCAACCCAATCGAGAACTCAGTGATTGCGTATCGGCCGCGAGAATTTCAGGCGGGAAGCCATGCGATTGGCGTTCTCTGGACCCCAAATTGGAACCCAACGGTCGACTCTTGACCAGGAACGCGACGGGCAAAGCGGCTAAGCCCTTGAAAAGAGTGGTGCCGGTCGAGGGACTCGAACCCCCGGCCCTCTGATTACAAATCAGATGCTCTACCATCTGAGCTAGACCGGCTTTGCGATAGGCCCGGTGTACCTGCTTGGCGCGGGGGGAGCAAGAGCGGGAGCCGGCGCGCCTTTGAGGCGTATGCCGCGCGGGCGATCCGCGTTTAAGGCGTATTTGCAGTTGGCGAGCCGGGGCGGGCGCTTTAGGGTCTGGCCCGAGCCCAAAAGGTCGCGCCCGACGACCCCAGCCCGCCGGAGGCCCTGATGACCAGCGTTGCGCCCACTTTGCCGCTTGCGATGATGGTGGCGGGCGTGATGCTCGGACTGGGTGTCACGGGTGGGCGCTTGCTGTTCGACGCGGGCCCCGATCCCACGCGCGGCGGCGGGCTCTGGCTCGGCCGGGTGTTTTTGGGCGTTGCGGTCGTGGCCGTGGCGGCCGGGACAGGGCTGTTGATCGCGTCTTATGCCGTGCTCGACTGGCGGATCGTGCTGGGGATCCATGGGGGCTTCGGCGGTTTGGGGCTGGCGCTGGGGCTGTGGCTGAAGCGGATCTGGGGGCGCGGCGGCCATCCGCTGCTGCTGGAGGCGGCGATTTTCCATGCCCTGGCCGTGGCGGCGGCCGCTTGGCTGCTGCTGGACCTTCTCTCTGTCCGCGATCTCTGACGCCCGCGCGCCCCTGCCCAGGCCCGGCTCTTGCCAAGGCCGCGCGGCGCGACTACCTGTCAGCCTCTCACCTGATTTGTGAACCCTTTAGCGGAGGGCGCATCGTCCATGGCCCGCATTCTCATCACCAGCGCCCTGCCTTACATCAACGGCGTCAAGCATCTGGGTAATCTGGTCGGCTCCATGCTGCCGGCGGATGTGTATGCGCGGTTCATGCGGGCGCGCGGGCACGAGGTGCTGGCGATCTGCGCCACCGATGAGCACGGCACGCCGGCGGAACTGGCGGCGGCGGAAGCGGGCCAGGACGTGGCGGCATTCTGCGCCGAGCAACACGAGATCCAAAAGACTCTGGGCGAGCGCTTCGGCCTCTCCTGGGATCATTTCGGCCGCACTGCACGCCCCCAGACCCATGCGCTGACCCAGCATCTGGCCGATCGCCTGGATGATGCGGGCCTGATTGATGAGCGCTCCATCGCGCAGGTTTATTCGAATGCGGATGAACGCTTTCTGCCGGACCGCTATATCATCGGTACGTGTCCCCATTGCGGCTACGACCGGGCGCGCGGTGATCAGTGTGAGAACTGCACCAAAGTGCTCGACCCGACCGATTTGATCGAGCCGCGCTCGGCCATTTCCGGATCGAGCGATGTGGAAGTGCGCGAGACCAAGCATCTCTATTTGCGCCTGTCGCAGATGGCCGAGCGTCTGCGCGCCTTTATCGATGCGCACAAGAGCGCCTGGCCGCATCTGGTCACGTCTATCGCCTATAAATGGCTGGATGAGGGCCTGGAAGACCGGGGCATCACCCGCGATCTTCAATGGGGCGTGCCCGTCGCCCATGATGATAAGTGGGCGGAGTATCTGTCTAAGGTGTTCTATGTGTGGTTCGACGCGCCCATTGGCTATATCGGCGCGACCAAGGAATGGGCCGACGCGGCCCCCGACAGCGAGACCCGCGACTGGGAATCCTGGTGGCGTACCGATAAAGGCGCTGAGGATGTCACCTATGTGCAGTTCATGGGCAAGGATAATGTGGTGTTCCACGCCATCATTTTCCCGGCCATGCTGATGGGGTCGGGCGAGCCGTGGAAGCAGGTGGATCAGCTCAAGGGCTTTAACTGGCTGACCTATTACGGCGGCAAGTTCTCCACCAGCCAGAAGCGCGGGATCTTCATGGATCAGGCGCTTGATCTTCTGCCGGCGGATTACTGGCGCTATTACCTGATGGCCAATGTGCCC
>CAZVEE010000196.1:0-2485 GCA_964625525.1 uncultured Alphaproteobacteria bacterium | reverse complement strand
GCCCTGCGCCGCTATCCCAACGGCGAAGAGCGCTGCATCGCCTGTAAACTCTGCGAGGCCATCTGCCCCGCGCAGGCCATCACCATCGAGGCCGAACCGCGTGCCGACGGCTCCCGCCGCCCCACCCGCTACGACAGCGATATGGTGAAGTGCATTTATTGCGGCTTCTGTGAGGAGGCCTGCCCGGTGGATGCCATCGTGGAAGGGCCGAACTTCGAATTCGCCACCGAGACCCGCGAGGAACTGCTCTACGACAAGCAGAAACTGCTTGATAACGGAGACCGGTGGGAGCGGGAAATCGCTCGCAATCTGGAACTCGACGCGCCCTATCGCTAGGGCGGCCGGGCACGGCTGGACAATCCGGCGCAAGGGACTAAGGTGCGCCACAACATGATGCCGTTTTGTGCACCGCACACCGCCGGTGGGGATCCCAGGCGGGGGCGGCCCAAGAGCACGGGCACCGGACCAAAGCCGGGACCGATCTGCTCCTGGGGGCCATGAAACGGCGGGGTCACTTCTCGAAACGGGGCCACCTCCATGGCTGCTACGGCCGCTTTTTACATTCTGTCCGGGGTGCTGATTTTCTCGGCGCTGCGGGTCATCACCGCGCGCAATCCGGTGCACTCGGTGCTGTTCCTGATCCTCGCCTTTTTCAACGCCGCCGGGCTGTTTCTGCTCATGGGCGCGGAGTTTTTGGCGCTGATCCTAGTGGTCGTCTATGTGGGCGCGGTGGCGGTGCTGTTCCTGTTCGTGGTGATGATGCTCGATGTGGATTTCGTGGAGCTGCGCCAGGGCGCGCGGCGCTATGTGCCGCTCGGCTTGCTCATTGGTTTGGTGCTGCTCGCCGAGCTGGTGATCGTGGTCTTCGCCTGGGGGGAACCGATCATGGCCGGGGCCGCCGTGGCCCAGCCGATCCCGGGCGGCGAGGTCTCCAATATCGAGGCCATCGGGCGCGTGCTCTACACGGATTATGTGCACCTGTTCCAACTTGCGGGCCTGGTGCTGCTCGTCGCCATGGTGGGCGCCATCGTGCTGACGTTGCGCGAGCGCGAAGGCGTGAAGCGCCAAAGCGTGCCGGACCAGGTGGCGCGCGAGAAGGCGGTGGAACTGAAGACGATCAAGCCGGGCGAAGGCATTTAAGCGGGACCGTACCCGCGCTCCACGGCGCGGCGCGGGACGCAGGCAAGACCCCGGAACGGGTGAGAGACCGAGGCGGATAAGACATGGAAATCGGACTAGGCCATTACCTGACCGTGGCGGCCATCCTGTTCACGATCGGCATTTTCGGGATCTTCCTGAACCGCAGGAACGTCATCATCCTGCTCATGTCCATTGAGCTGATCCTGCTCGCGGTCAACATCAATCTGGTGGCCTTTTCCGCAGCGCTCGGGGATCTGGTCGGCCAGATCTTCGCGCTTCTGGTGCTGACCGTGGCCGCCGCCGAGGCCGCCATCGGCCTCGCCATTCTCGTCATTTACTTCCGCAACCGCGGCACCATCGCTGTCGACGATGTGTCCATGATGAAGGGCTGAGGCACACGCGATGTATGAGGCCATCCTTCTTCTGCCGCTGCTCGGCGCCATCATCGCGGGCCTTTTCGGCTCGGTCATCGGCGCGCGCCCCTCAGAGATCATCACCAGCCTGTTTATGGTGATCGCCGCCGTCCTGTCGGTCGTGGCCTTCGTGGACGTGGCGCTGGCCAGCGCGCCGCCGGAGCAAACCAAGTACCTGCTGTGGACCTTTCTGGATTCCGGCGCGCTGCAAGTGGATTGGGCGATCCGGGTGGACAGCCTGACAGTGACCATGTTGGTGGTCATCAACGGCGTGTCCTCGCTCGTCCATATCTATTCCATCGGCTATATGCACGAGGATCCGGCGCGCTCGCGGTTCTTCTCCTACCTGTCGCTGTTCACCTTCGCCATGCTGATGCTGGTGACGGCCGATAACTTCGTGCAGATGTTCTTCGGCTGGGAAGGCGTGGGCCTTGCGTCCTATTTGCTGATCGGCTTCTGGTACACCAAGCCCTCGGCCAATGCCGCTGCTATCAAAGCCTTTGTGGTGAACCGGGTGGGGGATTTCGGGTATTTGCTCGGGATCTTCGGAACGTTCTATGTCTTCGGTTCGCTGGAGTTCGACACCGTGTTCGCCATGGTGCCGGAGATGGCGGGCCAGACCTTCTCGTTCCTGGGCTATCAGGTGGATGTGCTGACGACCTTGTGTCTGCTGTTCTTCCTGGGCGCCATGGGCAAATCGGCCCAGTTCCTGCTGCACACTTGGTTGCCCGACGCGATGGAAGGCCCGACGCCGGTCTCCGCGCTCATCCACGCCGCCACCATGGTGACCGCGGGCGTGTTCTTGGTTTGCCGTCTGGCGCCAATGTTCGACGCGGCGCCGGATGCGGCCATGGTGGTGACGGTCATCGGCGCGATTACGGCGGTGTTCGCCGCGTCCATCGGCCTGGTGCAGAACGACATCAAACGGGTGA
>CAZVEE010000195.1:0-2506 GCA_964625525.1 uncultured Alphaproteobacteria bacterium | reverse complement strand
GGGGATTGAACGAACCCGCTGGCGCGGGAGTGGGGTGAGCGGATGGAGGGAAGGGCTCCTGTCTGAGAGGATTGTGGTTGTTGAGGCCCAATCCTTGAGACAGGAGCACCCCGATGGCCGAGATGAGCCCTCTGCGCCGGCGTATGATCGAGGACATGACCGTCCGCAATCTGTCGCCGGCGACGCAACGATCGTACCTTCATGCCGTCTCCAAGTTCAGCCGTTATTTTGGCCGCTCGCCGGACCGACTGGGTCTTGACGATGTGCGTGCCTTCCAGGTCCATCTGGTGTCGACCGGCATTTCGTGGCCGGCGCTGAACCAGACGGTCTGTGCGCTGCGGTTCTTTTACGGTGTCACGCTCGGGCACGGCGAGATCCCGGAGCGCATCCCCTACGCACGGGAGCCGCGGAAGCTGCCTGTGGTGCTGAACGCCGACGAAGTCGTGCGCTTTCTCGAGGCGGTTCCGAGCCTGAAGACCCGTGCCGCGCTGACGACCGCGGACGCGGCCGGGCTGCGCGCGTCCGAAGCGGTTGGCCTGAAGATCGCCGATATCGACAGCGTCCGGATGGTCATCCGGGTCGAGCACGGCAAGGGCGGCAAGGACCGCACCGTCATGCTGTCGGCCCAACTCCTGGGTATCCTGCGCACCTACTGGCGTCTGGCTCGGCCCAGGCACTGGCTGTTTCCCGGCCGCGACGAGACGAAGCCGATCGACGTCCAGGTGCTGCATGCCGCCTGCCGCTCGGCCCGTGCCGCGGCCGGCCTGGCCAAGCGCGTCACCGTGCACACGCTGAGGCACAGCTTTGCCACCCATCTCCTGGAGAGCGGCACCGATATCCGCATCATCCAAGTGCTGCTGGGTCATGCCAATCTGTCGAGCACGGCGCGTTACACCAAGGTCTCGAACGGGTTGATCCGGCGCACAACGAGCCCGCTCGACCGGCTGACGCTGGAGGTGGTCCCGCCCGCCTGAGCCTCCGGCGATGTCAGCGGGACTGGAGGTGGCGGATATCTTCCGCCGCCACGGCGAGGCCTATCGCCAGGCTCGGGCCGACCATCTCGGACGTGTCGAGCGGCGGGTGATGAGCGCCATCGAGCTGTGCCGGACGGCAGCGCTCGGCGGCCATACCGAGCAATGTGCGGATTGCGGCCTGATCCGGATCGCCTACAACTCCTGCCGCAACCGGCACTGCCCGAAGTGCCAGGGGCAAGCCCGCGCCGAATGGCTGGCGGCCCGGCAGACCGAGCTGCTGATGGCGCCGTACTTCCATATCGTTTTTACCCTGCCGGCGCTGGTGGCCGAGATCGCATTCCAGAACAAGGAGACGGTTTACGCCATCCTGTTCCGGACTGCGGCCGAGACGTTGCGCAGGATCGCCGCCGACCCGAAGCATCTGGGCGCCGAGATCGGCCTCGTCACCGTGCTTCACACCTGGGGCCAGAATCTGCACCATCATCCGCATGTCCATTGTGTCGTGCCCGGCGGCGGGCCGTCGCTCGACGGCACGCGCTGGGTCGCCTGCCGGCCCGGCTTCTTCCTGCCGGTGCGCGTGCTCTCCCGCCTCTTCCGCCGGCTGTTCCTCGGCGAACTCGACGCGGCGTTCGCGGCGGGCCACCTCGGATTCTTCGGAGACCTCACCGAGCTTGCCGAACCAACCGCCTTTGCCCACCACCTCGACAAGCTGCGGCGGGTCGAGTGGATCGTCTATGCCAAACCGCCCTTCGGCGGTCCGAAGCAGGTGCTCGCCTATCTCGGCCGCTACACCCATCGTGTGGCGATTGCCAACTCCCGCCTGGTCGGCGTTACGAACGATCATGTGGCTTTCCGCTGGAAGGATTACCGCCACCACGGGCGCTCGAAGGTCATGACCCTCGCGGCAGACGAGTTCATCCGCCGGTTCCTGCTTCACACGCTGCCGGACGGTTTCCATCGCATCCGCCACTATGGCTTCCTGGCCAACGGCCATCGCGCCGCCAAGCTTGCCCTCTGCCGCAGGCTGCTCGGCGCGCGGGCGAACGATGCACCGGCCGACGAAGTTGAGGACGAAGCCTCACCGCCGCCATCCAGGCTATGCCCTTGCTGTGGCGGCGCCATGATGCTCACCGGCATCGTGCCGCCTCTCATGCCTCAGCGAGCGCAGTTCTGGGACGACAGCTCGTGACACTCCCGTGCTCCGACAGCATGGCCGGACTCCCCGCGAGCGTCGCCAACGCCCGCTGGGATGGCTTCATTCCTGAGCCCAGCTGCGACCCGGTCCACCAACGCAGCAGCGCGGAGCGCGTTCGATTCCTGGCTCCCGACGTGCTTCAACCACTCGCAATCACTCCCGCCAATCGCTGTCGGTCGATCGAAAACGGTATGCTCGGCGGCCCATCAGGCGTCTCGGACAAGGCGCCGCCAACACAATCCCCATAGACCGCGTCCTCCATCCCGCGGGTTCGCTCAATCCGGCTTCAATGAGGTCGCGCTCTCGCCTAACCTGGCCTCCCGTGCCGCGCGACCTC
>CAZVEE010000194.1:0-2604 GCA_964625525.1 uncultured Alphaproteobacteria bacterium | reverse complement strand
GAGCGCCTCCTTCACCAACCAGGTGCTGGCGCAGATCGAGCTGTGGCAGAACCACAAGAAATACGACCGTCAGGTTTATGTGCTGCCGAAGCACCTGGACGAAAAGGTCGCCGCCCTGCATCTAGCGCGCCTGAATGCCCGCCTGACGCAGCTCACGGACGACCAGGCCGAATATCTGGGCATCGCCCAGACCGGTCCGTTCAAGCCGGAACACTACCGCTACTGATTGTCTGCAGACCAATCGAAATGCTGCTGATGCGCCGGGGCCTTGCTGCCCCGGCGTTTCTCGTTAGAGCGCTTTCAGGAAAAGTGTATGCGGTTTTCCGCCCGGAAAGCGCTCAAAATCAATACGCTAGAGCCCATTCAATGACTCGGAGATCATTGAATGGGCTCTAGCGTGTCGCGTTATGGCAGCGGGCGAGAAATCCGGATCACTCTGCGTCAAGCTTACCGCCGCTATGATTTTGTTGCGCTCACACGCCCCAATCGAATCTTTGGGGGCGCTCTGTGTAGGGGCGGCGCGACGGCGCCCCGCCGGGGTCGCGGCTTTGAGCGCGGTGCCAATTATTCGCCCGGCACTCTCATCGCCCCGCACTCTCATTTCGCAGAAAGACGCAAACCCGTGACCTTTAAACTCTCGCGCGAAACACTGAACCTCATCCTCGCCAGTGCCGCCGTGCTGATTTCGGCGGCTTCGTTCTATGCCACCTATTTGCAGTCCCTCGCCGCGCAGGCCCAAGTACGGGCAGCCACCCTGCCCTATTTCGAGGTGTCCCACGGCAATGTGGACGACACGGACCAGTCCGCGCGCGTCTATTTCATAATGCGCAATGTGGGGGGCGGGCCGCTCATCCTGAAATCTTTCACGCTCTCCTTGAACGGACGCAGGCTGCGTGATCTGGAAGGTCTCCTTAAAGAGTGCTGTTCATCGATTTTAGATGATTTGCCCAAAGACGCCCAAGTCAAGGCTATTGGCCGCACACTGACAGATACAGCCGCCCCGCGCGTGATCCCCGCCGGTGACCGGGTGCTGATTTTTTCCATCGATAAGTCAGAGGACAACACCGAGGTCTTCAATGCCCTGGATAGGGTACGATGGGGGCTGAGCACCCAGGCCTGCTATTGCGCCATCACGGGCGACTGCTGGCAGGCGCGCGGCGCTGAAATCGCACCCGTGGAAATCTGCCAGCCCGACGATGAGGCAGCCTATTGGCGTTGAGGCACGCTATGGCGGCCGTCGCTGTACCGCTAGCCACCCCTCGGTGTCGTGTCTTGCCCGGACACGCTGACATTTGCGCGGCACTGGGACGCTGTGCGTGTCAGGACGGTGTGCTCAAATTTGTGATCTTGGCCCTTGAAATCGCTGAAACAGGCAGGACGCCTTGTCTTTCGCGCGTTTGGCGCCGTTTCGATTCCCTAGAATTAGAATTCTCGTTCTGGAGCAATCGCTTTGCTTATGCGCCAGACTGGTTCATTTTTAAGTCGGGACTGTGCCGTCCGGCCCGTGGGACGTCACATTGAGGGGAGACACGGGCGCCAAGACCATAACAACGAACCGACCATTGGGGAGATTTTGCCATGGCGTCATTAGACCGTCCGACAGTGCCCTTCTGGGCCACGTCGATTTCCGTTCTGGCTCTCACGGCCGCGCTCGCGGGGCCTGTCCATGCCCAAGAGGCGACGACTGACGAGGACGCCGAAGCCGAAGAGACCCAGCCGCAGACCCAGCGCGCGCGCGCGGACACCGAGCGCATGGTGATCACGGCGACCAAGCGTGAAGACACGTCCGCCATCGACGTGCCGATTTCCGTGACGGCCTTCAACCAGGAAGGCATTGAGCGCGCCGGCGTCTTCGACATCTCTCAGCTTGGTATTCTGGCCCCCAGTTTCTCGCTGAACACGACCCAGACCGAATCCCAGGGCGCAACCATCCGCCTGCGCGGCATCGGTACGACGGGCAACAATATCGGCCTGGAAAGCTCCGTGGGCATCTTTATCGACGGCGTCTACCAGAGCCGGCCGGGCATCGCGCTTGGCGATCTGCTCGATGTGGGCCAGGTCGAAGTGCTGCGCGGTCCCCAGGGCACCCTGTTCGGACGCAACACCTCCGCGGGCGCTCTCGTGATCTCGTCGGTCCGGCCCAATCTCAACGAGGTTGAGTATTTCGGCATCGGCAGCTACGGCAATCTGGACAGCTACCGGATCCAGGCGGGCGTCAATATTCCGCTTATCCAGGACGAACTGGCGGTCCGCCTGGCCGGCTCCGTGCGCGGACGCGACGGCATCCTGAACAGCACCCTGGGCGGTGAGAGCGGAACCCGCGACCGCTACCAGGTCCGCGCCCAGGTGCTTTGGGAGCCGACGGATCGGCTGTCCATGCGGTTCATCGGCGATTTCGGCGAAACGGACGAGGAATGCTGTGATGCCGTGATCCGCTTCGACACGGCGATTGCGCAAACGGACGCCTTTGAACGGGCGGGCCTGCCGGCCAATGGCGGTGTGCCTGTCTCCGGCGAAGGCGCCCTTGAAGACCGGATCAGTAACGGCCGCGAATTCTCCAATTATGTTGAGCAGTGGGTGCTGTCCGGCTAAATCAATTACTAT
>CAZVEE010000193.1:0-2768 GCA_964625525.1 uncultured Alphaproteobacteria bacterium | reverse complement strand
AGGCTCACACATCAGAACAAAACACAGAACAAAATCCCCGACACAAACAAAACCCGCCCTAAAAATACCTTCGGATAAGAACACCCGCTGCCAAGAGGTCGCAAAGAGGCTCCAGCAGAGGGAGGCCGATTCGTGTCATCTCCGAATTATCCTGTGTCGGGGTCATCACGACAATGGCGCGTGCCGCCTTTGACGTGTCAATGGGACTGATTGTGTTGATGCGCGTGTGGCCTTAAAAGAAGGGCGTACAACGGATTGACCGTGCTGGATGTCTCATTTCGGAATGAAAATTTCCGAGATGGACGGAAAAAACAGATCTATCGGGGCTATCTGTCGTCACTATGTTTTTATAATAAGATATTGCGTCGAAAATATAAGTATAAACCGCGACGCCAATATGGCTTTATAGTGCTTTCGTCAGATTTGGGTGGTCGATACTTAATTGATATTCATTAATTTTGTTCTTGTTTAAGAGAAAGTCTCGTTCTTCGCTTTGAATTTGGAGGCGATAAGGAGTGCGTTGGTTCAACGGGGCTTTTCTCCATCTGATGGGCGCAAAGACAGTGATTTCTTCCTATGCGGATATCGTCTATTATCCTTATGGCATGGAGAGTGATTCACACCGTGCAACGCTTGGTTGGTTTCCTTCCAGACGGCGACATGTCCATACACAACAATAAGCGGCGATCGCGAGACAGAGCGTCCTGAAGGTGAATGATGGTGCTGGACGATGGTCAGGAGTACCACATCGGCGGGAGGCAAGATGGGCGGCGGCAGGCCAGACGGGCATCGCGTCAGGCCCAAAGCCGACGCAATATGCACGCAGCCTGTGTCGTGGGCCGTTTGCTTTTATGCGGTGTGGGGATCGGCAGTGGGGGCCACGATCAGGCCGGAACCGTCACGATCGCGCGGGTCAGGCCGGTCAGGCGGGTCAGGATGCTGACCAAGGCCGGCGTGCAGCTGAGGTAAGGGGCAGTCATGGCTCAGGATGATCTCGATCACGAGACTTCCCTAGTCACCGAGGCAAGCGATGCGCCGGACGATGACACTGCGCCCGCCCCGGAGACCGAGGATGATACCGAACCGGACGACGCTGCTTCCGATATGGATGATGGCGAGGCGTCCGATGATGACGACGACAGCGAAGATGACGCGTCCGACGATGAACGCGCCGCTGAAGCCGGCGGTGGCAAAGACGGCAAGAGCAAGGACGGCGGCGGCAAGGATCCGGGCCGAGGCGGCGGCGGTCGGCGCAGCGGGCGTACACCCCCCTATGACCCGGTGGACAGCTACAATCCGGAAAAAGAATTCGCCCAGATCGTGGAGGAGCGTGACGCGGTCGATGAAAATCTGGGCCTGATCACGACGCCGTTCGCGGAAAGTCTGGTTGTCGTGTTCTGGGTCGCAACGGGCCTGATCATCTACAGTGCCGTGTTTATGCCGCTCATGGAGGCCACTGGCTATTTTGGCATTTGGCCCCATTACGGTGTGCGTTTGAGCCTCATTCTCGGCGTGCCCATCCTGGCGATTCTGGGCTTGTTGTTGTGGCGGTACGAGTTTCTGCGCGTGCAGCTCAAATGGGCCAAGGTGAACTTGGAACGCTATGTGGACGATGCTGTCTGCAACAAGTTCGAACAGGACAATCGCGGGTTTTCCAACGGTATTCACAGTATCGCCAGCAGTTCCAATGCCGCTCTGGTCGGTCTCCTACGCTTGCGTATGCGTGCTTTTCAGTGCTGGCACCGCATCAGCATTCATCATGTGATGGTGGGTGTGAAAATGCGGGGCACATTGGAGGCGAACTTCTTTAGCCCGCGGTTCTTTGTGGCCATGGCGCCAGCGGTGACGGTGCTTGTGTTCTTCGCCATGCATCTGGGCATCGCGCTCAATCAAGGCCTGTTCTCGCCGGAAAATGGTTCTGTCTGGACGGCGATTTGGGCGCCGGTCGTCCATTTTGCCAGCGCCCTCTGGGACCCCAAGTTGACGATCACGTCCTGGGGTTTGGCGCTGCCGTCCGTGGCGATTATGGCGATCGGCTATGGCATTTCTCGTTTTGCCTATGAGATTGCCTTGCGGGCGCGCCAGCATGTGATCGATGAAGTTCAGATCTATGTGGACACCAAAGGCACGCTGGCGCCCCACACTTATGACCGCTCCAGGGAGATTTTGGAGCGCCACAAAGTCTTGCATACGGTGTTCCGCAGCTTGTTGCTCTACGGCCGCTCCCATCCCCATGGGGGACCGGCGGGAGAGGCTGGATTCATCAACAATCTGTTGGAGCGGTTCAAAGACGATATGGGCGAGGAGTTTGATCCCAAGAAGGATCTCGCGCCCCGCAGCACTGGATCGAGTGGTACGCGGGAGCCCAGCCGCTTTGTGCCGCCGCGGCCACCCGCCGGTCCAAGTTCTGTGACGGATCTGGAGGCGGTGGACGCGGCCCATGCCCCTGCTCTGGCTGAGATGGAAGCGGATCGGGTGATCGGCAAACGCCGCGGCGACAGATCCTCATAGGTGTTGGCGCCCTAGTCGTTGTCTCACCACGACTTGGCGACCCGTGAGCCGACGCTCATTGTCCAGAAAAACCCGTGGCTTCTGCTTGACCGGACCAGCCCGGATCCTTATGGTCCCACTCTCGCTTTGGCGCCGGTCCCGTGCGCCGTACAAGGCGCCCCGATGCACAGGCCTGACGCCTGCCGTCAGACTTGGCATCACCGACGCGGGGTGGAGCAGCCCGGTAGCTCGTCAGGCTCATAACCTGAAGGTCGCAG
>CAZVEE010000192.1:0-2822 GCA_964625525.1 uncultured Alphaproteobacteria bacterium | reverse complement strand
ATACGGTCTATGAGGGTGTCTATCTGCTCGGCACCTCGATCGCCCGGCCGCTCATTGCCAAACGGCAGATTGAAATCGCGGCAGAGACCGGTGCCGACGCAGTCTGTCACGGCGCCACGGGCAAGGGGAATGACCAGGTGCGGTTCGAACTGGGCTATTACGCCCTGAACCCGCATATTCGCGTGATCGCGCCATGGCGGGAATGGGACCTGAGTTCGCGACAGAAACTGCTTGATTTCGCCGAGGCGCATCAGATCCCCATCGCCAAGGACAAGCGCGGCGAGGCACCGTTTTCGGTAGACGCAAATCTTCTGCACACGTCATCAGAAGGTAAAGTACTGGAAGACCCGGCGACCGTAGCCCCTGATTTCGTCTTTCAGCGGACGGTCAGCCCGGAAACCGCGCCGGACACACCGACCGATATCACTATCGGCTTTGAGCGCGGAGATCCAGTCTCGCTCAACGGCGAGGCCCTCTCGCCTGCGACGTTGCTCACCCGACTGAACGAGTTGGGAGGCGCCAATGGCATTGGCCGGCTTGATTTGGTGGAAAACCGCTTTGTGGGCATGAAGTCTCGCGGGATCTACGAGACGCCCGGCGGTACGATCTTGCTGACCGCACACCGGGCCATGGAATCTCTGACGCTCGACCGGGGTGCCGCGCACCTGAAAGATGAGCTGATGCCGCGCTATGCGGAGCTGATTTATAATGGCTTTTGGTTCGCGCCAGAGCGGGACATGCTCCAGGCTCTGATCGATCGTAGCCAGGAGGCCGTGACCGGCGAGGTCATGTTGCGCCTTTACAAGGGCAGCGTTCAAGTGCAGGGCCGCTCCTCGGCTCTCTCCCTTTACTCTGAAGCGCATGTGACCTTCGAGGAAGACAGCGTCTATGATCAGCGTGATGCGGAAGGCTTTATTAAGCTCAACGCGCTGCGCCTGCGCCTGCTGGGCACCCGGGACACGCGGCTAAAGCCGTGACCCCCATCCCAGCGCTTCTTGCCTGGAAGCCCTTGAGACCAACTCGGCCTTAGGGGCATCCAAGCCAGCCTTTTCCATCTACAGACTATCCGGAACCGGAACACCCGCCTGGCCGCAGGCCGCCAGAACCGTATTGCGCAACAAGCACGCGATGGTCATAGGCCCGACACCGCCGGGCACCGGCGTGATACCCCCAGCAAGCGCTTGCGCGTTATCAAAGTCCACGTCACCCACAAGCCGCGTCTTGCCCTCGCCCCGCTCCGGCGCGTCGATGCGGTTGATGCCCACATCAATCACCGTCGCGCCGGGCTTGATCCAATCCGCGCCGATCATCCGTGGCCGGCCGACCGCCGCAACCAGAATATCCGCCCGCGCGCACAACGCCGCGAGATCACGGGTGCGCGAATGGGCGATGGTGACCGTACAGTTCTGCGCGACCAAGAGCTGCGCCACGGGCTTGCCCACCAGGATGGAGCGGCCGACCACCACCGCATCAAGACCCGAAAGATCCGGCCCCCGGTGGTGTTTGATGAGCATCAGCGAGCCCTGCGGCGTGCACGGCACCAATGCCGGGCGCCCGAGCGCGAGCAGGCCCGTATTCACCGTCCCCAGACCGTCCACATCCTTGGACGGGTCGATCGCATCCATGATCACGCTGGCATCGATCTGTGGCGGCAAGGGCATCTGCACCAGAATGCCGTGAATGGCCGGATCTGCATTGAGGGCGCGCACCTCCTCCAGAAGCGCGTCTTGCGGGGTCTCAGCGGGCAGGCGCCGCTCCACGGACGTCATCCCCGCGTCCCGGGTCTTGATGCCCTTGTTGCGCACATAGACCTGGCTGGCCGGATCCTCGCCCACCAGCACCACGGCAAGCCCAGGCGTCAGCCCATGGGCCGCTTTAAGGTGCGAGACCGCGTCGGCGACACGGCCGCGCAGGGCTTCGGCGACGGCGGCACCATCGATGCGGTCGGCGGCGGCAGTGGCCGCATGAGGTTGTGTCATGATCACTCCTCCAACAAAGCGGTGAGGCGGTCGGCAAGCACGAAGCCATCGCCAACGGCCAGCACGGTTTTGGAACGGTCACTGGCGCCCGCCTGAAGGGTTAGGGATGATTTCGGACGGCCCAAGGCCCTGGCCAGCAGCATCAGCACAGCCATGTTGGCCGCGCCCTTGTCCGGCACGGCGCGCACACGCACCTTGAGCCGGACCAGCCCGTCCGCGCAGGGTTCAGCTCCGGCGACCGCATCACGCGCCGCCCGCGGCGTCACCCGCAGATAGATCAGCAAGCCCTCAGCAGTAATGCGGAAGGGCACCTCCTCAGGCATGGGCGACCCAAGATCGGCGTGCGCCCGTCAGACCACTAACGCCATCAGATCGTGACGGATGAAATCTCGCAAAAACACGATGGCGAGAATCACCACAAGCGGCGACAAGTCCAACCCGCCGATCACGGTGAAGCGCTGTAAGGGCCGCAACACCGGCTGGGTCAAAGCTTGCAGCACGTCCCAGATCTTCTGCACAACGGGGTTGTAGTAGTTCACGACGTTGAAATTCAGCAGCCAACTCATCACCACGCTGGCGATGATGACGATCATGTAGAGGCGCAGAATAGTGTCGATGAGCAGCAAAATCGCAATCATAGGGCAGTCCTCGCCGGGCCGGTTTCCTCGAGATGTAGCCTCGCCGCGCCGCCGATACAACCAACTTAGGGCCGCAGACCGGTTTCACGGGCCTCCGCCGCTTGACAGCCCCCTCCCCCTGCCCCTAGATGCTGCCTCTCTGTCGAGACGACGGGGCCGTAGCTCAGTTGGGAGAGCGCAGCAATCGCACTGCTGAGGTCAGGGG
>CAZVEE010000191.1:0-2881 GCA_964625525.1 uncultured Alphaproteobacteria bacterium | reverse complement strand
TTTGGCGCGCTTTCCGGGCGGAAAACCGCGCACACTTTTCCTGAAAGCGCTCTAGAACCGGTCCGGGCGCAGGACGCGGACTTCGTCGACGCTCAGCACACCGATGTGGTCATCCAACAGGCGGTGAAGGTTCTCCAGGGCCGTGTCGATCTTGGTGGCGTCGCCGATAGAGATGATCACCACCATGTCCCGGGCATGGGAGATGTCCTGGTCGCGCTGCCAGCGCTGGCCGTTGCCATAGCCCGCCAGCGCGCTGAGCACCGTATAACCGGTGACGCCGGCATCCTCCAGGATCGAGCAAGCCCGCGCCTGGGCCATGCGCTCCACGATGAGTTCGAGCCTGTGTCGGGTATGCATCGTGTACCTCGCTTATCCGGCGATTTGTTGGGCCAGGTAGATATAGAGCGGAATGCCCAGGGTCACATTGAAGGGGAACGTCACTCCGAGTGACAAGGTGAGATAGATGGAAGGCCGCGCCTTGGGGAGCGCCAAGCGCATGGCCGCCGGCACGGCGATGTAAGAGGCCGATGCCGACAGTGTTAACAACAATGCCGCATCGCCGACGGGCATGCCCAGCAAATAGACGACCAGTCCTGCACAGCCTGCGGAAATCAGCGGCATATACATCCCAAACGCAATCGTGGCGGGGCTCAGCTCCCGCCAGCCCTGGCGCAGGCCTCGCCCGGCCGCAAGGCCCATATCCAGCAGGAACAGGCACAAAACACCCTGGAACGGCGTGACGAAGAAGGATTCGACCCGCGCCATGCCTTGCTCGCCCGTGATCCAGCCGATGATCAGCGCCCCCACCAGCACCACGACCGAGGCATTCAGGGCCACTTCCCGGATAATCTCGCCCTGCTGGGAGCCCGCGACCTGACCCCGCTGTGAGGCGGTCCCGACCAGAAGCAGTGCACTGATGATCGCCGGTGTTTCCATGAGCGCGGCCACCGCCACGAGATAGCCGGAACTGACGAGGCCCGCGTCCTGCACGGCCTGGGTCGCGGCGACGAAGGTCACGATGGAAATGGACCCGTAATGGGCCGCCGTGGCCGCCGCATCGATCCGGTTCAGCTTGGTGGTCAGATGCAAGAGGGCAAAGGCGATGAGCGGCAAGGCAAAGGACAATAGGATACCCGCGCCCATGACGCCCGCGACCTCCCAGGTCAGCGGGTTCTTGGCCATCTCCACCCCGCCTTTGAGGCCGATCGCCATCATCAGATAAATCACCAGCCCTTTGGCGAAGGCTTCCGGGATCGACATGTCGGAGCGTGCCAATGCCGCCGCCAATCCCAGCACGAAAAACAGCACCACCGGTGAAAGAATGGTGGACAGAACCAGATCTAGATCCAAGAAGGCCCCCTTCCTTTGCTGATCCACGGCCTGATCCGATCCGTCTGAGTCCTCGACCTGTACGGGCTTCGTAGATCTTCAGGCTGCATCAACCTTAGGCATGCGAGGCATTGCCCATGGGGTCAAGTCTCTTTCTGGTGCCGCATGGGACGGCGGATGCCGTGAAAGTCCCAGGGTGGGGTGCATGATGGCGCATGCGATTGCCGTTCCCGGGAAAACAGCCCTAGAATAGGTCCAGACCAATGACAACGGGAGGCGGGCGCGTGGGTGAGCAGGTGAAGGACAAAGTGGCAGTCATCACGGGAGGCTGCTCCGGCATCGGCCTTGCCACGGTGGACCGCTTCATGGCCGAAGGTGCCATGGTCGCGGTGGGCGACATTCAGGATGAGAAAGGCGCGGCGCTGGAAACCCGTTTTCCTGGCCGCCTGATCTATCGCCACTGCGATGTTACCCGTACCGATGAGATCCAGGCGCTGATCGATGGCGCTGTCGAGCGGTTCGGCGGCCTTGATATCGTGTTCAACAATGCGGGCTCAGGCGGTGCGGTGGGCACCATTGATCAAGTGAGCCTTGAGGCCTGGGACTGGACCTTTGATCTGTTGGTGCGCTCGGTTGCGGCGGGGACCAAATACGCCGTGCCCCATATGGAGCGCCGGGGGGGCGGGTCCATCATCAACACCGCGTCCATTGCCGGGCTGCAAGCCGGCTGGGGACCGCTCGCCTATTCGGCGGCAAAAGCCGCGGTGGTGCATTTTTCTCACGTGGCGGCCATGGAACTGGCGCAGCGCAAGATCCGCGTAAACGCTATTTGCCCCGGCCTCATCACCACCTCCATTTTCGGACGCAGCGTCGGCCTCGACGTGGCCTCCTCGGACCAACTCGCCGCCCGCATCGAGCAGGACATTGCGCCCTTTATGCAGGCTCTGCCCGTGTCCGGTAAACCGGATGCCATCGCCAATATGGCGCTGTTCCTGGCCTCCGATGAAAGCTTCTTTGTGACCGGCCAACACTATGTGGTGGATGGTGGCCTGACCGCCGGCCCGCCCCATTCCTGGCAGGCTGGCTCGGTCAGCCCCATGGCGGCGCTGCTGGGCTTCACCCCGGAAGAAGCAGAAGAGCGCATCGCCAATCTGATCGCCCAACAGCAGGCCGATGCCGCCAATCGCGAGCGCTGAGCGGCAGGGGGAAAGCGCGGCCGCGTGAGCGAGAACAGACATCCCCTGCGTGGCCACAAACCCTCGGGTTTGGGGGAGGGTCGGAGGGGGCGTTTGTTTTATGGCGGAGGAGTGTGTGGCCCGGGGGCGTGCACGACAGCCACCGTGTGGAATGCGCTCTGTGTGCCGGACACTGACAGGTGGATCGTGTGAGGCCAGCTAGAGCGCTTTCAGGAAAAGTGTGTGCGGGTTTCCGCCCGGAAAGCGCGTCAAAGTAAGGACTGAGAGCCGTTTCAATGATCTGGTTTTCATTGAAACGGCTCTAGGGCGCCAAGGCCGGCTAGGGCGCCAAGGCCGGCTAGGGCACCAGTGTCTTA
>CAZVEE010000190.1:0-2899 GCA_964625525.1 uncultured Alphaproteobacteria bacterium | reverse complement strand
GGATATCCACGTGGACGTTGTGTCCATCACGCTGATCAAGCGGCCTTGGGGGAGGTCATGGTGCGGTCTGCTCAGTCTCCTCAATGATCTCAATAGCCGTCTGGATACCGTCTTCGGCACGGATCCGCTGCCCGACCGTGCGGGCGCGGGCGGCCATTTGCGGTGTATCGCCGATCTCCATCAGGGCGGCGGCGAGACGCTCTGGGGTCAGTTTTTTCTGAGGGATCGGCTCTGGGCCGAGGCCCATGCGCGCGACGCGGGCGCCCCAGAAGGGCTGGTCGGCCATCAGGGGGCAGACGAGCGTTGGCAGGCCCGCCCGCAGGCCCGCCGCCACCGTGCCGGCGCCGCCGTGATGCACGACGGCGCGCATATGCGGAAACAAGGCGTCATGCGGAGCCCCCGCGATGAAATGGACCCGGCTGCGCAAATCCGGACTCAGATGATCGCTGGTGGTGAGACCGCCCCAGCCACCGGCGAGAACCGCACGCACGCCTGCGCGGCGGACACCGGCCAGAACGGTCTCGGTCAGGGCCTTGGGGTCTTTGCTGGTCATGGAGCCAAAGCCGATATAGACGGGCGGCTCGCCCCCATCGAGGAAGGCCGCCAGATCGGCATCCGGCGTCCAGTTCGTCCCCTCATCCAGGAACCAAAAGCCGGTCATGTGGGCGCAGGCGGGCCAATCATCCGGACGCGGCACCAAAGTGGGCGAGATGGCCGTAAGGCTCGGTGCCGGAGCATCGTTCACGGTCGCAGGCGCCAGAAAGAGAGGGCCGGGGCCAAGGCCCAAACGCTCTGCCCGCCACGTATCGAGCGTGGAGCGATAGACGAGGCGGGAAAAGGACAGCAGGCGATAGCTGAGCCGATTGAGCCAGGCGCCATAATCACCGGTCCACATCAAGACCGGAAAATCTTCCGTGGGGATCATGGGAACCGGCGTTGCCAGGATGAGCCGGGCGCCGGATGCTTCGGCCATATCGGCGGCGCCGAAGATTTTCGGATGATGCAGGATCACATCAGCCTCGCGGGCGGCCTCCCAGCCGGCGTCCAACATGGCGCGGCCGGCGGGCAGCATATGTTCGCGCCAGACCCGGCCCATGGCGAACCAGCCCCCGTTCAGGGCCTCGCGCACCTCTGGGGTCTGGAGCATGGCCTCCATGTCCATGCCCAGCGGCACAGGCGTGAGCCCATGCGCGGCGATCCAGTCGGCAAAGTTGTCCGGCGCGCCAAGCTGCACATCGTGACCCCGCGCGGCGAGCGCCTTGCCCAGCGCCAGATAGGGCTGAACATCGCCGCGGGAGCCAAGCGTGAGGATGGTGATGCGCATGGGCCTCAGGCCTTGTGGTGGTTGCGCGCCCAGTCCTCGCGAGTGCGGCGCATGACAAGATGGCGGTGCAGCGGATCATCCGCCGGGACCAAGGGATGATCGAAATCTTCGCCCGGATCGCGGCTCATGCCCAGCTTCTGCATGACGGTGATGCTGCGCGCATTGATATGGGCCGTGATGGAAATCAGATGATCGAGGCCGAACCGGGTGAAGGCAGCGGCCATGGCAGCGCGGGCGGCCTCGGTCGCATAGCCCTTGCCCCAATGATCACGAGCCAAGCGCCAGCCGATCTCTACTGCCGGCGCACATGGCACATCCACGGTGAACCAGCGCAGGCCCACAAAGCCGACAAAAGGGGCCTCATCCGGCACCTCTACGGCCCAGAGCGTATAGCCGTGTTCAGCCTCGTGGTCGCGAATACTCCGAGCGAGAGCGTCAGAGCGGGCCCGGGATATCGCCCCCATCAGCGGTGCCATCACCCGTGGATCGGCATTAAGGGCGGCGAAAGGCGCCAGATCACTGTCCCGCCAAGAGCGCAGCACCAGGCGCGGGGTTTTGATCACAGTCTCAGTCATGGCACCCTCTTTAGGTCCGCTGGTTTCGCTCTTGCGCGTCTAGAGGTCGCGCAGCAAGGGGGGGATGGGCTGCTGCCGCAGCGCGAGGCGCGGTCTATACTCCGTTATGCCGATTGACGTACAACCGAGCGATCAAACCCAAACTTGCTTGAGGACCTGACGAGCCATGACCGACCTCGTGATGAGCGATCTTCTGCGCCGAACCCGTGAAGCGAGCGAGGCTAGCCAGCATGTGCTCGCCGCGGCGACGCAGGCGGTCAAGGCCATGGTGAGCGACGGCGGCAAGATTTCGCCGGCGCTGTTGGAGCGTCACCAGCACGAAGCGCACGGCCTCGCTTGGCTGCGGGTTTATGCGGATACGCTGACACAGATGCATGACTGGGCGACCCGCCTGGAGGGTGAGGGCCGCTTCACCGAGACCGAGCAATTGCTGTTACAGGCGTGCTTCGCGGATTATCTGTCGCAAATGCTGGGCGGCATGCCCATGAGCCAGGGCGAAATGGTGCGCCTGCGCGATCTGGGCGTCCCGGTGACGGATGTGGCGCGTTTCCAAAGCGGCGCCGTGGTGGACATGGCCATGGAGGGCTCGGACCGCGCGGTCAAGGCGCGCCTGGCCGAGTTGCTGGTGGAGAAGGTCGGCGCGGCGAGCTTCGGTGATCCGGGTCTCGAAGAAACCGATGAAATGATCCGGGAGCAGTTCCGCCGCTTCGCCGATGACAAGGTGCTGCCCTATGCCCATGAGTGGCACCTGAAGGATGAATTGATCCCGCTGAACCTGATTCAGGAAATGGCGGATCTGGGCGTGTTCGGCCTGACCATTCCGGAAGCCTATGGCGGGCTCGGCATGAGCAAGATCGCCATGTGCGTGGTCTCAGAGGAGCTGTCGCGCGGCTATATCGGCGTGGGCTCGCTGGGGACGCGCTCGGAAATCGCGGCGGAACTGATCCTGCTCGGCGGGACCGAAGAGCAGAAGCAAAAATGGCTCCCCAAAATCGCCGAT
>CAZVEE010000189.1:0-2924 GCA_964625525.1 uncultured Alphaproteobacteria bacterium | reverse complement strand
TGGGGCAAGCTGCACTTCTGGGTGACGTTCATCGGCGTGAACATCCTGTTCTTCCCGCAGCACTTCCTCGGTCTCAACGGCATGCCGCGCCGCTATGTGGATTATCCGGAAGCCTTTGCGCCCTGGAATGAGATCTCGTCCTACGGCTCCTATATGTCGGCTGTCGGGACGGTGATCTTCCTTATCGGCATCGTGGATGCGGTGGTGCGCTCGCGCAAAGCGGAAGCCAATCCGTGGGGTGAGGGTGCGACGACATTGGAATGGACCCTGTCCTCGCCGCCGCCGTTCCACCAGTTCAACGAGCTGCCGCGGATCAAATAAGCCGGACCGCGCAGCAAGCAGACACGGACCGGCCCCGCATCTCTCTTGCGGGGCCGGCTCCTTTCAGGAGGTGACCTCAGGTGACAGACGCAACGACGGCCCAGACCGACACCGGTTCTCTGGACCGGGCCCGGGATCTCTCCTTGGCCACTTGGTCCGACTATGTCGTGCTGCTGAAACCGCGGGTCATGTCCCTCGTCATCTTTACCGGTCTGGTTGGCCTGATCGCGGCGCCCGCGCCGGTGCACCCGGTCATGGCCTTCACTGCGTTGTTGTGCATCGCCATCGGGGCCGGCGCGTCGGGCGCACTCAATATGTGGTTCGACGCCGATATCGACCGGGTCATGGAGCGCACGCAGGCACGCCCGGTGCCGCGCGGTGTGCTGGAACCCGACGACGCCCTGGGCTTTGGCTTGTTTCTCGCGGTGGCCTCCGTGGCCGCCATGGGTCTGTTCATCCATTGGCTCGCGGCGGGGCTGCTTGCCTTGACCATCGCCTATTACGTGCTTTTCTACACCATGTGGCTAAAGCGCCGGACGTCCCAGAACATCGTGATTGGTGGCGCTGCCGGAGCATTGCCACCGGTGATTGGCTGGGCGGCGGCGACGGGCACGGTGGGTCTTGAGGCTCTGGTCCTGTTCCTCATCATCTTCATGTGGACGCCGCCCCATTCCTGGGCCCTGGCGCTTAATCGCTCCGAGGATTACGCCCGCGCGCAAGTGCCGATGCTGCCCGTCGTGGCGGGGGAGGCCGCCACAAAGCGTCAGATCGTGCTCTACTCCGTGCTCATGGTCGCCGTCACTTTGCTGCCTTGCGTGCTGGGCTTTGTGGGCCTGGTCTATACGGTCAGTGCGGTGGTTCTGGGCGCGGTGTTTTTGGCCATTGCCGTGGCGCTGTGGCGCACGCGCAATGCGCAGGCCCAGAAGCGCGCGGCCGGGCGCCTCTTCGCCTATTCCATTCTGTATCTCTTCCTGCTGTTCTTGCTGGTGGCGGGCGAGCATGTGGCGGGGCTCACGCCATTACCGCCGCTCGTCAGCCTGTAAGGTTTTAGCCCCGAGGAGGCCGCCATGACCGACCATCATCTCAGCAGCGCCGACCGTGCGCGCCAGGATTTCGCGGCCGCTGAACCGGCGGCTGCCCCGCGTCCCTGGACCGCCGAAGAGACCGCCGCCTTCGTGAAGGCGCGGCGTGGGCGCAATGTGGCGATATTCTGGGCGCTCGCGGCCTTCGTGATCCTGGTGTTCGTGGTGACCTTGACCAAGCTTGGCCCCGACGTGCTCGACCGTCCGCTCTAGGACCCTTGAGGAGACTGTGATGACGACGCCTCATGCCTCCCAAACCGGCGAGTCGAAGTCCGGTGGCCTGCGCAAGAACGAGCGCCTGGCCATCGCCTGCGCCATGGTCGTGGGCATTATGTTGGGCGTGGCTTATGCCGCCAAGCCGCTCTATGACGCCTTCTGCCGGATCACCGGGTATGGGGGCACGACCCAGGTGGCCGAGATCGCCCCGAGCGAAGTGCTCGACCGCACCATTCGGGTGCGGTTTGATTCAAACATCGCCCGTGGTTTGCCGTGGGATTTCGAGCCCATGCAGCCGTCCCAGACCGTGCGCCTGGGCGAGAACGGACTGGCATTCTACCGCGCAACCAATCATAGCGATCAGCCGGTGACCGGGGTCGCCACTTACAATGTGGCCCCCGCCAAACTCGGCGTGCATTTCAAGAAAATCGAGTGCTTCTGTTTCAACGAGCAGACGCTCCAGCCGGGCGAATCCATGATCATGCCCGTGTCCTATTACGTGGATCCCGCCCTGGTGGACGACCAGAACGCGAACGAGGTGACGCTCGTGACGCTGTCCTATACGTTCTTCCCGGCCACTGGCGATCCACAGCAGACAGCAGCGCTCACGCGTTGATCCAGCGCAAAGGCGGTGGCATGCCAAGCCCGTTGAATTCACAGCGCGCTTGAGGCACACAGCGGGGACGAAGTCGGCAGACGACCTGTGCTGTCGATACGGACAGAATTTGGGGGTCGATCCGCGCCAAGGGCGCCGGGCGACGAGTCAGGAGACGAGGGCAGATGGCTGGGCACGCCAAAGGACACGACTATCACCTGGTGGAGCCGAGCCCCTGGCCGCTCTTGGGCTCTATCGCGGCGTTCATCATCGCCGTTGGCTTGGTCATGTGGTGGCGGGACCTGTTCGGCGGCGGTTGGTATGTCTTCGCCGCGGGCATGGTCGGCATGGCCATCGTCATGTATGGCTGGTGGAGCGACGTCATTGATGAAAAGGAACGCCAGGGGCACCACACTCCGGTTGTTCAACTGCACCACCGCTACGGCATCGTGCTTTTCATCATGTCGGAGGTCATGTTCTTCGTGGCCTGGTTCTGGGCCTATTTCAATGCGGCCCTGTTTCCTGAGAATCACGGCTTTCAGCAGTGGCCGCCGGAAGGTATTGAGACGTTCGATCCCTGGCACTTGCCGTTCCTGAACACGCTCATCCTGCTCACCTCGGGCACCACCGTGACCTGGGCGCACCACGCGCTGGAGCATGGCGATCGCAAAGGCATCAAGCAGGGGCTGTGGCTGACCAACCTGCTAGGG
>CAZVEE010000188.1:0-2956 GCA_964625525.1 uncultured Alphaproteobacteria bacterium | reverse complement strand
CGCTGAAGTATCGGATGGACGGAGAGTTGTTGATGCGGAACGCGGAGCGGAGGTACTGAGGAGCGTTGAACCAGGACCCGCCGCGCAGAACGCGATGGGATGAGTCGTTATTTGTCAACCATGCAGATCCGTCCGTAGGCGCACCAACATAGTTGTTGTGCCAATGATCTGCACACCACTCCCACACATTGCCGTGCATCTGATACAGACCGAAATCATTCGGGCGATACCGGTCCACTGGTACCGTCGAACGGACCTCCGTTCCAAAATTGGCATCCTTATGGGTGATCTTATCTCCGAACGCATATGCGCTCGTTGTACCTGCCCGACAGGCATACTCCCACTCGGTCTCCGATGGCAAGCGGTAGCCCCGTCCGCCACTGGTGTTCAGCCACTCGCAATAGGCGACGGCATCACGCCAACTCACACAAACAACAGGATGATCATCCGTCTGAGCAAACCCCGGATCCAGCCAGTCGCTGTTGCCCATGTCATGGCCGGTCGCGAGAACGAATTGCAGGAACTGGCCGCGCGTGACGGTGGTCCTGCCCATCTCGAACGGCACGCTGATCTGGACGGGATGTCTCGGCTCAGCATCTTTCTCATGCCCCTCCTCACTGGATGAGGAGCCCATGATGAAGGTACCCGGCGGGATGCGCACCATGTCCGGCGCGTCTGCATGCGTCGATTTTGGCGGCGGCGCGGCCGCGGGTGAGGGCGCATCATCGGCCTTCTGTTGAGGACGATTGGCGGGCTTGCCCACGGCGCTTGAGAGGCCTTGCAACACCGCTTGCCACCCCGGATGGTCGGGCCTGCCCTGCCAATCGGAAAGGTCCGCCGCCTGGACATCACGATATCCGAAGGGCGGAGCCACCCCATCAAGGCTCACCGGAACCAGCGCACCCTTCGAAATGCCTTCGTCCGCTTCCATCCTGACCCATCGCGATTTCACGGAAATTTTGGACCACACCACGAGCACACAGCTGGCCTTGCGCAACTCGGCTTCAATCACGTCGGTCCATTGGTCTCCGGCCTTGAGATTGTTATCCCACCACACGTCATAGCCTTCCGCGATCACCGCCCCGATCAGCGGCCTCACGTCTTCAAGATCCTTCTTCGCGTAGCTGAAAAAGATCTGCGCCATCACCCGCCCCCAAGCTGCCCTCTCGCGTCCCCCGAACTATGCCGTCAGGCGGGCTGGTGTTCAACTTTGGATAAGGCTGGTCGGATCGCCGAACCGGGAATGCAGAGCCTGATCGTGGCCATTCGGCTCGCAAACCACCGCCCGCCCATGGTGTCACCGGTGGTGTCACCACCGGGAACCGCAGAAAACCGCGCCTGAACGCTCAAGCCTCTGACCGGGGTCTGACCATGGTCAGACCGGGGGAGCGCGTAGAGAGTGCCCCGCCCCCTGCCGTATCGCGCAGGATACCAGGGCAGGGGGCGAAGGCTTGAGTGCGCGCGCCTGGCTCTAGCGCGGCTTGTCATCATGACCGGTCCTGAACGCTTCATGTGCACCCGGCAAGGCCCTGGCCCCACAGGCTCTGACAGCAAGCGTGCTGGCAACACGAAACCCGTTGTTGTTGTTTCGGTTGGTTGGAGTGTTGTTGTTGCGGTTCGCGGAGCGGAGGTTCTGAGGAGTGTTGTTCCAGGACCCGCCGCGCAGAACGCGATTGGATGTTTGAGGACAGGTCAGGCTTTCAGCAGGCCGGGCGTGCCGGTCCGCTGGAAGATCGCATGGCGCAGCCGCCATGTGTCGGCATGCTCTGCATGGGCGCGCCACGCGCTCACCCGCAGTGCCATGTCGTCAAGACCGAGCGTGCCAGCGCGCACCCGGTCACGCATGCCCCGCAGGCGGCCCCGGAAGCGTCGCACGGCCTCCTCCGGCATGCGGCGGCCTTGGGGCGAGAGGTGGAGGCCCAGAAACGCGGCAGGCTGCGCCGTGGGCTGAATGACCGTCTTGCGCGGATGGAGCGCCAAACGGCGGCCCGCCAGATGCTCCACAATCCGCGTGCGCCAGAGCGCCAGTCGGGCCGGATCGTCATGGAACAGCGCAAAGTCATCCACGTAGCGCACATAAGGCGCGCGCAGCACCTCCGTCACGAAATGGTCGAAGGCATCCAGATAGAGGTTGGCAAAGAACTGGCTGCTGAGATTGCCGATGGGCAGGCCACGCGCCCGCTCCAAAGGTGAGAGCAGGTCATCGCCGGGAAAATGCAGGTGCACCGGCTCCTGCGGGTTCGATCCGTCCACGATGCGGTCCATGATCGCCAGCGTCCGGGTACAGGCGATCCGGCGGCGGAAGATCCGCTTCAGCAGCACATGATCGATGGACGGGAAATACCGGAAGATGTCACAGCGCAGCACATGGGCATGGCGATCCCGATAGCGTTCATAGGCCGCGATGCCCTTGTGCGTGCCCTTGCCCTTGCGGTTGGCAAAGCTGTGGGCGATGAAGCCGCGCTCGAAGATCGGCTCCACCACCGCGCACAGGGCGTGGTGCACCACCCGGTCGCGAAAGGGCGCGGCAGAGACGAGGCGGCGCTTGGGCTCGCGGATCTCGATCTCCACATAGCGTCCGGGGCGCCATGTGCCTGCATCAAGTTCGCGCTCCAGGCGGAGGATTTCGCCTTCCAGGTTCGCCGTGAAGGCCGCCGCGCCGGGCTTGGCGCGCTTGCCCTTCACGGCCTTGCGATAGGCGCGCAGCAAGGCTGGAAAACTCGCAATCTGCGGGAACAGGTCCTTATGCTGACGGGGCATGGGAGGCCTTCCGCCAGCCGCCGATCTGGCGTCCGATCTCATCCAGCGCGCGGGCGGCGAACTCATAGCGGCGCAGGTCCATCAGGCGCAGATCCTTCGCCATGCGGATGAAATAGCGCAGCTTCTCGATCCCCAGATTGGCGCGGGAGAGCGCCTGCTTGCGCTCACGGGAGAACGTCGCTTCGATCAGGCCTTC
>CAZVEE010000187.1:0-2982 GCA_964625525.1 uncultured Alphaproteobacteria bacterium | reverse complement strand
CGTCGACCGCCGGGCGGATCAGCTCTTGGGGGTCTTTCGGATCGCCGAGGGGAAAGTGCGAGGCGGTGTGGATCAACACCTCGCATCCATGCATGGCCTCGGCCCAGCCCTCATCGCGATCGAGATCGAGGAAGGCGAACTCGATGGCCGCGTTCGGAAACAGAGCCTGAAGCTCGGCTTGGCGTTTCTCGGACCGCACGGAGGCTCGGACCTCATGGCCCCGGTCCAAGAGCTCGCGGAGAATGTGTTTCGCGATGAAACCGGACGCGCCCGTTAGGAATGCTTTGGTCAAGGTTGCGGACTTTCATGTGGCTACTTTGATGCGACCCTGACCGCCTCGCACGCGCCGTCAAGATCTGATGGTGGGAGCCATGGCGAGACCGCCCCCCGCCTTCCGGCTCCGTCAGGACGGCGTCCATGTCGGGGGCCGGCGCGACAGGCGGGCCCAAGTCGGGTCATAGCAGGATCACAGCAGGGCCACAGTGGGTTTCGAGAAGGGCCGATGCCGGGGTTTGGGGCTCTGGGACGGGGCCATTCGCGGCGTCTCGGAAGCGTTTGCGGCGCGAGGAGAGCCCCGGAACGTGCGCCGCCCTCCAAGACTTATCCCCCCAATCCATGGCGGATAGCCGAAAGCGTGCGACCGACCGCCGCAATTGGGGAGAGATGGGGGATAGGCGGTTTGCGTTTGGCGGCGGCATATACCGGGCGCACGCGCTTGGGAAGGCCCGCAGGCCGAATTGAGGCCGAGCGCTCAGGCGCGGTTTGTGAGTGACCAACACCACCTGGTAACCGCCCGCCAAACACCGCCTGGCGTTGGGCGAGAAGGTCGTTACGCTCTGCTATGCTGTGCGTTACCCCAGGGCTGCGGCTCGTCGATCCGAGAGATCTTGTGCTCGGCGATGGTCCCGAGGACGTGGGTGAGCCATGCCTGGGGATCGACGCCGTGGAGCTTGGCGATCTCGATCAAGGTGGTGGCGACGGCCGCCGTCGCGCCCCCGCCTTGGGAACCGTTAGCGTCCGGTGGTTGGTGCCGTGCGCTTACCAGCGCGTGGCAGAAGCCGGCGTTTGATTTGCGAACGGTGCAATTCTACTCGGTGCCAGGCCGCGCGGCCTACCGGCGACTTCTTCTTATCACCCACCAGCTTGAAGAGACGGAACGACACGACATCGGTGCGTTGGTGGATCCGGCAGGCGGCGGTCTCGAATCTCTGCTAGGGTTCGTGATCGTCAGTCGTGCGATCGTCAAAGACTCGCTATCAGACGAATGACAGCGTCCATTTCCCCGCTATGATATGCCCCGATAGCTGCGCCTGCGCGAATTCTTTTCTATGAAGGCCTTATGGTGTTCGCGCGTCAATCGTAATGGTGAAGGTTTTTCAAATATACGCTCGCTTGGTCTGGTTTTTGTTCTAATTTGCACGCTGTGGCTTTGCGCGCTTGCCTGCACAGTCAAAACTTACAAGACGATAATTTTGATCGAACTCGATAATTTTTAGGAGAAATCTCAAATGAACGCAAACCTTTTTTACACGTTGATCGTAACAATGGGCTCTCTTGCAATCACACTCGCGGTGTGTGGATGTGAGCCAAAAGACAAAGTGTCTGTGGTGGATTGGGTGGATACGCGAGGTTGGCCGGAGTACCCGAAACTTCTCGCACAAGAAATAAATGCTGATCCATATAAAGAAATAAGGCCAGGTTATTACTACCTTCAGAGCAATTTATACTGGGCGCGACCAATTTGGAATGAGTTGGAAAAAAATGATTTGGAATTGTTTCAAGCACGCGCAAAGTTTAACGACCTGACATATGCATACGTGTCACAATATCACGTGATCGCCTACAATCAACCAGGGTTTGTGAATCAAATGTTGGCGCAACTTGATTTTGCGAGCGCAGATCATCTTGAAAAAGAAGTTCGCCTGCGAGCAGGTAAGTGCAATCGCAGGGATGAAATCATTCGCTGCGACATTAGTGTTCCAATTTTTCTGTATGATGATGAACGAGTTTAATTCGATTATATGCATTCGTCTTTTAAATTTGACGATGAGACCATGTACGAGGACAAAATAGCGGCGCTTGCCAGACGTTATTATGGGGCGTGGTTAAAAGGCGAGGCGGAAAGTGATGGCGGCGCGGCTGGCGTGTTTGCACTTCATTTGCAGGCAGTTGATAAACGTGGTGAAGGGCTTGTCGTGACCGTGAGAACTGCGCCCGCGCGCAGCCAAGAGGCACGTCTGCCAACAGAGCCATACGGGGGATTGTTCGGCAGTTTTGCAACCACCGAGCAATCTGTTTGTGAGGTGAAAGACCGCCTGTTGATCGCATTCGAGTCAATGCCGAGCATGAATATCAATGAAACCTGCCCTTAGGGGCCTTCGTCAGGTGGGACATCTTCGAAAACCGTCGGCTTCAAGGACGATTGTCGCCGTATCCGCCGTATCCGCCGTATCCGCCGTATCCGCCCGCCAAACACCGCCTGGCGTTGGGCGAGAAGGTCGTTACGCTCTGCTATGCTGTGCGTTACCCCAGGGCTGCGGCTCGTCGATCCGAGAGATCTTGTGCTCGGCGATGGTCCCGAGGACGTGGGTGAGCCATGCCTGGGGATCGACGCCGTTGAGCTTGGCGATCTCGATCAAGTTGGTGGCGACGGCCGCAGACGCGCCGCCGCCTTCGAACCCCATGGCGAGGCTGTTTCTTTGGCGCAAGCCCCACGCGGCGACGCCCGTCACCCCAATCCCAACTCTCCCCACATGGCGTCCACCTTCGCCGCCACGTCCGCGCTCATGGCTAAGACGCGGCCCCATTCGCGGTTGGTTTCGCCGGGCCATTTGTTGGTGGCGTCAAGGCCGATCTTGCCGCCAAGTCCAGAGACCGGGGAGGCGAAGTCGAGATAGTCGATCGGCGTGTTCTCGATCAGGGTGACGTCGCGCACCGGGTCCATGCGGGTTGAGAGCGCCCACATCACATCCTTCCAATCGC
>CAZVEE010000186.1:0-2983 GCA_964625525.1 uncultured Alphaproteobacteria bacterium | reverse complement strand
GGCCGCACCCACCGGTTTGGGTCGGGCGTTGGTAGGGCGGGGCTCCTGAGAGCTTCACGGGGCGCGGTCCAGGGCAGGGCAGGCTTTCTCATCACCGGGACTTTCCCAAACGCAGGACGCGACACCATGGCCATGCGTGATTTGCTTTCCGTCGAGCTCGTCTCGGGCGCGAACGCCGCCGAACCGACGGACGGAACCCACTCGGAAGTTGGCGCAGACCACGGCGGCGAGCAAAAAGGGCTGCCGCAGCTCAAGCCGGAAGAAAGTCTTTTCGTCAGCCAGCTCGTCTGGCTCGCGATCACCTTCGGCTTTCTGTATGTGATGATGGCACGCTTCGCGCTGCCGAAAATCGCCACCGTGATTGAGGAGCGCCGGGACAAGATCGCGCTCGATCTCGATCAGGCCAAGGATTACCAGCAGCAGACCGAAGACGCGATCGAGGCCTATGAGACGGCGCTGCAAGATGCGCGTGCCCGGGCTAACAAGACCATTGAAGAGACGCGCCAGCGCATCAAGGCCGAGATGGATGAGCTACGCAGCACGACCGAAGCTGAGCTTGACACCAAACTCAAGGCCGCCGAGGGCGACATCGAAAAGGCCAAGCAAGCGGCGCTTGGCAATATTCGCGGCATCTCCGTTGAGCTGACCCACTCGATCCTGTCGAAGGTGAGCGCCGGTGGTCCGGTGCCGGATGCTCTCGTCGCGAGCGCCGTGGATGCCGAGCTCGACACCCGCGCCTCCGCATAACTCGCTCCTGGCCCCCGCGCCGCGAGGCGCACGCGTTGACGGGCCAGAGACCGTGACGATACCTCGCCTGCCCCACCGGCGGCGGAACGCAGAAGGGACAGACCCGTGTTTGCCGATCCGACATTCTGGGTGGCCGTAGCGCTGCTGCTTTTTGTGGCTCTTCTCATCTATCTCGGCGTCCCGAAGATGGTCACCGATGCCCTCGACACGCGCTCGCAGGAGATTGAGAAGGAAATCAACGACGCCCGTCAGCTTCGCGATGACGCGCAGGCCATGCTGGCCAATTATCAGCGCCAGCAGAAAGAAGCCGAGCGCAAGGCCGACGAAATCATTGAGGCGGCCGAGAAAGAAGCCAAGCGCTACGCCGAGGAAACCCGCGCCGCCATTGAGGCCCAGATGGCGCGCCGAACGGCGCTTGCGGAAAATCGCATCTCGCGCGCGGAGGAAAACGCCATCGCAGAAGTGCGGGCCGCCGCGGCCGAAGTCGCGGTTGCCGCCGCCGGCCGTGTGCTGGAGGGCAGTGTGGACGACACCGCCGACAAACATCTCATTCAGCAGTCCATCAAGGATCTGCCCGGCCGCCTTGGCTGAGGTCCTGCCACGCGACGACAGCCACGATTTTCAAAACGCCCGGCCAACTTGGCCGGGCGTTTTGCGTTTTGTGCGTGGGGCGTTTTCCCGGTACGTCCTGGACAGTCCTTCTGTAGAATGATGGTTTGAACGCCCCCCTGGACGCCCGGCCCGGGGGCAAGAAACCATCCCCCAGGGCCACATGCCCGTACCGTCAGGAGGACGCCCATGACCAACCCACCCCAGGATCAGAGCGCGCCCGGCCCCCTCGCCGGCGTGAAGGTCCTCGATCTGTCCACGGTCGTGCTCGGACCGTTCGCAACCTTGATTTTCGGCGACCTGGGGGCGGAGGTCATCAAAGTCGAGAATGCCCGCTCCGGCCCGGCCGGCGATATCATGCGCTATGCGGGTCACTCTCCCACAGGCGACCTTGGCCCCATCTTCACGGCTCTCAACCGCAACAAGACCAGTGTCGATCTCGATCTCTCAAAGCCTGAGAATCGGGCCGTGCTCGAAGCCCATATCCGGGACTCCGATGTGCTGTTTCACAATGTGCGCATGGCGGGGATGGAGCGGCTTGGCCTTGGCTACGCGGATGTGAAGGCCATCAATCCACGGATCATTTATGTCCACTGCGCCGGGTTTGGCGCCGGCGGCGCCTATGAACACCGTCAGGCCTATGACGACCTTATCCAGGCGGCCTCGGGCTTTGCGGATCTGTTCCGCCTGCGTGATGGCAGCGACCCTCAATATGCGCCCTCCCTGGTGGCCGATAAGACGGTGGGCCTGTTTGCCACCTACGCCACCCTCGCCGCGCTGTATCATCGGGAACGCACGGGCGAGGCGCAATTCGTCCAGGTGCCGATGATGGAATGTTTCACATTCTTCAACATGGTGGAAAATCTCTACGGGGAGACCTTCCTTCCGGGCAATGGGCGCCTTGCTTACACCCGATCGGTGAACAAGCATCGTCGCCCCTACCCCACCAAGGACGGCTTTATCTCCATCGTGCCCTATGCGGACAGCCAGTGGGAGACCTTTTTCCGCTTAGGGGGGCGCCCGGACGTGTTCGCCGACCCGCGCTTTTCCACCTATAAGGCGCGCACGGAACACATTGGTGAGCTTTACGCCATCATCGGTGAAGTGTCCTCCAGCAAGACCAGCCAAGAATGGCTTGATCTTCTGGGGGCCGAGCAGATTCCGGCCATGCGCTACAACACCATGGCGGACGTGCTTGAGGACGAGCACCTGACATCCGTGGATTTCTTCCAGGAGCGCGAGCATCCCGAGGCTGGCCCCTACCGGACCATGCGCCACCCGGTCTTCTTCTCGGCCACGCCGGCCTCCGTGCGCAAGGATCCCCCCCGCTTCGGCGCCGATACAGACGCCTTCAAGGCGGAGGTCCAGCAGGACACAGAGTGATATCCACTGGCTTTGCCTGAAACCCGTTGTCATCGCTCACGCGTCGCGGGCGGCCCGCGAGGGCGGGGGAACGGCGCCGGACGGCAGTCGCGGCCGTGAGTGCGGTACCGATTAATCGCCCCGCACTCTGATCGCCCCGCACTCTGGTCACCCGGCACTCTAAACGGCGTGGCGGGCATCCGGCCCGCCCGTCACCGGCAGGTCGACCAGGCACCCATATCGAAATGGAAGTGGTCCGCATGGG
>CAZVEE010000185.1:0-3031 GCA_964625525.1 uncultured Alphaproteobacteria bacterium | reverse complement strand
CGTTCTGGCAACACGAAACCCGTAGACGAAGCTACTTCGGACGGTAGGAGAGCTGTTGTTGCGGAACGCGGAGCGGAGGAGCTGAGGAGTGTCGTACCAGGACCCGCCGCGCAGAACGCGATTGGATGAGTCGCAATTTGTCAACCATGAAGAACCGTCCGTCGGGGCATCCTCATAGTTCGAGTGCCAACAATCCTCGACCCACTCCCACACATTGCCGTGCATGTCATACAGGCCGAATGCATTGGCCGCATTCCGGAACGATCCAACCGGGCGGGTGCGGCGATCCTCACACACCCAGAAGTTTGCTCCACGCCTAGAGCTTTCATCACACTCCGGACCTGCATCGCCCCACGAATATCGTGTCGTCGTGCCAGCGCGTGCCGCGTACTCCCATTCCGCCTCGGTGAGCAGACGGTAGGGGCTGCCTGGTACCTTGGCATTCAGCCAGGCAATGAACCCGCGCTCCGAAACATTCTCACCCGTAATGTCGTTCCAGGACACCCCGATGACCGGGCGCGTGCCCCGGCCCCAGCCTCGGTCCGTATCATTATCATCGGAGCCGCCTCGTGGCACCACGCGGCAATATCCATCCGCCGCACAGGCATCCCATTCCGCGAACGTGACCTCGTACTTTCCAATTGCAAAGGGTTGGATTTCAACCACGTGGATTGGTAACTCGTCACTGTCCGTGCCGCGCTCATTGCGGGGGCTGCCCATGGTGAAGCGTCCTCCAGGAAGCGCGATCATTTCCGGACAGTCAGGGCAGTCCTTTGGCAACGGCCTCGCCTCCTGCCCCTCGGCAATCTCGAAAAACGGCTCCGGATCGAAGAAGCCGGTATCAACCAGATGGCGATAACCAACCACCCCACCGGCAAGCAGGGCCACACCTACCGCAACCTGTCCGGCAACACGCCAAAAGCGCCACCCCCCGCTCGTCAGGGCGCGGCGCAAACGGCGTGCATCTTCTGCATGCACACCATCCGGCCAATCGCGGAGGAACGCGTCAATCGTCTGCGGATCACGTGAGTCCCTCACCGCATTCCAGGCGACCTCCTCCTGGCGCGCGCGCTCCGCCGCCTGCGCTTGCGCCTGTGTCCGGGTCTCGATCTCATTCAGGGCCGCGCGCGCCGACTTGGCGTGGTCTCCGCCCGGGAACTCCTCCAGATAGGCCTGCAATGCCTCCCGGTCGGACGTATCCGTCTCTTCCCAGACCATGGCGTCCAGCCTGCGGCGCACCTGGTCGGCGAGCACGCCGTCAGGAAAGCGTGCCAGGTGATCGCGCAGATCGCCTATGGATGGATTGGCCTTGATGAAGTCCCAGTTCGCGAGTTCCTCGGCCTTCGCAACTTCCTCGCTCGACAGGCCCGGGCGGCTGGCTGCGTCCGCGCGAGCGGCGGCCCGATCTTCCTCCTGACGGCGACGTCGTTCCTCTTCAGCGCGGCGTGCTGCATTCTGACGTGCCTCATCGGCTTCACGCAGGTGATCGCGGAGTTCACTAATGAGACCCCGTATATCCTGGCGAAAGCTCTGAGGTGAAAGACGCCAGGCGCTGCGTCGGGCCAATGGCGCAATGTCGCCGGGAAGGTCGCGTTCCGCTGGCACCTGCGCCCCCTCGACCAAAACCGGAATGACCACGATGCCGCGCGCGAGGGCAGCCTGGATTTCCATCCGGACAACGTCTTCCGGATTATCGAGACGACGCTCACCGCTGCGTGGATCCGTCTGGCTCAACCAGGTCGGACCAATAACCACCAGCATGATATCGCTTTGTGCGACCCATTCCCGGATCTGCTCCCGGAAATCGAGGCCTGAGCGCATCGTGTCGACATCGAACAGGATGGCCTCTGCGCCGAAGGTCCCCTCCAGATAGTCGAAAAGCCGCCCTGCGGAGCCTTGGGAATCATGCCGCCGGTAATTGATGAAAATCTTGGACATACCACCCCCTCAGTGAGCCTAGTTGCGCCAAGGAGTTTCTAACACCTCTGCAATCCAGATGGGAGTGGGAGGCTGACCTTGTCCTGCTGCGTCACAGGAGATATTCGGCTTATCGGCATGAAAAACGGCCCGCCCATGGTGTCACCGGTGGTGTCACCACCGGGAACCGCAGAAAATTGCGCCTGATGGCTCAAGCCTCTGACCGGGGTCTGACCACGGTCAGACCGTGGGAGGGAGCGGAGAGTGCCACGCCCCCCGGTTGCAGATCCCGCAAGCCTGTCCCATAGTGACGCGGGCAAGGGGGGATAGCGGCCATGGATTGGGCAAGTCTCTGGGATGACGCGATAACCACGCTCACCGCCTGGTGGGGGTGGCTTGTGACATTCGCCGGGAGCGAGGCAGGCGCCCTGGGCGTCATTGCCGCGGGCATTGCCATCCTGGGCTTCGTTATACGGGTCCTCGGCACGGTTCTCGGTTTTGTGGCGTTTTTGCTGCGCGGCGGACGCGACGCGACGCCCGAACCTGTGGACTTAACCCCCGAGGCCGAAAGCCGCCTGGTCGATCAAATCACCGCCCGCCTCGCCGATGCCTTGGGGGATGCGGCCGCAGCCCGAAACGGCACGTTGCGCCAGGATGCGGCCGATGCCGTTGCTGCCATCGAAGAGGCGCGCGAGCCCGGCACGGCCGAAGCCCTGCGCCTGCTGGCCAAGGGCCAAACGCAGCGCGCCGAGGCCATTCTGCGCCGCGCCGCCGAAGCCAAGGAGCGCGAAAGCCGCGCCAATGCCCACGAAGCGGCCGAGGCCTATCGCCATCTGGCCACCATCAGTCTGTTGACTGACGTCACCGCCGCCGCCAAGGCCCTGGAAAAGGCCGTCACCCTGGATCCGTCGCAGCCCTGGGATCTGTTTCTGCTCAGCAGCCTGTATCAGAAACTGGGCCGCTCGACAGAGGCACACCAGGCCGCCACGCGCATGATGACCATCGCCGAGACCCAAGGCGACGAGCGGATGATCAGTGTGGCGCATACTGCCCTCGGCAACGTTTTGGTGGCGCAAGGGGCGCGGGCTGAGGCGCTGCAGGCCTATGAACAGGG
>CAZVEE010000184.1:0-3050 GCA_964625525.1 uncultured Alphaproteobacteria bacterium | reverse complement strand
CTTTCAGGAAAAGTGTGTGCGGTTTTCCGCCCGGAAAGCGCGCCAAACCAACGACCGAGAGCCGTTTCCATGATCTGGTTGTCCTTGAAACGGCTTGTGCGCGCGGATCAGGGCGGTCGACTGAGGATCGCAAAGACGGAGAGGACATCACTTCTCGGCCGCCGGCGCCTGGGCAAAGCGCAGGCTGCCACGCATCAGCAGGATCAGAAGCGCCCCAGCGGCAAAGCCCCCCAGATGCGCCCACCAGGCGATGCCCTGATCAAGGTCCGTGGTGATGAACGCCACCTGCGCCAACAGCCACAGGCCGATGAACCAGTAGGCCCGGATGCGCAGCGGCAGCATCTTGAACACCACCGCCAACACCCAGACACGCGGATGCAGCACCACATAGGCCCCCACAAGGCCCGAGGCCGCGCCGCTCGCCCCGATCAGCGGATAGGGCGCCATGGGGTCCACCACCACATGGGTCAGGCCCGCTGCCGCCCCGCACAGCAGATAAAACACCAAAAAGCGCAGATGGCCGAGGCCATCCTCCACATTGTCCCCAAAGATGTAGAGAAACATCATATTGGTGGCGAGGTGCAGCACACTGCCGTGCAAGAACGGATAGCTGAACAGCGTCACCATCGCCGGCAAGCCCGTGGCTTCTTCCTGCAACACGGCGCCGGGTGACAATCCGGCCAGATCGATCACCGCCTGCCCCATCTCCGGCCCATTAGCGACTTGCCAGCCGTAAATGGCGCAGTTGAGCCCGATCAGTCCCCAGGTGACGATAGGCCAGCGGATATGGCGCAGCGGATTGGTGTCCTCGACGGGAATGAGCATGCAAAGCCTAACTCACAAGGGCCGCGGCCAGGCGCGGCAACGGCTCAACTGCCCTCGAACCAGCCGATGAAGTCCGCGAAGGTGCGAAGCGTATCGACCCACAGGCCGATATTGTCTTCCATGTTCCCCCGCGTGACCCCGTTCTTCAGGTTCACCGGAAAGTCCACATAGGCTTTGCCGTCAGGTCCGAGATAGGCCTTTCCGAACACCCAGGTCTCGTTGAATTCATCGAGCGTGACTTCCGTCACGCCCTCAACCGCAAACCCGGCGCTGAAATCGAGGCGCTCACAGCGGCGCGGGTTCCCGGCACAGTCAAACCCTTCGGCGCGAAAGCGCAGCGGCCCCAAGGCGCCGAACACCACCGGATCGCCCCAGTCATTGCTCGCCACTCGCGCCGTGGCCCCTTTGGCCTCGAGCAGGGTCTTGAGCTCCACACCGGAGATATCGCGATAGAGATCCGTGGCCTGCGCCCGCGCCGGCATCAGCGCCAGCGCCGCAACCAGCACCAGCCCCGCCATGACCGCCGTCGATCTCACCATCCCGCGCATTCGCCTCTCCTCGCGCCAGCGTTCGAAGCGCTAGTGTAGCCGCGAGTGGACAGGGCACAAACAGCGAATTCGGCGAGCCTCAGCTGCGGTTCTTGCCCGGCACCCACAACACGTCCTTGGACCCCTTATCATTGGCGTAGCGCGCCGCCACGAACAGGAAGTCCGACAACCGGTTGATGTATTTCATCGCCGGCTCGTCCACTCTCTCGCCCTTGGCCACCAGCTCCACCATCATGCGCTCCGCCCGTCGCGAGGTCGTGCGTGCCAGGTGCAGATGGGCCGCCGCCGCCGACCCGCCGGGCAGCACGAACGACTCCAGCGGCGTCAAAAACGCGTTCAGCTTGTCGATCTCCGCCTCAAGGCGCGTGACTTGTGCGTCGGTCATGCGCAGCGCTTCGAAAGGCAGCGGCTCATCGCCTTCCGGCGTTGCCAGGTCAGCCCCCAGATCAAACAAGTCGTTCTGCACTCGCCCCAGCATCTCATCCAGATCCCCGGAGACATGCAGCCGCGCCATGCCGATCGTGGCGTTGGTCTCGTCCACGGTGCCGTAGGCGGCGATCCGGACATCACTCTTCACGCGCCGCTCGCCCGTGGTCAGCGAGGTTTGGCCCGCATCGCCCGTGCGTGTGTAAATCTTGTTCAAAACGACCATAAAACTCTCCCTCGCGCGGGCCCGCAGGCGGCGCATCATCAGTCCTGACGGGAGATATAGGGCAGGATGCGCCCGACCACCCGGATCGGATACGCCTTTTTTGGTGGGATCGCTGTCAGTCGCGGAACACGAACACCGCCAAGCCCAGCAAGATGATGGTCAGGAACTGGAGGAGCACCCGCATCTGCATCAGCCGATTGGAGTAAGACCGGCTCACGGACCCGCCCTTGAACATGACGTAGAGGCCCGCGACCAGCGTTGCTGTCACGAGCCCCATGGCGATATAGATCAGATAAGTCGGCATAGCGGTCCTAGTATCAGGCCAGATCGAGCATGCGCCGGGCGATCACCTGCGCCTGGATCTCCGCCGCGCCCTCGAAAATATTCAGGATACGCGCGTCGCAGAGCACGCGGCTGATGGGGTATTCGAGCGCAAAGCCGTTACCGCCATGGATTTGCAGCGCATTATCCGCCGCCGACCACGCCACCCGCGCGCCCAGGAGCTTGGCCAGGCCCGCTTCCAAGTCGCAGCGCTCGCCACTGTCTTTGCGCCGGGCGGAGTAATAGGTGAGCTGGCGCGCCGCCATGATCTCCACCGCCATGACGACAAGCTTGTTGGCCACACGCGGATAATGGATCAGAGCCTTGCCGAACTGAACCCGATCCAAGGCATAGCGCAGGCCCAGTTCCAGCGCGTTCTGCGCCACACCCACGGCGCGGGCCGCCGTTTGAATGCGTGCGCTCTCGAACGTGGCCATGAGTTGTTTAAAGCCCTGGCCTTCCTGACCGCCCAGCAGATTGTCTGCCTTCACTTCGAAATTGTCGAAGCCGATCTCGTATTCCTTCATGCCCCGATAGCCGAGCACTTCGATCTCACCGCCGGTCATGCCCTCGGCCGGGAACATGTGATCGTCATCGCCGCGCGGCTTTTCCGCCAAGAACATGGACAGGCCCTTATAGCCCGTCTCGCTCGTATCGGTTCGCGCCAGCAGGGGCATGACGTCGGTGCGCGCGCCATGGGTGAT
>CAZVEE010000183.1:0-3075 GCA_964625525.1 uncultured Alphaproteobacteria bacterium | reverse complement strand
CGATGGTGTCTTCCCCGTCGCCGGTGGTGTAGAGGATGGTGTCGTTGCCTTCGTCGCCATTGACCGTGTCGTCGTCTTCCCCGCCGTCAAGCGTGTCGTCACCTGAGGCGCCCATAAGCGTATCCGCACCCGCATTGGCGCTGAGCGTATCGTTGCTCATGCCCCCGTCGAGGGCGTCATTTCCGGACCCGGTGGTGATTGCGTCGTCGCCGTTGCGCCCGTCCACATCCTGATTGATGGAACTGGCGCTGCCGTCGAACGTATCGGCGCCCCCCCCGAGGCTGGCCGTGATCGTGCTCGTCGAGACACCGGCGGCTTCCAGATCCGCCCCCACGGTCACGGTGTCAGAGCCACCGCCCGTGGTGATGTCGATATCTTCCACATTGCGGACCGTGGAGGTGGCGCCATCCACCGTGGCGTCAAAGGTCGCGTTGCCGTCGCCATTGCTCAGATCAATGACATTCGCGCCATCATTGCCAGCGATCGCCAGCGTATCCTGATCCGCGCCGCCATTGATAACGTCGTCCCCGTCACCGCTGGCGTAGGCAAGGATGTCGTTACCGGCACCGCCCAGTACCGTGTCACTATCCGCACCGCCGGCGAGCGTGTCATCGCCCGCCCCGCCGCGCACTTCGTCCGTCCCCGCCCCACCGGCGAGATCATCATTGTCAGCACCGCCCCGCAGGTCATCGTCGCCGGAACCACCGGTGATGGTGTCCTCGCCCGCCGCGCCCTGGATCACTTGGGACACGTCACTGGCGCTGCCATCGAATGTGTCGTCGCCACCACCGAGATTGGCGGAGATTGTGGACGTGGACACGCCCGCCGCTTCCAGATCCGCCCCCACGGTGACCACGTCATTCCCGCCACGCAGATCCAGGTCGATATCCTCAATGCCAGTGACGGACGATGTTTCTCCGTCAACGGTGGCTTCGAACATGCCATCGCCGGTGACGTTATCGAGGGTCACGGTATTCGCAGCGCCATCGCCCGAGATTTGCAGCAGATCTTCGCCCAGACCGCCATCAAGCGTGTCTTCACCGTCGCCGGTGCGATAGGCAAAGATATTGGCTTGGTCAGACCCCGTGATCACATCATTGCCGCCACGCCCATTGATCAGGATGGTCGGATCGAGGATCACGCCGGCGAAGTCCCAAATATTCACCTCGTTGCCGCCGCGCAGCTGGACATCGGCGAAGCCATTGGCGGTGATCGTTTCGATGCTGTTCAGGCCGTCGCCGTCAAAATTGGCGCCGGGGTTGATGATGGCGCCATCTTCCCACGCGGCGATGGTGTCGTCGCCGTCATTGCCGAAGAGATCATCGGTGCCGTTGCCGCCCGCGCGGAAACCGAACACGTCATTGCCGTCGCCGCCGAAGAGCGAGTCATTGCCCAGGCCGCCAATAATGGTGTCGTTGCCATCGGAGCCGACGACCGTATCGGCTCCCTCGGCCGTGTCGATAAGGATGCCGTCGTCCAGCGTGATCCCAGTAAAGATCCAATCGTCGCCGCTCGCTTCGCCCAGGAGCGTGAGGCTCGCGCCCGGGTCGAGCGCAAAAGTGGTGATGCCGGAGCTGAGGTTGAAATCGCCGTCCAGGCCCACGATCGCGCCGACAACGGCGCTGCGCACCTCATTCGGACCCGAGAAATCCGCAATCGTTTCAAAGCCGGAAAAACCGGCCATATCCGCCAGATAGCTGGTGGGGCCCGCGTCGGTCCCAAAAATATCGCCGTCCGAAAACAGATTGATCGTGCTGAACACAGCCATGCCGAACTCCCCTTCACCACATGAGCCCGGACTGGTGCATGACTAGGCGGTTCCGCGCAGGCGCACGGATCCAAATGATGCTTACTATTACACTTTTAAGACCACGCCCCGTCTATCCACCCGTCCCGGTATTACTCCCGACTGTGGATAAACCGCAATGTGTGCCATGTAAAGACAGTTCTGTGGGCTTGCGCACACTCTTCTCGTCTGAGATGTGGAAAAACCCATGAAGGACCTGTGTGTATTACCTCCTTCGAGGTAGCCTCATACCTCCTTTAGAAAAAGCAATATCCACTTCGGAGATTACGGCAGATCTGGCGCAGTGCTTTGCGGCTCTAGCACGCCCACATAAGGCAGGCCTCGTAACTGACCGGCCGCATCCATGCCATAGCCCACGACGAAGAGATCCGGGCAGGCGAAGCCAACGAAATCTGCCTCCACCGAGACCGCCCGCGGCACGGACTTGTTCAGCAGAACGGCCGTGCGCACGAGCCGCGCCCCGCGCGCCAGCAAATGATCGATGGCGTAGCGCAAGGTGCGGCCGGAATCGAGAATGTCATCGACGAACAGAACCACCCGCCCGGCGACGGCAACCTCAAGATCGCGCACCAGCGTCACCGCCCCGGACGACACTTGGCCCGCGCCATAACTGGCCAATTGCACAAAGGCGAGATCCGTATCGAGGCCGCGCCGGTTGAGCGCCCGCATCAGGTCTGCCGTAAAGACAAAAGCGCCGGTGAGCGCCGACACCACGAGCACGCGCTCGCCCACCGGACCGGGATCAGACCGCAGAGCCGCGAAAGCCGGGTCCGCAATGATCTCTTCAGCAAGCTCCTCGACCCGCGCCGCAATCTGCGCAGCAGCAAATAAAGGACGCGGCGGCGGTGGGGCGGGAGACGGTGCGGCGGGAGACGGCGCCACGGCTCAATACCCCTGGTGCAAGAAATCGACCGTGATATCGACCGCGCCATCCGGCGGGTTTTCCAGTGCCAGCGCGAAACTGTTCGATGCGCCCGGCGACAGATGGCGCTGTTGCAGCGTGATCGTGCGCCCGTACAGCTCCCGCGCCTCGCCGTCACGCATGGAGACACGGATCAGCGGAATGTCCTGGGCGGCCGAGCCCACATTCACCACCTCGCCCCACAGCTCCAGCCGGGTCTGCTCGTCATCGGCCCAGCGGAACTGAACATTGCGGAACTCCAGGGTCAGCGCGCCCGTCTCGATGCCCAGGGTCTCGTAGAACAGCGCCGCGCCAGGCGTCAAAGCCACGACCTGGGCTCGGTACTGATAGAGCGCCGCCACCAGGA
>CAZVEE010000182.1:0-3086 GCA_964625525.1 uncultured Alphaproteobacteria bacterium | reverse complement strand
CCTCACTCCAAATGCGCGCCGAGGACAAGGGCGACCATTATCTGTGCAATGGCACGAAGATCTGGACCACCCATGCGCAGTGGGCGGACTGGATTTTCTGCCTGGTGCGCACCGACCCCAAGGCGCCCAAGCCCCAGGAGGGCATTTCCTTTCTCCTGATGGAAATGACGAGCCCCGGCATCAAGGTGGAGCCCATCATCACTCTCGATGGCCCGGTGGTCGGCCAGCAGGAGGTCAATCAGGTCTTTTTCGACAATGTGCGTGTGCCGAAGGAAAACCTGATCGGCGAGGAGAACAAGGGCTGGACTTACGCCAAATATCTCCTGGAGTTCGAGCGCGGCAACACCTATGCCCCGGGCCTGTCGCGCGCGCTCGCCAAGGTGCGCTCAATCGCCGCCGCCGAGGGAAGCGGGGAGGGCACGGCCCTGATCGAGGATCCCGACTTTCTGACAAAGCTCAGTGCACTGGAGATCGAAATCACGGCGCTTGAGTTCACCGAACGGCGCATTTTCGCCGCGCTGAGCGCCGGTGAAGCGCCGGGGGCTGAGAGTTCCTTGCTGAAAACGCGCGGCTCCGAGTTGCAGCAGGCCATCAGCGCCCTTGCCGTCGAGGCGGTGGGCAATTACGCCTTGCCCTTTGTGGCCGACACGTGGGAGCGCTCCAACGAACCGCGCCCGGGCCCCGACTATGCCGCCCCTGTGGCGCCGAGCTATTTCAACTACCGCAAAACCTCGATCTACGCGGGATCGAACGAGATCCAGCGCAACATCATGGCAAAGCTCGTCTTGGGGTTGTGACGCGCACAGATGTCTGTATCTGCGCGTAAGGCAAGTGCCTGTCAATCCGACCGCTGAGGGTCTGAGGACAACGCGGACTGCCTGAGCCTCGGGACTGGGTCAAAACCCAGTCCCGCTTTAGCCTGGGCGGTCATTGCGAGGCGCCCAGCGACGAAGCAATCCATGCCACAAGCTCCGTATGGATTGCTCTGGATCGCTTCGCTCCGCGTGCGATGACGGTGGTTGCAGTTCCGGGCTGGCCGATGGTGAGCCGACGTGCAAGCGGAAGGTCGCCCCGCGCCATAATGGACTGATCCAAAACGGGGCTGAGTGACCCTGCGGGCGACCGGACCGGGTGAACACCCCGTCCGGCGCCGCCGCGTGGCTCATGCCCGTGAGGGAGCGGTCCTCAGGAGAACAGGCGTTTTTGCCACCAGCCCCGGCGTTTTTCCCCGGGCGGAGTATCGGGTGCGGGATCGTCTTGCTCGTCGAGCTCGTCCTCATCCTTGGCCTGGGCGGTCCCTGAGGGGACGCCGCCCATTTCTTCCGCCAGAGGTTGAGCGCCGCCCAGGGGCATGTCCGTGGTCAGACTGTCACCACCCTCGCTGTGGTGGCCGTTGACGTCCTCGCCGGCGGCCTGGTCCTGGGGCGCGCTGTCCGCCGCGGAGGCTTCATCGTGCCCGTGGGATACACCATTCAGCGCGGCGGGTTCGTCCGTGTCCATCGCGCCTGAAATCGCGCCGCCCTGCACGGTGTCGGCGCCAAACCCGGAGCCAGACCAATCCGCCGGGTCGCCGGTGGCCCCGTCCTTGTCGCTGGGCCCATCCGCGCTCGCGGTCTCGGGCGAGACGGCACTGCCAGCGCCGGAGGTGTCCTGGCCGTCCGCGCTCGCGGCCGCATCCTCTTCGCCCTGGTCGCCCCGGCGGCGGGAGCGGCGCCCGCCGCGTTTGCCGCGCCGACGCCGGCGCCGGCCACGGCCATCCTCGTCGGCCTGCAGATCGTTGTCCCCGTCCTCGCCGTTTTCGTCTCCGGTGCCCTCGTCCGCGTCGCTCTCGCCGTCACTGGAGGCTTTGCCATCCGCGCCGGCCTGGTCCGCCCGGGCGGTCTCCTGCGCTTCGTCGCTGCCGTCGCCGCGGGCGCGCCGCCGGCGGCGCCGGCGGGGGCGCTCCTGGGATGCATCATCGTCGCTGGCTGTCTTGTCGGCGGCGCTGTCGTCCTCGCACCGATCGGCCTCGCCGTCCTCCTGGACCTCCAAAGCGTCGAGCTCGGCGTCTTCCTCATCCTCCTCGTCGTAGTCGTGGGGCTCCTCGTAGGCCGTCTCCATACTGATCACGCTGTCGCGGATCTCGGTCTTGCGCTCCTCGCTCAAGGGCTCGCCGCGCTCCAGGTGGAACTCTGAGGTGGACAGGGTGTGGTCGGCCTCCACGATCACGGTGAGGCCGTAGCGCACCTCCAGGTCGATGAGCTGCCGGCGCTTCTGGTTCAGCATGTAGAGCGCGATGGTCTGGGGCACGCGGACGATTGCCGAGGCGCAGCGCTCGCGAATGCCCTCCTCCTCGCAAGTGCGCAGCACGCGCAAGGAGGCCGATTCCACCGAGCGCATCTTGCCGGTGCCTTCGCAATGGGGGCAGTGCTGGGTGGAGCCTTCGAGCACCCCTGCGCGCAGGCGCTGGCGCGACATTTCCATCAGTCCGAAGGCGGAAATTTTTCCGATCTGGATCCGCGCCCGGTCGTTCTTGATGCAGTCCTTGAGGCGTTTCTCGACCGTCCGGTTGTTCCGGTAGTCCTCCATGTCAATAAAGTCGATGACAATCAGACCGGCCAGATCGCGCAGGCGCAGTTGCCGGCCCACTTCCTCGGCGGCCTCCATATTGGTGCGCAGCGCCGTGTCCTCGATGGAGTGTTCCTTGGTCGCCCGGCCCGAGTTCACGTCGATGGCCACCAGGGCCTCGGTGGAATTGATCACCAGATAGCCGCCCGAAGGCAGTTCCACATTCGGGGAGAACAGGGAATCAAGCTGCTGCTCCACCTGAAACCGCTGGAAGAGCGGCATACGGTCTTTGTAGAGCTGCACGTTCTTTGCGTGGCTCGGCATCAGCATACGCATGAAGGCCTTGGCCTCGTGGTAGCCTTCCTCGCCCTCCACCTGAACGGAGTCAATTTCCTTATTGTAAAGATCGCGAATGGCCCGTTTGACGAGGTTACCTTCCTCATAGACGAGCGCCGGTGCCGAGGAGCGTAAGGTCAGCTCCCGCACATTCTCCCAAAGCCGCAGCAGATATTCAAAGTCGCGCTTGATTTCCGTCTTGG
>CAZVEE010000181.1:0-3108 GCA_964625525.1 uncultured Alphaproteobacteria bacterium | reverse complement strand
GATGGTTGAACAACCGGATCGAACAAGACCATCGCAGGATCAAACGCCTCACCCGCCCAATGCTTGGACTGAAATCATTCGAGACCGCAGACCGCACGATCGCTGGCATTGAGGCCTTGGCTATGATCCGAAAGGGCCAAGTGCCGTTCGTAAAGCCCGGCGATCAAACCTGCCAAGCCACCCTGATCCGCGAACTGCTGCACGAGGCCTGAAATTTTTGCTCACTCAACGCCAGAAGGACGAAACGCGTCTCAACACGACCTCAACGCAACAGAACCAGCGCACGCTGCGCCGGGTTTTGCCCGCCGCGGTCCTTCTTCACAGTGGATAATCGGCAAAAAGCCGACACCATGACCCCTAGGCCGCCTGGGATGTCTTTGACATTGTATTGGCACCGCAGGGGATAGGGAGATGAGAGTGGCCGGGCAGACGAAGCGTGCACCGCAGGCACAGGCACAAGCCGATGCCGCACAGGATAAGCGCGGCCTGCGAAGACGCGAAGAACGCCGCCGCCAGATCATGAGTGCTGTGGCGCCGGTCTTGGCCGAGCATGGCCTCGATGGTCCCACCATGGATGATCTCGCTAAGGCGGCGAAGATTTCCCGGGTTCTGCTCTATCGCCATTTCGCTTCCAAAAACGACTTGACTCACTCGGTTTTGGAGGACTTTCTGCGGGCTTGGGAAGCGGCGGCACCCGACCCGACCGAGGGTGCCGAAGCAGAGCTGCGCAAAACCATGGATCTGGTCCGCAGCCGGCCCGCCGAGGCACAGCTCTTGGTGCGTCATGCTGCCCACAACCCGGAGTTCTCCGGGTATTTCCAACGCATCAAGGCGTTCGTCACGGCCCGGACGGTTGACCGGCTGAGGGCGCGCTACGGCCCGGTGGATGCTTTTTGCGCTGAAACCGTAACCGCTTTCGTCATCGATGCCGTCGTCAATTATGTGCGCACCGAGCCTGACCCGGCCGGCGACAGCCGGTTTATGGCCTGGTTGACCCAGTCCATGCGCCACATTTATCGGTCCTGGTACGAAGGCCGTTAGCGCACAGCCTGAAGCTCCTCCCATCTGCACAGTGTTTTCGCTGCCTGTGTCTCGCCGCACTGCGACGCAGGGCGTGCGGTCGCATGCCCGCTGGCCGTGAGACTTGCCGCCTAAACGCTAATGTGTTTATGCTCGTGTAAACACATTGCTGAAATGCAAAAATGTTGGGGAGAGCGCCATGGTCTGGGGATCGATTCACAAGCGGGCAGGGCACGCGCTGATGAGCACCGCTGCAGTGGTGGCACTGGCATGGTCCGGCGGAGCGTTGGCCCAAGATGAACAAGCGGCTTCGCCGGCCGAGGAGGCCCGCGCAGTTGAGCGCGAGGTCATTCGGGTCACGGCAACCCGGCGCGATCAGGCCATCACCGATGTGCCGATCGCGATGACCGCGCTGTCCGATGAGCAGATCAACGCTGCGCTGTTGCGCGATGTGCGGGATCTGGAGCAACTCGCGCCCAGCCTGAGCGTGATTTCTGCAGGCAATGAGGCCACCACAGCCGTCATCCGGATCCGCGGTGTCGGCTCTGCATCGCAAAATCTCGGTTTCGAGCCGGCTGTGGGTGTGTTTCTGGACGGTGTCTATGTCAGCCGCTCTGGCGTTGCGCTGTCAGACATTGTCGATGTGGAGCGCATCGAGATTTTGCGCGGTCCCCAAGGCACCCTGTTCGGGAAGAACACCACCGGCGGAGCGATCAATGTGATCACGGCCCAGCCGGACTTTGATTTCGGCGGCCAGGCGGAGGTCGTTGTCGGCTCCGACAACACGGTCATCGGCCGCGGGGCGGTGACAGGGGCTATCGTGCCCGATTTGCTTGCGGGCCGGATTTCCGGACAGTATCGCCGCCGCGATGGTTTCCTGACAGATATTCTGTCTAGGGAGGATCTTAACGATCGTGACCGCTGGACGTTGCGCGGCCAATTGCTCTATACACCGACGGATGATCTGTCGGTGCGCCTGATCGGCGATTATGCCGAGCGCGACGAGGCGTGCTGTGCGGCGCCGTTTGTTGAGAACGGGTCCGGCGCGGCACTGATCGGCCTGCTCGGCGGCACGGTCTTTACGCCGCCGGCGCCCTTTGAGCGCGATGTGGCGATCAACAGTCTGCCGCGCGAACGCAGTGACAGCTCCGGTGTGACCCTGGAGGCCGCGTGGCAGATCACGTCCGACCTGTCCCTGGTCTCCTTAACAGGTTTTCGCCGCTTTGAGGCCGATACCGTCAACGATATCGACTTTGTGGATGTGGATCTGCTGTTGCCTGGGGAAAACGATTTCTCCTCTGAGACCTTTACCCAGGAGATTCGCCTGAACGGACAATGGGGACCGCTCGACTGGCTGATCGGTGCCTTCTTCATGGACGAAACGGTGGAGCGGACGGCGAGCACGCTGTTGGGCGCGGATGCGGGATCCTTTATCAGCATCGGGGCCGGCGGCCTTCTGCCCGCAAGCCTCTATCCTGTCGGCACCGGCGCCCTTGATTCCTTCTCTCAGGACACGGCGGGTTGGGCCATCTTTACGCATAATATCTGGGCCGTGACGGATCGGTTTAGCCTGACTGGCGGTCTGCGGTATACGGACGAAACTAAGGAGGCGACGGGAAATCTGGGCGGCGTGGAGCCGACTGCATGCATTGTTCCCGGCTTGCCGGCCTCTGCCCGTATTCTGTGTGCCGAGCCGGATTTCGACGTGGAGCGCGATGAGGGCGAAGTGACCGGTCAGATCGCCGTGTCCTATGCCCTTCGCGATGCGGTCACCGCCTATGCCAGCTTTGCGCGCGGCTACAAGGCGGGCGGTGTGAATTTACAGCGCGGGGCATCGACTTCGGGCGGTTCGCTGGAATTTGATCCGGAAACGGCCAATGCTTATGAGGTCGGAGTGAAGGGCGCGTGGTGGGACGGTGCGCTGCAGATCAATACGGCCCTGTTCTACACCCAGGTCAGCGACATTCAGCGCAATGCCTTCACCGGCACCGGCTTCATCATCTCCAATGCGGATGAGTTGATCACCAAAGGCGTAGAAGTTGAGGCAAGTCTGGTGCCCGCCGAGGGGCTGTTCCTCAATCTCGGCGG
>CAZVEE010000180.1:0-3142 GCA_964625525.1 uncultured Alphaproteobacteria bacterium | reverse complement strand
TTTGCGGGCACGCATAGCCGCACCACAGCCGGCCAAACAGCGCCGTCACCAAAAACAGCGCCAACGCCGCCAGGATGAGCAGGCCGGTGATGTAGTAGACTTCCTGCGGCCAAATCTCGATGAAGAAGAAGTAAAACCGCCGCCCCTCAAAATCGACCAGGACGGCCTGATCCGGCTCACCCGCCGCGCGCGGCCAGCGCACCCACGGCAAGAGGTAATAAACGCCCAACGTCGCGAACAGCAGAACCCATTTGATGCTGCGATACAGCCCGAAGGCCTGCTTGGGATAGATAGGCTCGCGCGCCTTATACAGCTTGCGAGCGGCCTCCGAATTGACCGCCGCCACATCCAACTGCGCGACGCCGTCAGCGGCGTAGGAACCACTGGTACCAAGGGGTGTGCTCACCAGAGCTTCTCCATGGTTGCGCGCCCGGGGCCCCATCCCCAGGCGGCGATCCCATCCAATCTCCCCTCGCCGCTCTCGCGGCTCTGTTCTTGATGGCGCACCGGCGCGTCCGGCTTAGCCGGCCGTACTGGGCGCCGTGTCGCCGAGGCGCGTCTCCAACGCTTGTTCCGCCTCGCCGCCGCCAAGCGAATAGACATAGACCGCCAGCGCATCGATGACGGACTCGTCCAACCGGTCCGACCAATGGGGCATCACGCCATAGCGGCTGTGATAAATGGTCTCGTAGATCGTCTCGCGATCCCCGCCATAGAGCCATTCGGCGTCGGTCAGATTGGGCGCGCCAAACTCCCGCAAGCCCTGGCCCGACGGGCCATGGCACACGGCGCACTGGCTGGTCCAGGTTTCCGTTCCGCGCCCGACCGCCGCTTGATCAGCCTCCCCGCCGGAAAGGTTCACCACATACTCGACCATGTCGTTGATTTCCGCGCGGCTCAACAAGCCCGTCTCGCCATAGGCCGGCATGACGGAGATGCGGGTTTCAGGATGCTCGGCGCGGATGCCGACGGTCAGCGTGTGTTTGATGTCCGCCAGCGTGCCGCCCCACAGCCACACATCATCATTGAGGTTGGGATAGCCCGCAAACCCTTGGGCGCCAGAGCCATGGCAGGTGGCGCAGTTATCGCCAAAGGCGGACTCGCCGGCTTCCAACGCAAAACGCAGCAATTGCGGATCCCGCTCAATTTCAGTCAAGGACTCCGCCGCCGACAACATGGCGAACATCGGGGTCCGCGCTTCTTGCAACGCGGCCAATTCGGTGGCGACATTGAGCCGCTCATTCTCGCCGCGTAGCCCTGGCGTGGCGCCGCCCATGCCCGGCAGCCCCGGGATGGCGGGCATCAGAACCATGTAAATAACCGCCCAAACGATGGTGGCGTAAAAGATCCACAACCACCAGCGCGGCAACGGATTGTTCAGCTCCTTAATGCCGTCCCACTCATGGCCCGTGGTTTCAACACCGGTGTGTTCGTCAATTTCGCGCTTGTCAGTACTCATGATTGGGTCTCCCCCGATCGTGGATCAGAGTCGGCCGCCGCAGGCGGCGCGTCCTCTAGCGGTTGGCGCGCGGCGGCGCTGAATTTTTTGCGGTTTCCCGGCCATAAGGCGTACACCAAGACGAGGACGAAGATGCCGACGATAAGGCCCGTGCCCCACACCTGTGCGAAGGCCGATAGCTTTTCGTACATCGCAACCTCTCCTCAGCCCCGCCTTTGCGACGCCTTGCTGACCTCTTAGCGAACGTTGACCGTGTCTTCGGCCTGATAGGTGGAGAAGTCCACCATCGTGCCGAGGACTTGCAGATAGGCGATCATCGCGTCCAACTCCGAGACCATCTCGGGGTTGCCGTCGAAATCGCGAATTTGGGCGCCGGGATAAGCGTCCAAGATCGCATCAAAGCGATCCGTGAGCGGATCCGCCTGGCCCTCCAGATCGGCGACAGCATTGGCGATCATGTCGTCGGTATAAGGGGCGCCCAAAAGCCGATTGACCCGCAAATCGTCTTCAATCGTGCCGTAAAACAGCGGCTTACGCTCCAGATAGGCGTAGGGGGGCATGATCGATTCCGGCACCACCGAACGCGGATCGCGCATATGGTCGCGGTGCCATTCATCGGAGTATTTGCCGCCAACCCGGGCCAAGTCCGGGCCGGTGCGCTTGGAGCCCCACTGGAACGGTCGATCATACATGCTTTCGGCCGCCAGGGAGTAATGGCCATAGCGCTCCACCTCGTCGCGCATCGGGCGGATCATCTGGCTGTGGCACACATAACACCCTTCGCGGATGTAGATGTTGCGCCCGGCCAGCTCCAGCGGCGTGTAAGGACGCACGCCCTCCACCTCTTCAATGGTGTTGTCGAGGTAATAGAGTGGCGCCAGCTGGACGATGCCGCCAATGGACACCGTCACCAGGATGCCGACGATAAGAATGAGCGAGTTCTTCTCAAAGATCGCGTGCCATTTCATGACTCGCCCCTCCTATTCAGCCGGTACGGCGCTGCGAGGCCCGGCTGGCGCGCCTTCTTGTTCTGCATCACGGACGTGTCCACGCGCCGTCATGTAGAGATTGTAGACCATCACCCCGGCGCCGATCAGGTAGAGCAACCCGCCCAGCAAACGAATGATGTAGTAAGGCTGCATGGCCTCTACGGTTTCGACAAAGGAATACTCGAGGAAACCGAAGCTGTTATAAGCGCGCCACATCAAGCCTTGCATGATGCCCGACACCCACATGGCGGTGATGTAAAGCAGAATACCCAGTGTGGAGATCCAGAAGTGCCACTCCACCAAAGCATTGGAGTAGAGGCGCGGCCGCTTCCACAACCATTGGGTTAAGCAATACAGCGCGCCGAAGGTGATGAAGCCCACCCAGCCCAAAGCACCGGAATGCACGTGGCCGATGGTCCAGTCCGTGTAATGCGACAGCGAATTGACCGCCCGGATCGACATGACCGGGCCTTCGAAAGTGGACATGCCGTAAAAGGCGACCGAAACCACCAGCATGCGGATGACCGGATCGGTCCTCAGCTTGTCCCAGGCTCCCGAGAGGGTCATAAGCCCGTTGATCATCCCGCCCCAGCTCGGCATCCAGAGCATGATGGAAAAGGTCATGCCCAGCGTCTGCGTCCAATCGGGCAGGGCGGTGTAGTGCAGATGATGCGGGCCGGCCCAGATATAGATG
>CAZVEE010000179.1:0-3149 GCA_964625525.1 uncultured Alphaproteobacteria bacterium | reverse complement strand
GGCATCGGAACGAAGGCCAAGACCGAAGTCGGCACGCTCGGCAAGGAATAAGCCGAAGGCTCAACCCTCCTGACCATCCGCAACCAAAAGGAGACCAGACCAATCCGCGCCGGGGCCCCTCCCTCCCCGGCGCGGGTTTCGCATCGACGCGCCTTACTCAGAGGCGCGAAAGTCTCCGGGAAGCTCCGAGGCCAGATAGATGAAGGCCGCATAGACAGCCACGTTCTGGGCAAACGCCTCCGGATCGATCTTATCGAACGTGTCGTCGGGCGTGTGGTGCAGATCGAAATAGTCCCAGCCGTTCTGCGTCAGGCTGACCACGGGAACGCCGGCCTGGCGCAGGAAGGTCATGTCCGGACCGCCGCTGGCCTCATTGTCGCCGGGCCCGACCCCGAGCCGGCGCAGCACGCGGTGAAAGATAGGCGCCTTGGCCAGCGCCTTTTCACCCCAACGGGTTTGAAAGCGCCAGATCCGGTCCGCACCGAAATCAGACTCCGCTGCAATGATGTGCTTGCCGAGGTCAGCCTTGTGCATCTGTGCATAGGCCCGCGCGCCAACGAGACCCACTTCCTCCGACCCGAACAGCACCACACGGATGGTCCGGCGCGGCCTGCCCGGCAGATCGCCGACCAGCTTCGCCGCCGCCGTGACGATGCCCACGCCCGCCCCATCATCGACCGCGCCGGTCCCCAGGTCCCACGAATCAAGATGCCCGCCCACCAGGACGATCTCATCCGTCTGCCCGGGAATCTCCCCCACGACATTGGCCGACGGCGCAAGGCTCGGCGGCGGCCCGTCCCAGGCGGGACCCGTGCGTCCACCACCCTCGACGTCAAGCATCAGGCGCACGGTCACCGCACCGCGCTCAAGCGCCCGGGCCAACTGATCCGCATCCGGCGCCGAGAGGGCGGCAATGGGAATCGGCGTCACGCCCTCGCCATACCGCATTCCGCCCGTGTGCGGAAACCGGTGGGCATCCGTGCCCACGGACCGGATCAGCGCCGCCACGGCGCCGGCGCGGGCACCGGCCACGGCACCGCCCGAGCGTTTTTGCACCGCCACCCCATAGCCCGAGCCGTCCTGGGTGCGGGTCATCATCTCATCGACAAAGACAATCTTGCCCTCAAGGCTCCCGGCGCCCGCGTTTTCCAGTTCAGTCAATGTCTCGAAACGGACGATTTCAGCCTCGACACCATCCGCAGGCGTTGCAATGGAATTACCAAGCGCCGTGACGGCGAGGGACTGAGGATACGGGCTGACGATTTCCGCCGTCTCCTTCGCCCGCGTCCACAGCACCACCTCGAAGGGCTCCTCACGGACATTTTTAAAGCCCTGCGCCTTCAACATCTCCATGGCCCAAACCCGGGCGCGCGCTTCCTGCGGCGTGCCGGCGAGGCGTGGACCGATCTCGGTGGTGAGGGACTCAACCATGCGATAGCCCAGATCGCTCTCAAGGGCCGTATCGATAAGGGCATCGGCGCGGGCTTTCATGTCCGGGCTGAGGACGGGTGCATCCTGGGCCGCCGTGCCCGTCGCCGCCGTCGCGGCCAGCCAGAGGCCGGCCATGAGACCAACTGAGACATTCTTCATGTGCAAACAAACTCCCTCGCGGCGAACCGGTTACCCCTCTCTTGTCTCAAGGCTTTCACAGGGCCGCGCCCCTTGGCAAATGGCCGTCAGACATCTTCTCCCGCACCGCCGCCACACGTCTTGTCGAGCAGTTTCGGCGCGGCGGCGATCAATTCGGCCGTGTAGGGATGGGAAGGGGCGGCAAAGACCCGGTCCGTCGGCCCCTGTTCCACTATTTGCCCGGCCCGCATCACAAGGACCCGGTCCGTGATGTTTCGAACCACGGACAGGTCGTGTGATATGAACAGGAACGAGACCTTGAGCCGGTTCGACAGATCCGCGAGCACATCCAAGATGCGCGCCCGTACGGACACATCAAGGGCCGAGACGGCCTCGTCGAGCACAACGATGCCCGGATCGGTGATGAGGGCACGGGCAATGGCGATCCGCTGGCGCTGACCGCCGGAAAATTCGTGCGGAAACCGCTGCGCATCCCGGGCGGACAGGCCGACCGCCTCCAGCATGGCGCCGACCCTGTCCGCGATTTCGGCGCGCGAGGGTCTCGGCGTCAGACCGTAAAAGGGTTCGGCAATGGACCGGCCCACGCGGTGGCGCGGATTGAAACTGCCGTAGGGATCCTGGAAAACGACCTGGATGCGCCGGTGCAGCAGCCGCTGGGCGTCCTCGCCGCGGGCCCCCGCGCAATCGCCCATGTAACAAATTTCTCCGCCCTGGACCGGTTCAAGGCCAAGCAGCGCCCTTGCCAGGGTCGATTTTCCGCACCCGGACTCTCCGACGAGACCAAGATTTTCACCCCGGTTCAACGTGAAACTGACATCGTCCACCGCCCGGCGCTCGGGCTCGCCGGGCCGTCCAAGACCGCCGGGGCGTCCGGGATAGATCCGAACAACCTTTTTGACCTCAAGCAGGGGCCTGTCCGCCGGCGGCGGAGGATGGCGCGGCGGCACATGGGTGGAGGCGGCAAACAGGCGCCTTGTATAGGGGTGGGCGCGGGTCCCCAGCACGTCCTGGGTCGGGCCGGCCTCCACAATGGCGCCGTCCTTCATGATCGCCATGGTGTCGGCCATGTCCGCCACCACGGCCAGGTCATGGCTGATCAAAATCAGGCCCGTGCCGTCTTCCTCAACGAGGCGGCGCAGCAGATCGAGGACTCGGGCCTGCGTCGTCACATCGAGCGCCGTGGTGGGCTCGTCCGCGATCAGGAGTGTGGGGCGCAGTGCCACGGCCATGGCGATCACAACGCGCTGGCGCTGCCCGCCGGAAAGCTCATGGGGAAACCGGTCGGGGTTCACATGATCAGGGGACAGACCGACCCGCGCCAGGGTCTGGCAGGCCGCCTCGTGGGCCTCCCGCGCGCCGGCGCCGGTGTGCAGGCGGATCCCCTCGGCCACCTGGTCGCCGATGGTGTGCAGCGGGTTGAGCGCCGTCATGGGTTCCTGGAACACCATGCCCATGGCCCGTCCGCGCAAGGCGCACAAGGCGCGATCCTGAAGGCCCGTCAGGTCGGTCCCTTCAAGGATGATCACCCCCATCCTCCACGCCCCAACGGGCCGCAATCC
>CAZVEE010000178.1:0-3174 GCA_964625525.1 uncultured Alphaproteobacteria bacterium | reverse complement strand
CCAAAAATCCCGCGCCCTTTCCATCCGTGCCGTGACAGGACGAGCAGGAAAACATGAACTCAGCGGCGTCTGGCGCCAAGTCCGGGAACGTTAACCTTGGAAAATCAGTGGCCTGCGTCCATGCCGGAGCCGCCATTGAAACTGCCGCGCAGAAGGTCAAGACGCTTGAATAATAGAAGGTGCTCATGGTCTGCAAGTCCTCGGATTCTGAGTAAACAACCGCAATCCCAGAAGCGGTCTGATGTGAGCTTCGCCTGATTTTGCTCGCTGGACAAGCATTTTCCGCCCTGAGCGGCGCATGCGGTCGGGCGGGCTGCTGGAAGAGGGCAGATTAGAGCGCGAATCCGCAGTGATCTGGCCCGACGGCGATGTTTTTCAGCGCATAGGACAGACCTGTCCTGCCGCTTTCGGTCAGTTTTGGCGTGCATCGCGGTCATGCGCATACCGGTGGCGCTCGCAATCGGCGGATCGCCCTCTGGTCAACGCCCTACCAAAGATCCAAACGATGGGAGTCTTCTACTTTGCCAAATGGGTTTGATTTTCAATCAATTCTACGGTGCTTTCAGGAGCCAGTTGCTGGTACTCGTTCACGGTGATCCCGGTCCAACTCTTAAATGCCGTTCTGAAATTCTGAACTGTCGAATATCCAAGTTCATGCGCCACATCCTCCGTTGAAAGCGCCCGGTTTTTGAGGAGGTGAACCGAGCGACGCAAACGCGCTTGCTGAAGGAGAGCTTGAAAAGATGTGCCTTCAGAGGCGAGCTGACGTCGCAACGTGCTTTCTGAACGTGCCAAGTCGGTGGCAAGCTTCGGAAATGAAGTATATCCCGCCAAGTCACTGCGCAAACACCGCGACACCGCGGCCGCAACGGTGTCGTCCTTGCGCAGATTTGACACGGCAGTCTCGCAGGCCCTGAGCATGGTTTCCCGAACCAACGGATTGCGCATTTTCGTCGGGCGCTCCAACCAGGATTCAGGGAACACAAACTTTGTTTCGGGTGCATTGAAAATGCACGGGCACTCCATATGCCTCTCCAGCAAGGCACTTTCCTTTGGTTTCTCCATTGAAAACTCAGCCCGTTTCGCGCGTGTCTCGCCGGAGATGGCGTGTCTCATGAACGAAATGCACAACGCCGCATGCGAAATCATATTGAATTCGTAAATGTCTGGTATTTGCAAGTTATCCTGAAAGATAAAATGAGCCTCGCTCTCATCATGCGCAAGGCGCAATATCATCAAAACCGTGGGCACTTCCAATTCGGAATAGGCGAAGACCGCTTCAAACCCATCCGCAGCCCGCGCGCCCGTTGCGACCGCCAACCCATAGACTCCGTAATCGGTGGGCAAGAGATTTGCGCCCAGTTCAATGGCGCGATGAAGATGTTTGTCCTTTGCGCCCAGATTAACGAAGGTGCGCGCGACTTGCGTCAGTGAAACCCGCGTATCTGGCGACTTGCAATCGGCCTCCCGCAATCCCGTACCCTCAAGAACGCGCTCAGGCCTCACGCCGAATTTGCCCCCAACCTTTACGGCATTCCAGACCTTGAAGGCCGGGTATAGCTTTGCGGTCAAATAGTTGGTGTCCGATCTGTTCCCATCTGGTCAGCTTCTTGACGAGTTGTAACTGCCGTGGCTTTTTGCACAAGGAACCGGGTGTTGTGCCAGCCAAAACAAGGTGTCAGCTTTTTCGATCATGCACGCCGGTTAGAATTTTTAGCCGATCTTCATCTCAACTGCTACAGCGGTGTTATCCTGAAAGGATCCGAGCGTTCCGCCGAGCGGACTGGGCACATTGGCATCCTTGAGCCAGTAGCGCTTCACACCCGCTGAAATACGCCAATCATCAACCTCATACTGCGCACCGAGGCCTACCGCTACGAACCCGTTATACGGGCCGAGTGCGTTGGCCCCGTCTTTGTTGCGTTCATCTTCGTACGAGATGGTCGATGCAAGCGCGAGCCTATCGGTTGCCTGGTGTGCAACGCCCAGTTCGTACGTTATGACATCCTCAGGCCAGCTTGCAAGTGGTTGGCCGACGGCACCGGTGTAGAAGGCGGGAGAGATATTGAACCTTGACCATTCCACCCATCGAACGGGCCCAAAGACCAAAGTCTTCGGCGCGACACCCGACTGAAAGTCCAAAGTGAGTGACTTCGGTAGCTCATAGTTCAGATCGCTGGTCAAGGTCGCTGGTCCGCCTGCAGCGGCAGGAACGCTCTCGGTCGCGGTCGCGTCAACATCGATACTGGAGGCGAAGGTCAGGGCCACACGCAGCGCGATGTCGGGAATTTCGTAGCTGGCACCAATCAGGTAGCCATAATCCAATTCCTCGGACAAATCCGCTTGGTAGCCTGCAAGCGCTCCGGCGCCAGCGCCACTCACGACGGCATCGCCACTGTTCTGGACGCCGCGAAGGCCGCCGTAGACACTCCAGTTGTCATCAAACTTGTATCGCAGCAAGGCGGTCAGAGCATTGCTATCCCAGTTCGTGGTCGTCCCCGAAAAGATTGGGGAATCAGACCCGTAGGCGACATCAATCCCGTAGGGCTGATTGTAGATCAACGCGCCTGCTAGCCTCTCTGAGAACTGCAATTTGATCCCCAGGCTGCCCGTCGTGAAAGACTTCGCAACGTCCCCAGTTAAAAATCCCAAGGCATCGTCGCCACTGACTGCAGGGTCTCCGTAGACCAGTGACCCCTCGACGTAGTTGCCGGGTTCGAACATTATTCCGATCGTACCGGGAACACGTTCCATAGCCCCCGCATGCGCGGTGCTCGCCGGTGCGGCAAGCGCGAGAAGAGCGCAGGGCAGCGCCGCAGTTTGCGTGAAATCATTGTAGTGTCCCTCCCAAGCGTTGGCGGCTCCACGTTGGCTCCGGGGCCGCCATTAGTGCTTCGGCGTAGACCAAACTTGCGCACCATTTGGTTTGACTCGCGCTCAGATCGGTTTGGTTTCCGCGCAATCTGGAGCGCTAACCTCTATGGTAGCTCCGGAAAGAGGAGTGTTTTGCGACACACCCGATCTTGCCGTTTTGAGGGCAAGATCGCTGCTTGATGCACGCCTCAAACCCTACTTCAACGAATGGAGAAGGTTCGACGCCAGTCCCGTTCGCTCCGCCACTTGCCCTCGCGAAAGCGTTCTCCCGATCCGGCTCCGGCCGGATTTTCTCGTTGT
>CAZVEE010000177.1:0-3255 GCA_964625525.1 uncultured Alphaproteobacteria bacterium | reverse complement strand
CGGTGGTGGCGTAGATGCCCTTTTCCTTATCGCTGGCTTCAATGATGGCATAAACGAGATCCGCGTCCACGCGGCCCGCCATGTCCGCGCCCGGTGCCATGCTGCGCGACCAGTGCCCCAGCCCGATGCGGCCCATATGATCCTTGGGCAGACCGCGTGTGATTTCGCGCCAGGTCTTGCCGCCATCGGTAGACTTGTGGATCCCGCTGCCCGGTCCGCCATTGATCAGCGTCCAGACATGACGGTGGCGCTGGTAGCTCGCCGCCAGGATCACATTGGGATCATCCGGGTGCACCACGAACTCGTTGACGCCCGTATACGGGTCGATCTCGAGCAGGCGCTCCCAGGTCTGCCCGCCATCGAAGGTCTCATAAAGACCGCGGTCGCCGCCGCCATTCCACAAGGGGCCCTGCGCCGCGACGAGGACATGGTCGGCGTCAACGGGATCGATCCAAATCTGGCTGATATGACCGGAATCCTTAAGGCCCATATTGGACCAGGTTTTGCCGCCGTCCACGGACTTATAAACCCCGTCGCCGAAAGCCACGGAGCGCTGGGCGTTGTTCTCGCCGGTACCCACCCACACGATGAGCGGATTGGTCGGCGCGATCTCCACGTCGCCAAGAGCATAGGAGCCTTCGTTCTCGAAGAGGGCCGTCCAGGTCGTGCCGTTGTTCTCGGTTTTCCACAGATTGCCCGAGGCCGTGGCCGCGAAATAGACATGCGGCTGGCCGGGCATCATGGCGAAATCGGAAATCCGCCCCGAGGGATAGGCCGGGCCGATCAGCCGCGCAGCCATGCTGCCGAACGGATTGGCCGCCGCCTCACCGTGGGCGTCCGCCAAGGCCGCCGGCCCGCTCGCCAGCACTACGGCGGCGAGTGCCGCCCCCGTCACCGACGCCAAGCGCCGCCCGATCCATGTCCAGGCCATTAAGCCCTCCCCTAATATTGCGACAATTGGGTGAGAGGGTAACGGCCAAGCCCATCCCTTGGCCAGGGGGCTTTCCAGCGCGGGCGAGCGCACGGTCACGGCGGATACAAGGTCGCAACGGCGCCGGCGCTTGCGTCTGAGCCAAAGAAATCAAACACGCATCGCCCCATGGCAGTTCCGATGGTTTGTCTTGGGGCGGCGGCTGCCCTACCGTCGGGCGGTGCCGCACCGCCTGGCGCACAACCATAAAACGAGGAGGAACACTCCATGGCCGTATCGGACCAGGTGCCCACGGGATCGCCTTTTCACGCCAAGAGCACGGGGGCAGAAGTTCTCGCCGGCCTCGACCTTTCCGGCAAGACCGCCATCGTGACGGGGGGGTATAGCGGGATTGGCATCGAGACCGTGCGCGGCTTGGCGGCCGCCGGAGCCCGTGTGGTTGTGCCGGTGCGCTCACCGGAAAAGGCCGCCGAGAGCCTCAAGGGCGTGGCCGGAGACATCTCCACCGCCCCCATGGACCTTGCCGATCTGGCCAGCGTGAAGGCCTTCGCCGGCGGCATGGTCGACACCTTGAAGAGCCTCGACCTCCTCATCAACAATGCCGGGATTATGGCGTGTCCGGAGCAGCGGGTCGGCCCCGGTTGGGAGTCCCAATTCGGCGTCAATCACATGGGCCATTTCGCGCTGACCCAAGCCTTGTTTCCCCTTTTGCAACGCACGGCCGGTACGCGTGTCGTCGCGCTGTCGTCGACCGCACACAAACTGTCCGACATCAAATGGGAAGACATCCAGTTTGAACGTACGGTGTATGACAAATGGCAGGCCTATGGCCAGGCCAAGACGGCGAACGCCCTTTTCGCCAATGCCCTGTCGCGGCGCATGCGCGGCCATGGCGGGCTTGCCTTCGCCGTCCATCCGGGTGGTATCTTCACGCCTCTGCAACGCCATCTGCCCAAGGAGGAAATGGTCGCGCTGGGCTGGCTCGATGAAAGCGGCGAGCCGTCCGAACTCGCCAAACAAGGCTTCAAGACGCCTGAGCAGGGGACCTCGACGACCCTGTGGGCCGCCACATCCGCTGCGCTTGAGGGCAAAGCGGGGATCTATTGCGAAAACTGCGACATCGCCGCTCCCACAGAGCCCGGCAGCCCCATGGCCCGCTATATGGGCGTTAACACCCATGCGTGTTCAGACGAAAGCGCGGAACGCTTGTGGGAGATGAGCGAACGCCTGCTCAGCGCGGCGTGATTTCAATCCAGGCAGATCGGAACGCTCCGCCGTCATCGGGGGTGGACGGGAAGCGATGACGTCCTTACGGGCTCATGCTGCGTGAACGCGCATGAGATCATGGTCGGTTCCCATATGCTGGCGGCGCCGCCTTGTCCGTACCTTGCATTTTGATCCGCAGGACGGGTGCCGCTCCAGCAGCATGACTGTGGGGACAGGGTAAATACCCAGTCCCGCTGCGTAACGCAGGACACGGAGCTTGGCGCCCTGGATCACTTCCCTTCGGCCCGCGACGACATTTTGACTTATTCGTAAACAGACTATGCGGGTTGTTCGGCCGAGGCGGGATCAGGCGCGGGCGGACGGACCACATGGGCGATCGTATCGAGGGAGCCGTTGACGAATTTCACGTCGGCGCCTTCGAAAAAGGCGTGGGCGATATCGACATATTCGTTGATCACCACCTTGGCCGGCACGCCATCCTTGACCAGCAATTCATAAGTCGCCGTGCGCAGCAGTGCCCGCAAGATGCTGTCCAGACGCTCCAGACGCCAGCCGGATGCCAAGGTCTCGTTCACGGTGCGGTCGATATCCACTTGCCGCGCCACGACCCCCTTCACCAGATCGATGAAGTAGCTCTCTTCGGCCTCCACCGGCGCGGCGTTCTCAACCAGATCGCTGGCGATGCCCGGCAGGGCGAAACGATGGTGCACGAATTCCTCGACCACATCCCGCGCGCCGCGCCCGGACAATTCCATCTGATAAAGGGCCTGCACGGCGGCAAGGCGCGCGGCACTGCGCGGCGTGTGGTTGCGAGCCGAGCGCTTGTGCTTTGTGTCTTTGGCCTTGTCTTTTGCAGGCGCGGTGCCGGAGTCTCCTCCCTCAGACATGGGCCCCTCCCAGGAAACGCGCGCGCAAATCCATCATGCCAAGGAGCGCCTGGGCCGCCTCGCCGCCCTTATCCTTTTCACCGGCGCGCGCCAGCGCCTGGGTGCGGTTTTCCACCGTCAGAATGCCATTGCCGATGGCGAGGCGCTCTCGGATGGTCAACTCCATGAGCCCGCGCGCGGATTCATTCGAGACAATTTCAAAATGATAAG
>CAZVEE010000176.1:0-3289 GCA_964625525.1 uncultured Alphaproteobacteria bacterium | reverse complement strand
CCGGCGGGCGATGAAGTCGTTCATATTGATATTGGCCTGATGCAGCCACATGCGCTTGAGCGCCTCGGATTTCAGACCGTGCTCAGCCAGGTGGTTGAGGATCAACTCGGACACCCAGGGCACCACATCGCGGAACACCTTGCGCCCTTCCTGGACGAACAGCTTGTCCGGATTGCTGGCAGTCTCCGGCGCGGTGCGGTTCAGGAACCCGAAATTGTTCCGGATATTGTTCGAGAACTGGGTCGCGAGCCGTGTGCCGACGATCTCATGGGCTTCCTTGGAGACCCGGAAGCGCGGATTTTCCACGATGATCGCGGTGGCCACATCGCCGAAAATGAAATGGCTGTCCCGGTCGCGGAAATTGAGGTGCCCGGAGCAAATCTCCGGATTGACGATCAGCACGCTGCGCACATGGCCGGCGCGCACCATGTCGGCGGCGGTCTGGATCGCGAATGTGGCCGAGGAACACGCCACATTCATATCGAAGCCAAAGCCCTTGATGCCGAGCGCGTCCTGCACCTCACAGGCCATGGCCGGGTAGGGCCGCTGCATGTTCGAGGCGGCGACCAGCACCGCGTCGATATCGGCAGGCGTCTTGCCCGCATGGGTCATGGCCTGGTGTGCGGCATCGACGGCGATTTCCGCCAGGACCGAGATCTGATCGTTGGGGCGTTCGGGCAGGCGCGGCGCCATGATCTCAGGATCGAGAATGCCCGCCTTGTCCATGACATAGCGGCTCTTGATGCCCGAGGCTTTGACGATGAACTCGACGCTGGAGGGCGAGAGCGCCTGCACCCGCCCGGCCGCGATGTCATCGGCATGAGCCGCATTGAAGCGCTCGACATAGGTGTTAAACGCGGCGACCAGCTCTTCATTCGAGATGCTGTGCGGCGGGGTGAACAGACCGGTGCCGGAGATGATGGGGTTGTCCACGGGGCGTGTCCCTTGCTTTTCTGGCGCCGGACGCGGCGATGCCGCCCGGCGAGTCGGTGTCTGCCCCCGTTATAAAGCGGTCGGCCTTGGCCCGTCCAATCGGCACGGCCCTTGAGACCCTGGCGGCCGGGTCAGGACGTCGTCGTCAGACGCAGTCCGACAGCGCCCACAAGCACCATGGCGATGCAAACGAGTTGGATCGGGCCGAGCCGTTCGCCGAACGCGAAGGTGCCGATCACGGCGGCGGCGACGATGCCGATACCGGCCCAGATGGCATAGACAACGCCGACCGGCAGCACCTTCATGGCTGGCGCGAGGCACCAGAAACACAGCGAATAACTGGCGATCGATGCCATGCCCCAATGCACCTTCTCAAACCCGTTGGACAGTTTGAGCAGAAAGGTGCCGGTGACTTCGAGAGCGATGGCGCAGGCCAGGAACAACCACGCGGTCATGACGGGGACTCCGATCAATGTGGTCCTTGGAGGGTGAGCGTAGCACAGCTTTAGCGGGTTACCGGGCCCGGCGCTTGGCCAGTTTTGCCACCGCCGCATGGCGCGGACAGTCTGTCAGGTGATCATTCACCAGACCCATGGATTGGGCGAACGCATAGGCGGTGGTCGGCCCGCAGAACTTGAATCCCTCGGCTTTAAGGGCCTTGGCCATGGCGGTGCTCATCGGTGTCTGGGCGGGCACCGCGTCCATGCGGGCATGGGTGTTTTGGACCGGCGTGCCCGCCACGAACGACCAGATGAACGCGGAAAACCCGCCTGGGCGCTCCATGATCCGCTCGACGGCCTGGGCGCCCGCGATGGCGGCTTCGATCTTGCCCCGGTGGCGGATGATCCCGGGATCGCGCAGCAGCGCGTCGATCTTTTTCGGGGTGTAGCGGGCGACCTTTTCCGGGTCGAACCCGTCGAAGACCTCACGGAAATGGGCGCGTTTGCGGAGGATCGTGAGCCAGGACAGCCCGGCCTGAAAGCCCTCCAGCGTGATTTTCTCATAAAGCGCCCGGTCATCGAATTGCGGCACGCCCCATTCGGTGTCGTGATAGGCCACGTAAAGCGGATCGTCCCCGGCCCAGGGGCAGCGCCTGCCTGCGCTCACAGGGCCAACTCCAGCCACTCCGGTACCGTGATCGTGACCGGCGTGCCGCCGGCGTCGAGCCCATGGCCCGCCGCCCGCGCATCGGCCCAGCGTTCCAGGCGGATCAGGGCCAGCGCACGGGTCTCCATGGCGCTCGTCACCGTGCCGATCTCGCGCTCCTGGGCCATGACCGGTGTGCCGGGGGCGGGCACCGGCCCCTCGAAATCCAACGGCAGGAGGCGCCGCTTCACGGCATTGCGGTGCTTGGTGCGCGCGGTCAGTTCCTGACCGACATAACAGCCTTTGCGGAAATCGACGCCGTGCAGTTCCTCAAAATTGCATTCAAGCAGGAAGGACTTGTCGGGCTGCATGTCCTGCGGCGCTTCAGGCACCCCGAGGGCCAGACGGCGGCGGTCGTAATCGGCCAGAGTGCCGGACGCCATGGCGCCCCCCGGCGCGGTTCCGCGCGGGGCGATGATGCGCGAGCCGAGCATGGGCAGGCGCGGATCGGTCACAACGATCCGGCCGTCCTCGCGGGCCGTGGTGCCCGGCGCATCGGCGCGCGGATCGAGCAGCGCCCAGACGGCGAGGGTGGTGTCCAAGCCGATCTCGGCCTTGGCGCGCAGGCGATAGAGCGACAGCCGCTTGACCAGGGTCTCGGCGCGTGCCGCTTCGGCCTCCAACAGCAGGTCCTCGCCGTCATCGATCATGGTGAAATCGAAGAGAAACTTGCCCTGGGGCGTCAGCAGCGCGGCATAGACCGACCGGTCCGCGCGCACCTGCATGACATCATTGGTGACCAGCCCCTGGAGCAGCGGGCGCACATCCGGCCCGCTCAGGCGCAAAATCGCACGGTCGTCCCGCTTAACGAGCACGGGAGCGCTCGACGGGTGATCGGCCATGGCGTAAACCTCCTCGCAATCAGCCTTTCCACCTAAGGGCCTTGCGCGCCCGCCGCAAGTCCGCCGATCCCGGATCCCCATCAGCCCCATGCCGAACAGGAGGCCCCGACCATGACTGCCACGCCCGCATTCGATCTGATCCTCAAAGGCGGCACGCTGGTCAATCACGACGGCACCGGTCTTGGCGATGTCGGCGTGCGGGATGGGCGCATCGCGGCCATCGGCGATCTCGGCGGGGCGGACGCCGGAGAGATCCGCGAAGACACCGGCCTTCAAGTACTGCACGGCGTGATCGCAACACAGGTCCATATCCTCGAACCCGGCATGGAACACAAGGAAGATCTGGAAACCGGGGCGCGCTCGGCCGT
>CAZVEE010000175.1:0-3298 GCA_964625525.1 uncultured Alphaproteobacteria bacterium | reverse complement strand
GCCACCTTCGTCATGGCCGGCGAACAACGCATTTTTTCTGTTCAGAGCAATCGGCTTTCTATCCGCGCTCGGGCTTCATCATGGTGACCTCGGGCACCCACGGCAGTGGGGCGAGCGGTTCCCGGTCCGGGCGACGGCCTTCGCCGAAGAAACGCCACCAAAGCGCGAAGTTCTGGCCGCCAGTCGCACCATGAAAGGCGGGGGAACGGCCGGGGTGGCGACGCTGGGCGCGGCGGGGGTCGAGGTTGCACGGAGCGTCCTGTCAGAGACCCAGTCCGCCGTCCTGCCACTGGTTCCCTATCTCGACACGCTGTAAGCGGCGTCTGAAGGGCAGCGGGCTTTCAGCTTGACGGGTGGAAGTTCCAAGGAAGCAACGCGTCGATGCGGTGTTGCGGATGACCGGCCGCGATGGCTTCGAGCGTGGATTTCAGATAGGCGAAGGGTTCCACGCCATTGATTTTTGCCGTCTCGATCAGGGATGCGATGCGGCCCCATGCCTTGCCACCTTCGTCATGGCCGGCGAACAACGCATTTTTTCTGTTCAGAGCAATCGGCCTGAGCAAATTCTCGACCTTGTTGGAGTCGATCTCGACGCGGCCGTCGGTCAGGAAGGTCTGCAATCCGTCCCAGTGACGGTGGATGTAGGCGAGCTTTTCGCCGAGGCGCGATTTGGCCGAGAGGCGCAGGCGCTGCGCTTGCAGCCAGGTGCCGAAGGCTTCCACCAGAGGGGCGGATCGTGCCCGGCGTGCTGACAGGCGCTGGCCGGGGGACGTGCCGCGGATGTCCTTCTCGACGGCATAGATTTCGGCGATCCGGCGCAGGCCCTCGGCGGCGATTTCCGAGCCGTCGCGGTCGAAGATTTCCTTGAGCTTACGGCGCGCATGCGCCCAGCAATGCGCCACAATGATCGGATCACCGCCCTTGCGGTCCGGGCGTGTCAACCGGTTGTAGCCCTGGTAGCCATCGAGTTGCAGTGTGCCGTTGAATCCGGTCAGGAATGTCTGGGCGTTTTCGCCGCGGCGATCGGGGGCGTAGAAGTAGACCACCCCAGGCGGGTCATCGCCGCCCCAGGATCGGTCGTCACGTGCCAGAGCCCAGAGATAGCCGGTTTTTGTCCGCCCGCGGCCCGGATCCAGCACCGGGGCTGTCGTCTCGTCCATGAAGAGCTTGGTGGACGTCTTCAGGTGCTCGGCCAACCGGTCCACGACAGGCCCCAGGTGGAAGGCTGCCACACCGACCCAATCGGCCAGGGTCGAGCGGTGAATGTCGATGCCCGAGCGGGCCAGGATCTGTGACTGCCGATACAACGGGGCATGGTCCGCATACTTGCTCACCAGCACATGCGCGATGGCGCCTTCTGTGGGCAGCCCGCCCGCGATCAGCCACGCGGGCGTCGGCGCTTGGGTGACGCCCTCGGTGCAGCTGCGGCAGGCGTATTTCGGGCGGATGGTGACGATCACCCGGCATTGCGCCGGCACGATATCGAGCCGCTCGCTGCGGTCCTCGCCGATCTTGTGCATCTGCCCGCAACCGCAGGGGCACATCAGGCTATCAGGCTCGATCACACGCAGGGTGCGTGGCAGCCCCTCCGGCAGGTTGCCACGATTGCGCCGAGCGATCCTTTTGCGCTTGGGCTTGTCATCGCCGGGAGCCTCAGTCTGCTTTTGCTCCTCGACCTCGGCGACCGCTCCCTCAAGGTCCTCAAAGGCCAGCTGGCGATCATCTTCGCTGAGCTTCTCGGACTTCTTGCCGTGGACCAGCTGGTTCAGCTCGGCCACCAGATGCTCGAGGCGCTTGACGATCTCCTCCAGCTCCGCAGCCCGCGCGGCTGTCGCCTGCAAGGCCTCGAAGGCCGCACGGTAATCCGGCGGCAGAACGGACAGATCGAGGTCTTTTGCTGCGGCACCCATAGCCGGGTTTGTAGCCCGGACTCAGGCTCATTGCCGCTGCATTCGACCCCCTGATTCATTCCGCCGCAGCTGGCGGCCGGGTCTCAAGGGCCTTGATCCGGCGCCAGTCCAGCCCGGAAAACAGCGCCTCGAACTGGGCGTGAGTAAGCGCCATCATCCCGTCCGTGATGGCGGGCCAGGTGAAGGTCGTGTCCTCGAGCCGCTTGTAGGCCATCACGAGGCCCGACCCGTCCCAATAGAGAAGCTTCAGGCGATCCATGCGCTTGGCACGGAACACGAACACCGTTCCGGTGAACGGGTCCTTGCGCAGCACCGACTGGACCAGCGCGGTGAGGCCGTCATGGCCCTTTCTGAAGTCAACGGGCTGCGTCGCCACCAGAATGCGCACCCGGTTCAACGGAAAGATCATGTGCCGCCGCCGAGCGCACGCACGATGTCGGCGATCCGCGCCGCCGGCGTGGCACCGTCCAGCCGGACAGCCACCGATCCGGCCATGATCTCGATGGTCGAGGGCGCCGGGTCCGCATCTTCCGCCGACGGCCGGCTATCGGCATCGAACACCACCAGCGGGACAAACTCCTCCTCACCCTCCGGCGCGGGCAGAACGAGATCCCCGTCCTTGGCCATCCGCCGCCAAGCCGAAAGCTGGGTCGGGCGCAGATCGTACTTGCGCGCCACGTCATTCACCGTCGCCCCAGGCATCAGTGTTTGCGCCACGATCCGCGCCTTCACACAATCCGGCCACCGACGCTGCCCGCTCTGAGAGACCTCAACGCCCAAACCCGCGAGAAACTCTATCGTCGTCTCCATGGAGAAACTCACCTCCTGTTATCCAACAGGGTGTGAGTCTCAAATCTCGTGCCTCAGCAGAAGGTGCCCGCCAGACATCGCTTACGCACCTTCTGGGTGACGTTGCCGTTGGAGGCGGCGCCCGATCATGAGCCGCGCGTCACCGGCGAGCTCTTGGCGCCCGGCGATGCGCCGCCCGCGCGCCCGCTCATGGTGCTCCTGGCGGATGACAACGAGGCTAACCGGTTGGTGATCGGTGCCCTGTTGACGGCCGATGGTCACCAGGTCACCGCTGTCGAGGACGGCCAAGCCGCGGTGACGGCGGCGCAGGCCGGGGGCTTCGACGTCGTGCTGATGGATATCCAGATGCCGCATCTGGACGGGTTGGAGGCCAGCCGTGCGATCCGCAATCTGGCGGGGGCCGCGGCTGCGGTGCCGATCCTGGCGCTCACGGCTGATCCCCAGATGGAGGAGAGTGGTGAGCACCTGGCGGCGGGGATGACAGGCCATCTCTCCAAGCCCGTGACCCGCCAGACCCTGCGGCAGGCGCTCAACCCGCTGGCTGCCAAGCGTTAGCCCAAGGCCGCGATCGCCGCTTC
>CAZVEE010000174.1:0-3318 GCA_964625525.1 uncultured Alphaproteobacteria bacterium | reverse complement strand
ATGGGGCGAGAGATGGGATTTGAACCCACGACCCCCTGGACCACAACCAGGTGCTCTAACCAACTGAGCTACTCCCGCCGCCGAACTGGCTGAGATAACGAAGGGCTCGAGCGCCGTCAAGGGAGCCCGCACGCCGGTAGTGTCTCAGTTTGAATTTTCAGCGGCGCGCTTTTTGTAGGGACCGCGCGGGCCGGGCTTCGGCGCAGCCGCTTCGATCATCTGCGCCACATCTTCCATGCTCCACAGTTTGTCCGACACGCCAGCGGCCATAGCGGGCGAGGTCCGCAGTGACTTATGCACCCGCACGAAATTATACCAGACGGTATAGAGCGCCACCATGTGCATGTGGTTCTCGAATTTCTTGGAGAACGCGTTGGTCAGGCGCGTGAACCGGCGCATGTGCATCCGCATTGTGAGGTTCTGGCGCTCCACGTAGGACGTTGAGACGTGCTTGGGATCGGGATTGCCTTCCACCCGCGTCCTGATCGCGCCCGTGCAGACCGGCGGGCTGTAACGCTGCTGACCTTCCGGTGCCTGCCCGTAGATTTTCACGAGCATTGCGTAATCCACGTCAGCGCCGAAGGCGCCTTCCACGGCCTCTAAATAGGCGCGGTGCCCATCGGTCGTGAGCTGCACCCGATCCGTCAGACGGCCCGCTAGATCGTCCATGAAGGCCATCGCATATTCAGCGTCGCGACCGCCGACCAGCCACGACACGATCAGCTTGGTGTCAGCATCGATCCCGGTCCAGGTCCAGGTGTCGCCAGCCTCAGCCGGTGCGGCCTTCGCCTTCCCGACATTCTTTTGCTTGGCGTAGGTGAAGGACCAGATTTCATCGCACTGGACACGCTTGGCGCTCACGCCACGCACCTCAGCGTCATGGAAGGCGCTGCACGCCTTGCCCGCATCGACCAGCAGCTTGCTGACCGTGTTGATGGACACGTCGCAGATGCGGCTGATGGAGCGCATGGACGATCCCTCGCAGAGCAGGGTCAGGATTTGGACACGCTTGGCCAGGGGCAATCTGTTCATGCCCATAATATGTGAACTTATATGCTTGGCTTCAAGGATATTTGCTCATTTTTACACTACGCGTAAAAAGGTCATTGCTATTGGCGGGGTGCGGTGCTATATGAGGTCAGCATGGAGGTGGAGCACGCCGACAGCGACTTGGACCAGCTAGAAACCGATCCGCACTTTGACGGCGGCCGGGACCAAGGATTGGTCCGCCAGTTTCGCAAGTCGATGCAGCTCTTACGGGCCGCAGTGGATGAGCGCGACTTACACGCACAGCGAGGCATGAGATTCGAAAAGCTAAAAGGGGACCGACAACACCAGCACTCCATAAGGCTGAACCGTCAGTGGCGGCTGATTTTGGAGATTGAGGGGGAAGGTCCACAGAAGAAGGTTCGAGTGATCGGAATTGAGGACTACCACTAGCTATGGAGGGAGCAATGCATAACAGAGTGCCTGCGGAAGTATTTCCTCCTGGCGAATTTCTCCGCGACGAGCTGGAAGCTCGCAATTGGACGCAGACGGAGTTTGCCGAGATTATCGGTCGGTCAACCCGTCTGGTGAACGAGATTATTGCTGGAAAGCGTGGGATCTCTCCAGAGACTGCAATGGATTTTGCAGCTGCGTTCGGAACAAGTGCTCAGTTCTGGATGAACTTGGAAAGCGCTTATCAGCTTTATAAGGCTGGGTTGGCTTACAGCGAACGTTCGTCCCGAGACGAGCGCATCTCTCGTGAAGCGAGACTGCGCGAGCGCTTTCCGGTGAAGGACCTAATTAGAAAAAATTGGATTGAGGAATCGGAAAACTACGAGGTCTTAGAATCTCGGGTTTTCCGATTCTACGAAATTTCATCAATCGATGAGGAACCACAACTCTTACATGCGGCAAAGCGCAATCACGACGAATCATTGTCGCAGGTACAGTTGGCGTGGCTGTTTTGTGTCAAGCAACTCGCCAAGGCTCACAGCACCCCTAAGTATTCCGAGAAGCGCTTGAGAGAAGCCCTTGACAGTTTATCGGCGCTTCTTCCGGAAGCGGAGGAAATTCGGCATGTCCCTCGCATCTTAGCAGAGTGTGGTGTTCGTTTCGTAGTCGTAGAGCCGATGCCTGGATCTAAAATCGACGGGGTATGTTTTTGGTTAGATAACGGAAAAACCCCCGTTATTGGAATGACCCTTCGGTTGGATCGCATTGACAACTTTTGGTTCGTGCTACGCCATGAGATTGAGCATGTCCTAAGGGGCGATGGCAAACAGTCTCCAATCATTGATGAGCCAGCCGAAAATGGCGAGTTGACCTCCGATGCAGACGATAATGCAGAGGTAGCGGCGAACGCGGCTGCTGCCGAGTTTTGTGTTCCTCAGGCTGACATTATTGATTTCATTAGGCGCGTACATCCTATGTATGCGGAGCGTCGCGTAATCGGATTTGCGCGCCTAATGGAGCGCCATCCCGGCCTTGTCGTTGGGCAAATACAGCACAAAACAAAGCGTTGGGAGCTTTTCAAAAGGCATCAGGTCAAGACCCGTCATATTATCACGGAAACGGCCCTAACTGATGGGTACGGACGAAGCGCACCTATCGTGATTTAGCGTGGAGATGAGAAAATGTCTACGTACGCAAAGCAGATGCAGAAGATCGTTGCTGAGTATCGACTCGCTGGCGAGCCGTGGCCTGCATCATCCAAAACGATGGCAGCATGGGCGCTTCGCACTGGACGATGGGAGTTGCCGGAATCTGCCGCATTAAACAAGTGCGCTGAGGACCTCTCGCGGGCCATGCGAGAGGAATACATTACAGATCAAAAGGGGCGCCGAGTTAGGCTGAAGCACCCCGCGACGCGAACAAGCGGCGGAGGCAAGGCATTGTTGGGGACTGTCGCCAACTCAAAATGGATGTAGACAGCTACAATGACGCTCATGAGCGTGATGAGCCAATCCAGATCGTTTTCGATTTCACGAGAGACCTGGCCGAAATCGAGGCGGGGTTAGCTGCCTGATTTTTTCCATCGCGCTAAAGCAGCTGTGCGCGCAATGTCAGCTCGTTGCTCGGGGGTCAATTTAGATGCCCGAGCTTTTCCGCCCTTCTTGCCCATCTCTTGAGCAGCCTTGTCCTTCTCCGGCTCGTCGGAGTCTTCCTCGCGCTGGCCGGTGGCGATCTCCATGACGCGGACGGCATTGCCGATCACGTCAGCGGGGCGCTTCTCGCCTTTAGGACCCTTGGGCATCGTCATCTCCGAAGAACGGCTGTCTCTGTTGCTCCTTCAAAGCCCTTTTCATTCGCGCAGCTACAGCATCGAGGTCG
>CAZVEE010000173.1:0-3359 GCA_964625525.1 uncultured Alphaproteobacteria bacterium | reverse complement strand
CGCTGGTCGTGAACAAGCCATTGGCGCTTGAGCTGCATTTGGACGCGTGGGACCCGGAGGATCAATCCTTGGCTGAAACGCTCTCCATGTTCCTCACCGATGCTGGCGAACCGTTGGCCCTGCAAATGAGCCGCCTTGAATTGTTCCTAGACGCGGTGGATGACGGGGAAATCTGGACGGTGTGAGGCCGTTTCTTTCATATCCGCCCCGCCCAAAACGGTGGGGTGGATCTGCCTATATTAAAAACATACCTCCATATGAGGCCTTCTTTACTTCAGATTTACTTAACCCCTTGTTACATGCCCCTCATATCCTATATGCAGGGCGGGTTTATACAGTGGCCCAATTTTGGCATGCGCGTTATGCGTCAATGCCGAGATCCGCCATTTCAGGGCAACCCGCTCCGCCGGGAACCGCAATCAAGGGACTACGCCGCATCTCCATGACCGAACATCAGCACAGCGTCAGCCTCACCGTCCGCAATGCGACTTTTGCCGATATACCTCACATCATTTCATTGGTGGAACGTACCTATCAATCCATGGGGACCTACACCCCGGGAATGATCCGTGGACAGATCACGAATTTTTCCGCCGGGCAGTTCGTGGTGGAATACAATGATGAAATTGTCGGCTTTGCAGCCTCCTTCCAGATTGAAGAAGAGTTCGCGCTGAAGCCTCATACCTGGTCAGAGATTACAGGCGGCGGTTATGCGGCCCGGCATGCAGACAATGGCGACTGGCTTTATGGCATGGAAGTATGCGTAGACCCGGAGAAACGGCGGTTGCGCATTGGGCAACGTCTGTACGATGCGCGCCGGCAGTTATGCGAGTCGGAAAACCTGAAAGGTATTGTCTTTGGCGGACGTATGCCAAGCTGGTCCCGCCGCAAAAAAAACTACGCGGACCCGATGGCCTATGTGGAAGCCGTGCGTGACCGAAAAGTCATTGATCCGATTGTGAATTTCCACCTGCGCGCCGGTTTCGAGCCCATTGCCATTCTGCGAGACTATCTCCCATCGGATAAGGACTCCGATGGCTGCGCCACACATATGGTTTGGCGCAATCCCTATGCCGACGCCCTGGAAACGGACAACCGTGTGGCGCACACCCAAAAGCAGACCGTGCGTGTTGCAACGGTACAGTTCCAGCAGCGCATGATTCACAGCTTTGATGAATTCATCAACAATATCGAATATTTCGTCGATGTGTGCACGGATTATCGCTGTGATTTCGTGGTATTTCCGGAGTTGTTCACGCTTCAGCTCTTGGCGGTGGAGGAGAAGCGCCTGTCACCGAGCGAGTCCATCGAAGCTCTGACCGCGTATACGCCACGTTTTGTCGAAAAAATGCGCAACATGGCGCTCAGCTTCAATATCAACATCATTGGCGGCTCCCACCCTACGCGGACCGATGATGGCGATATTCAGAATGTGGCCTATTGCTTCCTGCGTGACGGGTCGGTCCATGCCCAGGAAAAAATTCACCCGACGCCCAATGAGCGTAAATGGTGGAGCATCAAGGGCGGCGACAAGGTTGCGACCATTCCCACCGACTTTGGCCCCATTGGCATTCTGATCTGTTATGACTCGGAATTTCCGGAACTGGCGCGGCGCCTGACGGACGAAGGCGCGCGCATCCTGTTCGTTCCGTTCTGCACAGACAATAGGCAGGGATATTTGAGGGTGCGCTACTGCTGTCAGGCGCGCGCCATCGAAAACCAACTTTACGTGGTCATGTCGGGCAATGTGGGTAATCTGCCCAATGTGGAGAATATGGACGTGCAATACGCCCAGTCGGCCATCATCACACCCTGCGACTTTCCCTTTGCCCGCGACGGGATCGCTGCGGAGGCGAGCGAGAATGTGGAGGCAGTGACCATCGCCGATCTGGATTTGAGCGATCTAGCCTGGGCGCGGGCGCAAGGCACAGTGCTAAACCTCCGCGATCGGCGCTTTGATCTCTACAAGACCGTCTGGTCGGATCGCACATGAGCGCAGAAGCCCCGGCGACACTCGCAACCCACCGACCTCTCAGGCTCTTTTCCTTGTGCCTGCTCTACGTTGCGCAAGGTGTACCAGAGGGACTGCTCTATGTGGCGGTCCCCGCCTGGTTGGCGGCGCAGGGGACGCCTCCCGAAGCCATCGGCACCTATATCGCCATCATCCTATTACCGTGGAGCTTGAAGCTCATCAACGGGGTGGTGATGGATCGGGTCACCTTCCTGCCCATGGGGCGGCGTCGGCCTTGGCTGCTCGCGGCGCAGGCCAGCCTGGTACTGACGCTCGTGGCCTTTGGTGCCCAAGCACCGGAAGCGGACGATCTGACCTATTTGATCATCGTCGGGTTTCTGGTCAATCTGGCTGGTGCTTTCCAAGATGTGGCCATTGACGGAATGGCGGTGGATATCGTGCCAGAGCACGAACGGGCGCGCGCCAATGGTCTGATGTGGGGCGGAAAGACGCTGGGCATCGCGGGCGCGTCAATCGTCACCGGCTTGATGATTACGCACTATGGTTATGCGGCAGCGGCGCTGGCGACGGCGGGCTTCGTGCTGATCGTCATGACACTCCCGTTGCTCTTGCGCGAGCGCCCGAACGAGCGACTATTGCCATGGACGCATGGCGAGGCGTCAGCGGAAGCCCTGGACCGGCAGATCCATGGCTGGCGGCCTTTGGGTGGCGCCCTTTGGCAAGCCCTGTCGACGGCCGTGAGCCTCGTATTCGCCGCCGGCATTCTTGTCGCTTTTATGAGTTATGGACTCCAAACGGCCTTCGCACCACCGCTGGCGGTGCAGGAATTGGGCTGGAGCAGTGATGCTTACAGCAGCATTGCAGGCTATGCGAACATGGCTGGCGCGGTGTTCGGAATGCTCGCTGCAGGCGTTATCGCGGAGCGCCTGGGAACATGGCAAACGCTGTTGCTGGCGCTGGCGGGACTAGCGGTTTTGACTGGGGGTATGGCAACTGTCCCGGACTTCTGGGCCGCGCCAGGAGTTTTCACGGCGTTCAAAGTGGTCTACGCACTGTTGTTTGTGCTGATGAGTGTGTCGCTCTATGCAGGCGCCATGGCCCTGTGCAGCCCGGCAGTGGCGGCCACGCAGTTTTCCGTCTACATGGCCATTCTGAACTTTGGCACGTCTCTTGGTGCCCAGCAGTTGGGAGCGATTCAAGGAGCGTATGGCTATTCCGGGGCCTTCGCCGGCGCGGCCTTTGCATCCGTGATCGGCATGGGGGTTTTTGCCTTGGCCTGGATCACGCGCCGCTCAAATCCGAGTGAGACCTAATGCCGCTCGCGTAGAAGCCGCAGAAAAGGGCCCTTTCCGAGCAGGCACATCCCCCATCGTGCCGGCCGGAAAGG
>CAZVEE010000172.1:0-3413 GCA_964625525.1 uncultured Alphaproteobacteria bacterium | reverse complement strand
CGGTCGACCCAGCAACCCTGCCCGAAACAATGGCCGCCCTGACCGGCCATCTCACCTGGATGGATGAGACCTACGCGACCGGCGAGGACCGCCGGGCTCTGTCCCAATGGAATTGTGAGATCCCCGGCGCGGCACCGGCCACACTCAAGGACTTGGCTGAGTGGGCCCAAGAGGCGGTCACAAGCTGGGAAGCGCCGGCATGAGTGTGCACCGCCATCTCGTCCTTCGTCTGGAGGCGCCGCTTCTCGCGTTCGGCGGCACGGCCATCGATAACTATGGGCCGACGCGGGATTTTCCCACTGCTTCCATGCTGACTGGACTGATCGCCAATGCGCTTGGCTGGCGCCGCCAGGACCGGCAGGCCCATGCGGCCCTTCAGTCCCGCCTCGTTTTCGGCGCCCGCCGCGAACGCGAACCGTATACGGGGACCTTCAGGGACACTCAAAACGCGCGGCTGCATGAAAACGACCGAGGCTGGACGACAAGAGGCAAGCCCGAAGGACGGGCCCCTAGCCCGTCCTACAGGTTTATCGACGGCGAAACGCCCACGTTGGGGAAGTATCTGCTGCAACGGCGCCACCGGGACTACCACCCAGATGCGCTGGTGAGCGTTGTGATGCGCCTTCACAATCCGGCGGCCACACCCACGCTGGAAGAAATTGCAGCAGCACTCCATGAGCCGTGCCGGCCGCTTTTTTTCGGGCGCAAACCTTGCCTGCCGTCCGCCCCGCTTCTGGCGCCGGACGATGACGGCCGGTGGATCGACGCGCCAGACATTTATCTTGCCTTGAGCGCCCTGCCCTGGGGTCACCGGCCCACCTGGGCCGAACGGCGTGGCATACCCGCAACACCGCCAACGGCCCTGCGCGGATCATGGCCCGACGGCGAAGGGCCCGGGGGCGATCGCAGCATTGCCCTGTGCGATGAACGGGACTGGCTCTCCGGATTTCATTCCGGCCACCGCACTATCGTCGAGGGGATGGTGAGGATTGCCCATGACTGATTCTTTGCATTTGGTCCGTCTGCCGATTGACCTGCGACAGCTTTGGCAGGTGGACGCCCAGCGGGGCTGGTCTGGTGATCGATCGCCCGACGAAGGCCGCGCACTCCACCATGCGTTGTGCGAGACTTTCGGCGCCGGCGTCCTGCAACCGTTCCGCCTCCAGGTGGCCACGCAAAACGGGGCAGCCTTTGTCTATGCGTATACAGCACAGTCTGCGGATGACTTGCGCGAAGCAGCCGCTCTGTGCGGTCCCGAGTTCGACAGACTGTTCGCTCTCGATCGCTTGGAAGCCAAGGACTTCCCGACCACGTTCCCGCAAGGTAAAAGGCTTGGTTTTGACGTGCTGGTCCGTGCCGTGCGCCGCACCAAACTCGACTCCGACCGGGCCGGTCGCAGAGGTGAAAGAAAAGGCAAGACACGAGAGATGGACGCCTTCGTGCATGAGGCGTTCAGCCGCTTTCCCGAGGGGCAACAACAGCGCGGCTCAGACCGGTCCGGCGGTGAGAGCATGGCCGCGGCGGGCCGGACACGCGAGGCGGTCTATCGAGATTGGCTCGCCGAGAGGCTGCTCCCGGCCGCATCCTTTTGCGATCCCGGCCGTGTGCGCCTCGCCCGGTTTCAGCGCACGCGCCGGGCGCGTGGCGGCGCGGAGACCGAAGGCCCTGACGCCGTGCTGCAGGGGGATCTCATCGTGCAGGATACTCAGGCCTTTGCCCAACTGATCCGACACGGTGTCGGGCGGCACAAGGCCTATGGCTATGGCATGCTTCTGCTGCGTCCGCCAACGCGGCCGACCGGCCCGGATTGAGGATCTGCACCATGCTGAAAGGGCGGTTAGGTCTTGAGGGTGCGCGCATTCCGCATAAGGACCGTCACGGTCTGATCTGGCTGTCTCGCGGAACCTTAAGCGTGCGTGACGGCACCCTCTGTTTTCGGAGGGAAAAGCCGGCGACCGATGACGACCCCTTACAGCCGGGCGACTATGATTTGCCTTTCCAGATGATCTCGATGGTTCTTCTCGGGCCGGGCAGTACGGTAACCCACGATGCCATGAGGCTTTGCGCGCGCCATGGCACGGCCATCGCCGCTGTTGGCCAGGACGGCGTGCGCTGCTACACCGCCCCGCCCATCATTCCTGACCGCTCGGGACTGGCGCGGCGCCAGGCGCGCGTGTGGGCCGATGCCGAGGGAGCCAGACTCGACATCGCGCGAAAGATGTATGCGTGGCGCTTGGGCGAAATTCTGCCGTCTGAGGATATCGCGGTGCTGCGCGGGATCGAAGGAGCCAGGGTCAAGCAGATTTACGCCAATATGGCCCAGAGTTACGGCATCGAATGGCGCGGTCGGCGCTATGACAGAAGCCGTCCGCAAGCGGCGGACCTGCCTAATCAGGCATTGAACCATGCCGCGAGTGCGGTCGAAGCGGCGGCGGCAATTGCTGTTTCCATGACCGCGACCATTCCGCAACTGGGGTTCATCCATGAAGACGCCGGACAATCCTTCGTTCTCGACATAGCGGATCTGTTCCGCGAGGTGGCGACCTTGCCGGCAGCATTCTCGGCCGCAGCGCAGGTCGAAAAGAAGCGCTATCTCAGCATTGAGCGGACCGCGCGCCAGCGGGCCGGCACCATCTTGCAGGAAAAGGATGTAATTGCCGCCATGATCGACAGGATCAAGAGCCTTTTCGGTGTTGATGACGATCTTTGAGCGGAGCGCGCCATGCCCATGACGATCGTCGTGACCCGCGCGGTCCCCGACCGATTTCGCGGATTTTTAGCATCGGCAATGCTGGAAATCGCTCCTGGCGTCTATACCGGTCCGCGCATGAGCGCTGGCGTGCGCGAACGGATTTGGGTTGTACTGAGCAAATGGCACGAAGCCTTCGGCCATGAGGAAGCCGGGGCCATCCTGATGACCTGGCCGGACAAAACGGCTTCGGGTGGACAGGCCATTCGTATGCTTGGCCTGCCGGCCAAAGAGATCGTCGACGCGGACGGTGTTCTCGTCGTGAAGACGGTGTAAGGCCGCGCTATTACAACCCCGGCTCTTTGAAACGTGTATCGAGGTCATGCTACACTCGCTGAGCCGGATTGGCTATTTTGTGGCGTTGTCGCCGTGTGTCCCGATATCTGGGAAAGGGCCCGGCGGCTTGCACACATAGGGGCGCGTGTGCCCTGTTAGAGGCTCCTCCGCATGCGCGGAGATAGACCCGATTCGGACTCGGGCACGGCAACCGTGCACATGGCTCCTCCGCATGCGCGGAGATAGACCTTCCTGACCGATCTGGCCACGGGCTCGACCCGCGGCTCCTCCGCATGCGCGGAGATAGACCCCAGTTTTGCCTTGCCCCGACGCCCCTGCACTAGGCTCCTCCGCATGCGCGGAGATAGACCCGTCACAAGCGTATAGG
>CAZVEE010000171.1:0-3508 GCA_964625525.1 uncultured Alphaproteobacteria bacterium | reverse complement strand
CACACTTTTCCTGAAAGCGCTCTAAGTCTCTTATGCCGCATGCGAGGATGACGAATCGGTCAGCAAGGCATAGAGCGCGGCAGCATCGCCTGAGGCACGCAGTTTTTCGCACACGGATTGATTACGCAGCGTGCGCGAGACCCGGTTCAACGCTTTCAGGTGATCGGCCACCGCCGATTCTGGGACCAGCAGCAAAAACACCAAATCCACGGGCTGTTCGTCGATGGCGTCGAAATCAACCGCTGTGTCGAGGCTGGCGAAAAAGCCATAGACCTTCTCCAGGCTCTCGAAGCGCTCATGGGGAATGGCGATGCCCTGGCCGATCCCGGTCGAGCCCAAGCGCTCTCGCTCCAGAAGCGCATCAAAGATCAACCGCTCGCTGAGGTCGACGCCCTGCGCGCTCAATTGCTTGTGGGCAAAGCGCGAGAGTTCCAGCAGTACCTGCTTTTTGTTCGGCGCCTTCAAATGGAAGATGACGCGTTCGGGCGTGAGCAGATCGGCGAGATCCATGACACAATCCTAGGGTCCGCAAGGGCGTGAGCGCGCCGCCGTTATGGCGCGCGGGCGGGAACGGGCAGTGGCGCCACTCAGGAGGCGCCGGTCGTGTCCACCCAACCGATATGGCCGTCGCCCCGGCGATAGACAATGTTGATGGTCCCGTTGGCGCTGCTCTTGAAGATCACGACGGGGGCATCCGTCAGATCCATCTGCATCACCGCCTCACCCACGCTCAGTTCCGGTACCGAAGTGCGCTCCTCGGCGATGATCACCGGTTGCAGGTCCGTTGGTTCTTCATCCTGGTCCAGTGCCGGGCTCTCGATCACATAAGCAGACGCATCGAACACGGCGGCAGTGTCGCGCCGGGCCGAATGGTGGTCGCGCAGGCGGCGCTTGTAGCGGCGCAAACGCTTCTCCAGCCGATCGACGGCACTGTCAAAGGACGCATAGATGTCCGTGGACTTGCTGTGGGCCTGGAGCACCATGCCGGTGCCCAGATGCACGGAGCAGTCCGCGCGGAATTCGTGGCCATCGCGAGAAAAGGTGACCTGGGAATCAACCGGTTTCTCGAAATACTTGTGCACGCCCGTGGAGACCTTCTCCACCACATAGCTGCGCAGGCTTTCGCCGATATCGATCTGCTTGCCATTGACCTGAATGTCCACGGCTGGATCCTTTCCCTTGTTGACCTGTTCTAGCTCTTACTCACGGATCCCGGTCGAGAAACGTGTACCGGAACGCCAGCGCACCCCCGCGGCCACTTACTGGCCGGGGGCAACCAAGTCGCGCGGACCATAGGAGGACGCAGGGGCAAGGTCAACTCACCCGCCACCCGTGCGATGCTGAGCTCTAAGCCCTTGTTATGCCATGGCTTTCTTAAGGCGCCGCCGTTGAACCGAAGAGGGGATGCGCATCGCTTCCCGGTACTTGGCGACAGTGCGGCGGGCGATGTCGATGCCGGACGCCTTCAACACTTCCACGATGCGGTCGTCGGACAGGACAGTGCCGGGCAACTCATTATCAATGAGATCGCGGATGCGATGGCGCACCGCTTCGGCCGAATGGGCCTCGCCGCCCTCGGAGGAGGCGATGGCAGAGGTGAAGAAGTATTTCAGCTCAAACAGCCCGCGCGGCGTCGCCATGTATTTGTTCGCCGTCACCCGGCTCACGGTGCTTTCATGCATGTTGATGGCATCGGCCACAGTGCGCAGGTTCAGCGGCCGCAAATGCTGAATGCCGTGGGCAAGGAAGCCGTCCTGCTGGCGCACAATCTCGGTGGACACTTTCAGAATGGTCTTGGCGCGCTGGTCCAGGCTCTTTACCAGCCAGCTTGCATTGGCCATGCATTCGGTCATATAAGCGCGCGCCGTGTCGTCGGCGGGGCCGGCGCCGCTCACTTCCGAATAATAGACCGAGTTCACCAGAACTTTGGGCAGGGTCTCGGCATTCAGCTCCACCGCCCAGCCCCCTTGCGGGTTCTCGCGCACATAGACATCCGGGACCACCGGCTGAAGGAGCTCGGTACCGAAGGCAAGGCCGGGTTTCGGGTTGAGGGCGCGGATCTCCGCGATCATGTCGATCACGTCCTCATGATCCACCTCACAGGCGCGCATCAGCGCACTCAGGTCGCGCCGCGCCAGTAATTCCAGATTGGCGAGCATGGATTCCATGGCCGGGTCGAGCCGGTCACGCTCAGCCAGCTGAATGGCCAAGCACTCCGCCAGGTCCCGCGCCATGACGCCGGAGGGGTCGAACTGCTGCATGACACCCAACACGCGCGCCACATCGTCTTCGCGCGCGCCCAGACGCTCGGCCACGGTCGCGATCTCCGTGCGCAGATACCCCGTCTCGTCCACGCAATCGATCAGGAAGGCGCCGATCATGCGGGTGGTCGGGTCGGAAAAAGCCACATGGAGTTGTTCGGTGAGAGTGTCGCGCAAGGAGGGCGTGCCACTGAGCGCGCCATCCAGATCCATCTCGCCGCCCTCGAATTTGGCGCCGCCGGATCCCGCCTTTGACCAGTCGATATCACTGCCGTGGGCGGCGGCGGTCTCGTTCGCCATGTCGGCGCGAGAGGCATCTGTGTACAGATTTTCATAATCCGTATCGAGATCGCTCGGCGCGTCGGATGGGACCGTGTCTTCAGAAATCGACAGCTCGGCCCGCTCATCCTTGGCGGGTGCGTCTTGCTGGGCCGCCTCGCCGCCCTCTCCGGGCGCCGGGGTCGAGGCCGCATCGCCTCCCTCGGTGCGCTCCAGGAACGGATTGCGCTCCAGCTCCTGTTCCACATAAGCCGTGAGTTCAAGGTTGGAGAGTTGCAGCAGCTTAATCGCCTGCTGCAACTGGGGAGTCATAACAAGACTCTGGCCCTGCTTCAGCTCCAAACGCGGCGTCAACGCCATTTCAGATCACCCACTCCGCACCCGACCAACAGTTCACAACAAACCGTCGGGAGCCGTAGGTTACAGACTGAATCGGTCTCCGAGATAGACCCGGCGCACGTCCTCGTTCCCCACGATCTCCGACGGGGCCCCTTCCATCAACACCTGCCCGTCATGGATGATCAGGGCCCGGTCGATGATGTCCAAGGTCTCACGGACATTATGGTCCGTGATGAGCACGCCGAGACCGCGATGCTTCAAATGGCTGACAAGCGCGCGAATATCGCCAATGGCGATGGGATCAATCCCGGCGAAGGGCTCGTCCAACAGAATGAAGGACGGCTGTGTCGCCAGGGCCCGCGCGATCTCAACCCGCCGACGCTCACCCCCCGAAAGGGCCAGGGCCGGCGCCCGGCGCAAATGCGTGATGGAAAACTCGGCCAGCAAGTCATCCACCAAAGCTTCGCGCCGGTCTTTGTGCGGCTCGATCAGCTCAACGGCGGCACGGATATTCTGCTCCACGGTCAACCCGCGAAAAATCGATGCTTCCTGCGGCAGATATCCGATCCCCAAGCGCGCCCGCCGATACATGGGCAGGCTGGTGATATCGTTGCCGTCGAGCTCGATCG
>CAZVEE010000170.1:0-3548 GCA_964625525.1 uncultured Alphaproteobacteria bacterium | reverse complement strand
ACCCTCCGCCTGCGCCTAACCCGCACCGCCCCGGCCCAACTGCCCCAACCCTTCGCTACCGACTTCGGCGCCCACATCGATCAACGCCGCCAGGAAGCCGACGCATTCTACCAGGGCCTCCTCCCCGCCGACATAGTTCGGCCCCGCGGTCCCCGCCCGGGCCGCATATTCCCACAATTCCTCCGTCGGCAGGCTGAGGTCGAGGCCGGGCTTGAGGCCGTTGATCCGCTCCAGGAACGCCGCCGCATCGTCCCAGGACACGCATTCCACCGGCCGGTCAGCGCCTTTGAACTGGCTCGGGTTGTCCCCCATCACAGCCGTCCACAAAGCCTGGGTGACAGGCGTGTCAAACATCCAGTGCCCTTGCGTGAACCTCACCTCATGCTGCGGCCCCTCATCCCCATACCGCCCCGGCTCATCCGACGGTGAGCCCATAAGGAACCGCCCCGCCGGAATCCAGCGCATCCTCTGCGTGACCGCGGGACCCTCTTTCCGCGCAATCTCAATCGTCACCCACGGCCCGACTCCATCCACCCCCCACCGATGCGCCCAAGGCGGCGGTGTGCCATGGATCCAGAAGGCCGGATCGTTATCCGGGATTGCCTCAGAATGCGAATTTGGCGCGATCTCCTGCCGCTCAAAATGCGCGTTATGCGTTTGGATTTCCGCCAAAGGGCTGCCCATCCCCAGCCCAAGATCATCATCGTCACCGAGCGCATGCGGCCTGATCCAGGCTCCCTGCTGGCGCAACTGGACCGCAAATGGATGCTCCGCCCCAGGACCATAGGCTGATAATTGCATGGGCCCGGTGGGACCGCGCAGGCCGCGCTTATCAGCCTCCACGCCCATGCGGCTCCACGCGAAAGATAGTCTTGTGTTCGGACACCCCTGCGGCGTGCGAGTCCGCATCCGGTCAAAACGCTCCAAGACCTCGCCCCGGGTGGCTCCACCGCCAATCACACCGGGGTCGTCCGTCTCAATCATGCGCCAATGGCGCAGCCACACCTCGTCAGCCCGCTGCACATCTTCAGTGTCATCAAGCAGGGCTTGGAGCACCGGGCTCATGCACAGGACTTCCTCTGCCCAGATATCTTCCTGCAGCCCCTTGTCCAGGTGCCACGCGCGGATCAGGCGCAAGACACGGCGAACCGTGTCCGGATCGGTCTTGGCCAAACCGTCAAGCCGTCGACGCCAGGGCGTAATCTCATCAGACCCATAACTGGCAGCGTCGCAATTTCGGCTGGATAGAGCCGAAGACTGCCAAAGGTCAGCCTCCAGGCCCGCATCCATCTTCGGAAACAAGCGCCGTACGGCACGCAGTAATCCCGGCTCCAACCGAATGACCGGCGATACCAGCGTGAGCAGATCGTCCACAGGCAGCACCGGTGCGATCGCCGTTGCGCGCTCCCATGGCAGTATGACCCAGCGCCTTGCCATCTGCGGCGTAACGCGGTTCAAGGTCCCGGGAAACAGGCACAGGCAAGCTGACCCTTGCCGTTCCGCGCGCCTGGCGAGATCAAGCCACATGGCTTGGTCCGTTGCTCCGCCGACAGAGAGAAGACCAAGATCGCCGATGACGAGTATCGGGGTGCCCGGCGATGGCAGTTCATGGGACCCATACCGATCCCAGTCGTTGCGATCCTGAAAAACGGCATCGTCGAGCCTCTCGACGATGTCCACGTGCTCCACATTGCCCTTGGGCAAAAGCGATCTCAGACCCGCGACAATGACCGTGGGATCAAGCCAGACCGTGGTGAGCCGTTTGCTGCCATCCACCACAACCTGAACCCGTTCGGGCCAAAAGCGGCGCGGGCGGCGCGGGATACGGTCGAGGACCTTGCCGACGCTGATCCGCTTGATGGCAGCCTTGATGTTGGGACGACGCCCCGGAGCCAACACTGTGAGCGTGCGCCGGAAGGGCGGCACTTGATCGGCCCAGGACGACAATAATGCGGCCACGGGCGCAGCGTTTCTTGGCCCTGTCCAAACAGGGCCCGCATCACCGTCCAGGCTCGGACGACGCGGTTCGGCAACCGGGGCTCGGCGTTGCATCTGGAAAAACGGTGTCGGCGCCAGTTCGTGCGGATCGATCGCCGATGCAGCGCGCGATGGCGCCACAGAACCATGCGGGAGTTCAGGCGGCTGAACAATCCCGAGAGTGGCCTCGTCATCTGCGCCGGGCTCACCCTGTTCAGCCCCTATTGGGCCGGCCGTGCGTGCAAAGCCAACAAGGGCCGATGCCTGCTCCAGAAAGGTCTCGCCGCGCTCGGCAATGAGGTCAAGCAGATCAGCGCGGCTGCAGGGGCTGTGTCGGCTCACGGCTAGGAGAACTGCTTCTGAAACGTGTATTTACGCAGTTCACCGAGCCACTTTTCCTGCTGCTTCTTGTCGCCCGGGAAGCGCCGGTGCAAGCCCCTGAGCAGATCGATATATTCCGCCTGCCCCGGAATGGGCCGGACCCCCATTTCTTGAGCCTTGCGTCGATCATCCAGGAGCTGTTCGGCCGCGTCCCTAAGGATGGTCTCGTCCACCAATTGCCACTTTGCGCCGCGGTCCGTCATATGCTCGCGGCCCCGACGGATAAGCTCCTCGATGTCCTCGGGAAATGTCAGAACCAACCCCAGGCACCGGCGCACAAAGGCGTCCGGCAAGGTGCGCTCGTCATTCGAGGTGATGATGATAAGCGGGCGCGGATCGCCGGCGCGGATGACCCGTCCAAAATCCGGCGGCTCGAACTGATCGGAACCGAAGGCCTCCAGCAGCCCGTTGGGCACATCGGTTTCGGCCTTGTCGATTTCGTCAATGAGCAGAACGCAGCCCCTCTCCGGATCCTCACCATCGTCCGGCGTGCGCATACCGCCCGCTTCTGAGGCCCGCTCGTGGGCGCTGTCCCACTCAAAGGCCCACCACAATGGTCCCGGCTTCAAGAACCGCTTCACGGCCAGTTTGTCGCCAATGCGTTTGCGCGCCGCCTCGGCATTGTTTTTGGTTTCCGCGTTTGCGATCGCGCCTTCGACCTGTGCTTCGGCAAGGCGGCGGACCGCGTCGAAATTCCAGAGCAGGTCATTGGGCTCAGTCTGGATCGTCATGGTGTAGCGCAGATAAACGCGCCCCAGGGCCTTCGCGGCCGCGCGAGCCAGATCGCTTTTACCGACGCCCGGCTCGCCGCGCACCAGGAGCGGACGACCGGTCGCAAGGGCCGCATTGACCGCATTGCGTACCGGATCGGTCAGCACGTAAGCCGCATCTTTCAAGTCGATGACGTCGCTGCCAGTGTCCTCAAGGAAGATGTTACTCATCGGAATTGCCCTTGCTCAGTATCGCAAGTAAATCATCGTGCACGTCGGCTTCGCGGTCTTCGGCTTGGGCGTTAACGTCGTCCTTGGCCCGCATCGAGATAATGACCGCCAAATCTTTAAAGCGCTCGCTCAATGCCTCTGCGAGCAGGCGTCTTTGGCTTTTTGTCAGTGCCTCGGGTTCACTGTCATTCCTAAACAGGCAGTACCGCAAGACACCAGTGCGATTACGCTTCAGTTTCAGCTGGCGCG
>CAZVEE010000169.1:0-3576 GCA_964625525.1 uncultured Alphaproteobacteria bacterium | reverse complement strand
CATCGCCCGCATCTCTTATTTCTACAAGCACGAAAGCTGCGGTCAGTGCACGCCGTGCCGCGAGGGCACAGGCTGGATGTGGCGGGTGCTGGAGCGGATGGCCAAGGGGCAGGCGGACCGGTCGGAAATCGATCTGCTGCTGAATGTGACGTATCAGGTCGAAGGGCACACGATCTGCGCCCTCGGCGATGCGGCGGCCTGGCCGGTACAGGGTCTCATTCGCCATTTCCGCCCTGAGATCGAGCGGCGCATCGATCAGTATGCGCGCGGTGAGGCGGTCAATCGCACGCCGTTCCGGAAAACGGCGGCGGTGTGATCCCATGGGCCGAGGCACATCCCCATCCGGCCGCATGGTTCGCGCTTGTCCGCGCCTGGCGTCAGGCGATATCGCGCGCAGCGTGGCCTTCTACCGGGATAGGCTCGGCTTTCGTGTGCTGATGAACGACCCGCATTACGGCATCGTGCAGCGCGACGCGATTGAACTGCATTTCTGGCCGTGTCCGGACCGGCACATCGCCGAGAACACGGCCTGTTATATCGATACGGACGATGTGGACAGGCTCCACGACGGGCTTCGGCGGATTGGCGTGCGCATGAGTGCGCCCCGCACCAAGCCCTGGGGCATGCGGGAATTCGAGGTCTGGGACGAGGACGGCAATTTGCTCGTCTTCGGCCAGGAGGCCGATAAGGAGCCGGTCGTCTATGGCGGACCGGTCGATCAGGACAAGACCGAGGGTTAAGAGGCGTCAGGACCATGACGGATTTGGTGACCATCAATGTCGACGGGACCGAGATCGAAGTGCCCCGGTCGATCACCGTGCTCCAGGCCTGCGAGATGGCCGGCGCCGAGATCCCGCGTTTTTGCTATCACGAGCGCCTGTCGATTGCCGGCAATTGCCGCTTGTGCGTTGTGGAGGCCGTGGGCGCGCCCAAGCCGATTGCCTCCTGCGCCTATGGGGTGCGCGATCTTCGTCCGGGTCGGGACGGCTCGCCGCCACGTGTCAACACCAAGAGCGAGATGGTGAAAAAGGCACGCGAAGGCGTGATGGAGTTCCTGCTGATCAATCACCCGCTCGACTGTCCGATCTGCGACCAGGGCGGCGAGTGCGACCTGCAGGACCAGTCCATGGCTTATGGTGTGGACCACACCCGCTATCTTGAGAACAAGCGAGCCGTCGAAGACAAATATATGGGTCCGCTGATCAAAACGGTCATGACCCGGTGCATCCATTGCACCCGCTGCGTGCGCTTTGCCACCGAAGTGGGCGGCGTGCCGGAACTTGGCGCGACGGGCCGCGGAGAGGATATGGAGATCACCACCTATCTTGAGCATGCGGTGCGCACCGAACTGTCCGGCAATGTGATCGACCTGTGTCCCGTGGGGGCGCTGACCTCCAAGCCATACGCTTTCAAGGCGCGCTCCTGGGAGCTGCGCAAGGTGCCGAGTGTCGATGTGATGGATGCGGTGGGCTCCAATGTGCGGGTCGATTATCGCGGCCGCGAGGTGATGCGTTTCCTGCCACGCCTCCATGAGGACGTGAATGAGGAATGGCTTGCCGACAAATCCCGCTTCGTATGGGACGGGTTGCACCGCCAGCGCCTGGACACTCCCTATATTCGCCGGGACGGCAAGTTGCAGCCGGCGACCTGGGTCGAGGCCATGGAGGCCGTGGCCGCGCGTTTGAAGGGGGCGGATCCGAGTCGCATCGCGGCGCTTAGCGGTGATCTGGCGTGCACGGAAAGTCAGTTTGCCCTGCGCCAGCTGCTCGATGCCCTCGGGGTTAAAAACCGGGATTGCCGCCAGGACGGGGCGTTCCTGCCGGCAAACGGTCCGCGCCAGGCCTATCTGTTCAACACCACAATCGCCGGCATCGAGGCGGCCGATGCCCTTTTGATCGTGGGCGCCAATCCGCGTCTGGAGGCCCCGATCCTCAATGCCCGTTTGCGCAAGCGCTATCTGGCCCGTGGCTTCAAGGGCGTGGGCCTGATCGGCGAGGCGGCTGACCTAACCTATGCCTACGATCATTTGGGGGCAGGTCCGGCGGGCTTACGCGATGTGGTGTCGGGGTCGAGCCCGTTCCGCAAGGTGCTCGACGAGGCGCAGCGGCCCATGATCGTGATCGGCCAGGGCGCGCTCGCCCGGCCTGACGGGGAAGCGATCTATGTTCTGTGTGCGGAGCTGGCCAAAAGCTGCGGCGCGCTGATCTCGGCCGACGATCAGGGTGGGCCGTGGAACGGCTTTAACATTCTGCACACGGCCGCGGGCCGCGTGGGCGGGCTCGATGTGGGCTTTGTGCCGGGCGAGGGTGGCCTGGGCCGCAAGGGCATTCTCGATGCCGCCATGGCTGGCCGCCTCGATACGGTGTTCCTGCTTGGTGTTGACGAGATCGACATGGCCAGCCTTGGGCAAACCTTCGTCATCTACCAGGGGAGCCATGGGGATGCGGGCGCCCACCGGGCCGATGTCATCCTTCCGGGCGCGGCTTACACGGAAAAAGACGCGCTGTGGGTCAACACCGAGGGCCGGGTGCAGCTTGGCAAGCGGGCCGTCTTCCCGCCGGGTGACGCGCGGGAGGACTGGGCCATCTTGCGCGCCATCTCGGGCGCCGTGGGGCACACCTTGCCTTATGACACGCTTGCGACCTTGCGCACGGTTCTGTGGAAAGACGTGCCGCACCTGTCGACCATCGATTTGGCGCCGCGCATGGATGGGGCGCGGGCCGATCTGCTCGACGGGCTGGCGACGGGCGGCATGACCGACGCGGAACCGTTCCGCTCGCCGATCAAGAATTACTACTTCACCAATCCCATTGCGCGGGCCTCCAAAACCATGGCCCAGTGCAGTGCAGAAATTCTCGGGCGTACGCAGGCGCCGGCCGCCGCGTAACGTCAGGACGGAGCAGGCAGGATGATCCGCGACTATTTCATCGACCTGATGGGCCCCCTCTGGGGTACCTTCACCGGGATCACGGCGGAGATCTTGCTCCTGCTGCTGCCGCTACTGATTGTGGTTGCCTATGTGGTGTATGCGGACCGGAAGATCTGGGCCGCGGTGCAATTGCGCAAAGGCCCGAATGTGGTTGGGCCCTTCGGCCTGTTCCAGCTGTTCGCCGACCTGTTCAAATTTATGTTCAAGGAAACGGTGATCCCCGCCGGGGCCGACAAGGCGGTGTTCCTGATCGCGCCGATCCTGACTTTCGTGCTCGCCTTTGCCGGCTGGGCCGTCATTCCGCTCAATGACGGCTGGGCCATTGCCGACATCAATGTGGGCATTCTCTATGTGCTCGCCATGTCTTCCCTCGGGGTCTATGGCGTGATCATGGGCGGCTGGGCGTCCAACTCGAAATATCCCTTCCTCGGCGGGCTGCGCTCGGCCGCGCAGATGGTCTCCTATGAAGTCTCCATCGGTTTTGTGATCATCACGGTGGTCCTGGTGGTCGGCTCCTTAAACCTGACGGACATTGTCCGGGCCCAGGACGGCGGTCTTTTGAATTGGCACCTGGTGCCTTTGTTCCCGATGTTCGTGATTTTCTTCATCTCCGCGCTGGCGGAGACGAATCGCCCGCCCTTCGACCT
>CAZVEE010000168.1:0-3669 GCA_964625525.1 uncultured Alphaproteobacteria bacterium | reverse complement strand
AGCCCATGGAGATCACATAGCGGGGCTCGGGCATCTGGTCGTAGACCTTGCGCAGCGCCGGGGCCATTTTGTTCGTCAGCGTTCCGGCCACGATCATCACGTCCGACTGGCGCGGTGATGCGCGCGGCGCGAACCCGAAACGCTCCAGAACGTAGCGCGGCATGGAGGACTGCATCATCTCCACGGCGCAGCATGCCAGACCGAACGTCATCCACATCAGCGATCCAGTGCGCGCCCAGTTGACCAGGTCTTCGGCATTGGCGACGAGAAAGCCCTTGTCGGCCAAATCCGCGTTCACCTGCTGGAAAAACGCGTCATTGTCATCCACGGGCGCGCCGCCTTCGACGCCGGCCCGGCCGGCCTGCCCTGCGGCATAAGGAGCGCCGCCCTGCTGTCCGGTCTCGCTCATTGCTTCAATCCTCCCGCGGCGGGCCACCCTGTCACCCGTCGCTCCGTATGGATCCTAGGCCTGGTCATTCCCACTCCAGGGCGCCCTTCATCCACTCATAGATGAAGCCCACGGTCAGGATGCCGAGAAAGACCACCATGGACCAAAAGCCGTAAAGCCCGATTTCGCCCAGGGCGATGGCCCAGGGGAACAGAAACGCAACCTCAAGATCGAAAATGATGAACAGGATCGCCACGAGGTAAAACCGCACATCGAATTTCATGCGCGCATCACTGAAGGCGTTGAAGCCGCACTCATAGGCGGAGAGCTTTTCCTGATCCGGCGCACTCGGCGCAACCGCCAGGGAAATTCCCAGGAGCAGCAAGCCGAACAGCAGCGCAATGACGATGAAGATCAGAATGGGGAGGTACCCCATGACCAGCTCTTGCATCGGGCAAGCCTTTCTTGCAAATCACTCTCAAAAATACAGGTCGCGCGCATCACCGGGCAGGTCCTGGGCACACGGCGCACCCAACGCACGGGGCGCTTGCGCCCCCCTTGAGAGCCGACGAAATCCGGAGATGAAACAGTCTGCGGCGCCAGACGCGACTCTATCGCCCCGGAATGACCGGCACCCTAAGGGGGAACCGTCCCGCCCGCAACGGCTATCCCGCACTGCACTTAAACCGTTTGGCGGGGCGCTTTGCCGCTGAGGCGCTGGGCTGTGACACGCCGGTCCGCACGGCACGAAAACCCTGCCGCATCGCCGGGGCACGGCGGTGCGGCAGGGCCGTTGTCTGGGGCCTTATTGCGCGTCCCAGACCGGCATGCGGCCCGGTGTCCAGGGCGCACCGAGAGTGCCCATCTGAGCTTCGAACGCCTCCAGGTCTGCGGTCAGGGCCTTCACATCGGCCATCACGGCGGAGAACTCCTCAGCCGCGATGTCATAGGCCCGGGCATGCAGGCCCGTGACGGGCGCCTGGGCGTTCCAGTGGCCGCCGATAATGCTGCCGACCCGAGCCCGGATGGACATGGGCGCCGCCTCGTTCCGGGACCGGACGGTCCCATCGCCGCGCAGCGTCAGATTGACAGCATCGAGGCGGGCCTCGATCCCCGCCAGGGTCTCGCGCTGGTCGGCGCCGGCCGCAGGGGTGCGCGCCAGGGCGCCCTTCAGATGGGCAATTCGGCCCGCGATCTCGCCCGTGTAGCCGAGCATGCCCTCAACGGCCCGCGACAGGGCGCTGGTCTTTTGCTGGAAGGCGAGCAAGGCCGCCCGGTCACTGGTTGCTTCCGGAGACTGGTTGAGCGCCTTGACCGTGAAGGTCTGCGGATCGGAAAGCGCCGTCGTCACGCCGTTTACGCGCTTGGCAAGGCTCACCGTGTAGGTGCCCGGCAGGGCGAGCGGGCCCACGGGCTCACTGTCCCAGGGTGCGCGCGGGCCCGACGAGCCGATTTCCACCGGATCGGGCGCGGGCAACCGCAGGTTCCAGGCGACCCGGTGTAGACCCTTGCCCACCGGCCCGGTGATCCGGCGCACCACGGTTCCGCTTTCATTGCGGATGGTGAAAACAATCGCCGGCGCATCTTCCCGGTCCTCGGCGCGCAGCCGCTCCCAGGACGGATAGGGTGTGTCGCCGCCGTCTTCTTCCACGTCGACCTCGGCCGCCCGGCGCTGCTCGGCCAATGTCTTCAGCCCATCGCGCAGGTAGTACGTGAAGACCGCGCCATAGGGTGGATTGTCGGCCGAAAAATACTGCGCACCGAGGGAGCCGCGCCGGCGCCCGCCCCACAGGTCACCTTCAATGTACAGATCGGCCTCGCGCACCGGGAACAGGGTTGCTTCGGCTTGTGTGACGGCGTCCGCCTTGGTGCGCAAGGGCGTGTAATCGTCGAGGACATAGATGCTGCGCCCGAAGGTGCCGATCACGAGATCGTTCTCACGCCGCTGGATCTCGATGTCGCGCACCGCAATGGTCGGCAGGCCGCCCACCTTGGCCCAGCTCTTGCCGCCGTTCTGGCTGTAGAACAGGGAAAACTCCGTCCCCGCAAAGAGCAGGTTCGGGTCGCCATGGTCCTCGGCCACCGTGTGGGCCGAACCGCGCTCGGGCAGATCGCCGGAAATCGGGCTCCAGCTGCGCCCCGTGTCACTCGTCTTCAGGATATAGGGCTTGTGGTCGCCCTTTTTGTGGTTGTCGAACACGGCATAGGCAACGGATGCGTCGTGCACGGAGGTGATGATGTCCTCCACCAACGACATGTCGGGCACACCGGGAAAGTCCCGCACCGAACGCCAGGTCTTGCCGCCGTCTTCGGTGACGCTGATGACCCCATCGTCGGAGCCGGCAAAGATCAGCCCCGCCTTCAGCGGGCTCTCGCTCACCGCGATCAGGCTGCCATATTGCGAGGTCGAATCGTTCTTGGCGATCGTGTCGACGCTCCAAACCCGGCCCATCACCTTGAGCGAGTTGCGGTCGATCTGGCGGGTCAGATCCGGCGAAATGCGGGTCCAGCTGTCGCCCCGGTCATCGGAGCGGAACAGGTACTCCGCCCCGTAATAGATCCGCTTCGGATTGTGCGGGCTGATCAGCAGGGGCGTGTTCCAGTTCCATTTGAACTCATTCTCGCCCGAGGCCGGCTGGGGCGTGATGTAGACCCGCTCCTGGGTGCGCGCGTCATAGCGGGCGAGGCCGCCATACTGGTATTGGGTATAGACGATATTGGGATCGGTGGGATCGATCTGGGGCTTGTAGCCATCCCCGCCCAGAATGATCTTCCAATCCGCATTGGTGATGCCGTGCACCACCGTGGTCCGGGACGGTCCGCATAGGGAATTGTTGTCCTGGGTCCCGCCGCAGACATTGTAGAAGGGCTCGGCGTTGTCCGGCTGCACCCGGTAGAACTGGGTGATGGGCAAGTTGTTCATATGCCGCCAGGTCTGGCCCCGGTCATAACTCTCGTAAATCCCGCCGTCGCCGCCGATGATCAAATGCGCCGTGTCGGCATTGTCGATCCACAGGGCATGGTCGTCCACATGGCGGTTTTCCACGCTCAGGCGCTCCCAGGACCGTCCGCCGTCCTCGGAGATATGCGTGAAGGTATCCATCGAATAGAGGCGCGTACTGTCAAAGGGGTCAACGGCGAGTTCGTTGTAGTATTGCGGGCTCGTGGTCATCCGCCCGGAGCGCTTTTGCCAGCTCTCCCCGAAATCGGTGGTGGCGTAGATGCCCTTTTCCTTATCGATGGCTTCAATGATGGCATATACGAGATCCGCGTCCACGCGG
>CAZVEE010000167.1:0-3701 GCA_964625525.1 uncultured Alphaproteobacteria bacterium | reverse complement strand
GGTGTAGACGCGGGTGCACACGCCGCGCTTTTGCGGACATTGTTCCAGGTGCACCACCTTATTGCGCTTCACCGGTGCGCGCCGCGGCTTGCGGATGAGCTGGTTGATCGTCGGCATACGGCCTTCTCGCTCCTGTCACCACGGCCTGGCCGCAGCGTAAAAATGGGTGTGCCGCGCGCTCCCACAGAGCGGCGCGGATCAGAGGCAGCCGCGCCCCGCAAAAGGCCGCAAAACTGCCAAAAGGGATCCAGCCCACCTGAGCGGGCCATCCCGAGGGTCATCGCTGACAGATCGAGGTTGGTTGGCGTATAGGCAACGCGCCTAGCGCAGGCGCCTACGGCCCAACCCGTCGAAGAGCGCGCAAAGTAAATGCAGCCGCCCAAGTCGTCAAGCCCTCAAAAGCCTGACGCTGTCACCTTCGTGGCAGTGTTCATAAAAGGTCACGCGCGCCGGCGCAAGCATGATTTTCACGTTCCGCGCGCAAAATGAGGTCTCACGCCGGCCTGCATCCCTCTCAAGGCCTCAGTACGAAAAAGCGGCCCCCACCAGGAGGGCCGCTTCCCTTGTTCTATGGCGCTCGCCGCGTTAGGCCGCCGGGGACGGAGCCACCGTTTCCGGCGCGCCAGCGCCCGCATCACTCGCCTCGCCTTCGACGGGCGGCAAGGCCGGTGTCTCGTCCGGCCCCCGGGCGTCCAGGATCTCTTTATCCCGGTCTTGGGCAATCTGCTTGAAGCGGTCCACGGTCCCGCCGGTTCCGGCGGGAATCAGCCGGCCCACGATCACGTTTTCCTTCAGCCCCACCAGATAATCGACCTTGCCCTGGACAGAGGCCTCGGTGAGCACCCGGGTCGTCTCCTGGAAGGACGCGGCAGAGATGAAGGACCGCGTCTGCAACGACGCTTTGGTGATGCCCAGCAGCACCGGCTCCCCGCTCGCAGGCTTGCCACCTTCTTCGATGACCCGGTCGTTGACCTCGTCATACTCGATCTTGTCGATCTGCTCGCCCGCGAGGAAGGTGGTGTCACCCGCATCCATGATCTCGACCTTTTGCAGCATCTGGCGAATGATCACCTCAATGTGCTTGTCGTTGATCTTCACGCCCTGGAGTCGATACACCTCCTGCACCTCGTTGATGAGGTAGTTGGCGAGTTCCTCGACCCCTTTAATGGCCAGAATGTCGTGCGGGGCCGGGTTGCCGTCGATCAGGTACTCGCCCTTCTCGATAAAGTCTCCCTCCTGCACGCCGATATGCTTGCCTTTGGGGACCAGATACTCGATGGGCTCCAGGCTTTCGTCCTGCGGGCGGATCAAGATCCGGCGCTTGTTCTTGTAGTCGCGCCCGAATTCGATCGTCCCGCTCGCATCGGCGATGATGGCGTGGTCCTTCGGCCGGCGGGCCTCGAACAGCTCGGCCACCCGCGGTAGACCACCAGTGATGTCCCGGGTCTTGGCGCCCTCGGTCGGGATCCGGGCCAGCACGTCACCGGCGTGCACTTTTGCGCCGTCTTCCACCGAGAGAATGGCGTCCACGGACAGAAGCGAGCGCGCTTCTGAGCCGCTGGGCAGGCGCATGACCGCCCCATCCTCGCCCACAACCGCAACCGCCGGGCGCAGATCGCTCCCGCGCGGATTGGCCCGCCAATCCACCACGTGTTTCTGCGAAATCCCCGTCGCCTCATCGGCCACGTCGCGCATGGAGACGCCTTCGACCAGATCCTCAAACTTCACCGTGCCCGACACTTCGGTCAGGATCGGCAAGGTATAGGGATCCCATTCCGCCAAACGCTGGCCCCGCTTCACCGCATCACCCTCACGCACCCGCAGCTTGGTGCCGTAGGTGAGCTTATGCGCGGCCCGCTCCGTCCCTTGATCATCAACAATCTGAATCTGGGTGTTCCGCCCCATCGCGATCAGATCGCCGCTGGAATCAGTCACCAGGTTCTGGCCGACGATTTTCACCAGGCCATCATGGTTTGACTCAATGAAGGACTGGTCGGCCACCTGCGCCGTGCCGCCAATGTGGAACGTGCGCATGGTCAGCTGCGTGCCCGGTTCCCCGATGGACTGGGCGGCGATCACGCCCACCGCTTCGCCCACATTCACATGGGTCCCCCGCGCCAGATCGCGCCCGTAACAGGCCCCGCAAATGCCCCAACGCAACTCACAAGTCAGCGGCGAGCGGATTCGGACTTTCTGGATGCGTGCCTCTTCCACCGCATCGGCCTGACGCTCGGTGATCTCGTCACCCTTCTTGACCAGCACGTCTCCGCTGGTCGGGTGCACGACATCTTCGCGTGACACGCGGCCCAGAATCCGGTCCCGGAGCGTTTCCACCACCTCACCGCCGTCGATCACGGCCTGCACGGTGATGCCCTGTTCCGTCCCGCAATCATCTTGCGTCACGATGCAGTCCTGGGCCACATCCACCAGACGGCGGGTCAGATACCCAGAGTTTGCCGTTTTAAGCGCCGTGTCAGCCAGACCTTTCCGGGCCCCGTGAGTGGAGTTGAAGTACTCCAGCACGGTCAGGCCTTCTTTAAAGTTCGAAAAGATCGGCTGCTCGATGATCTCACCGGAGGGCTTGGCCATCAGGCCGCGCATGCCGGCAAGCTGCTTCATCTGCGCGGGCGACCCCCGAGCGCCCGAGTGAGCCATCATATAGATGGAGTTCACATCCAAGACTCGGCCACTTTCCGCGTCGATCTTAACGGCGGAAATCTCCTTCATCATCTCGTCGGCGACTTTGTCCGTGCACTTCGCCCACGCATCGACGACCTTATTGTATTTCTCACCCTGGGTGATTAGGCCTTCGATGTATTGCTGCTCATACTCCTTCACCAGATCGGAGGTTTCCTGCACGAGACCCTTCTTGGTCTCCGGGATCACCATGTCGTCCTTGCCGAAGGAAATACCGGCCTTACACGCTTCCGTGAAACCCAGACCCATGATCCGGTCACAGAAGATCACCGTCTCTTTCTGCCCGCAATGGCGGTAGACGGTGTCGATCATGTTGGAGATCTCTTTCTTCACCATGAGCTTTTCGACGGTCTCAGGCTGCACTTTCCGATGGCGCGGCAACAACGCAGCCATCTTGTAGCGCCCCGGCGTGGTGTTGAGCGTGACCACGCGCGGATTGCCTTCCGGATCGATGATTTCATGGCGCATGCGGATTTTTGCGTGCAGGGTCACGATCCCCTGCCCCAACGCATGCTCTAACTCCCCCATATCGGCAAAGGCCATGCCTTCACCAGGTTCGTTGTCCTTCTCCATGGAGAGGTAATAGAGACCAAGCACGATATCCTGGCTGGGCACGATAATCGGTTTGCCGTTTGCGGGGCTGAGAATGTTGTTGGTGGACATCATCAGCACGCGTGCTTCGAGCTGTGCTTCCAGGGACAGCGGCACGTGCACCGCCATCTGGTCGCCGTCGAAATCCGCGTTGAACGCCGCACAGACCAGCGGGTGCAGCTGAATGGCCTTACCCTCGATCAGGGTCGGTTCAAACGCTTGAATGCCCAGCCGGTGCAAGGTCGGCGCGCGGTTGAGGAGAACCGGGTGCTCCCGGATCACCTCTTCCAGCACGTCCCATACCTCGGGCCTCTCTTTCTCCACGAGCTTCTTGGCCTGCTTCACCGTGGCCGCCAAACCCTTCGCGTCGAGGCGCGAATAGATGAACGGCTTGAACAGCTCCAGCGCCATTT
>CAZVEE010000166.1:0-3704 GCA_964625525.1 uncultured Alphaproteobacteria bacterium | reverse complement strand
ATCAGCACGTCGTCGCAGATTTCCTTCGGGATCAACGGCACCGATGAGCCGCCCGGAATGACCGCCAGCAGATTGTCCCAACCGCCGCGCACACCGCCCGCATGTTTGTCGATCAACTCGCGTAGAGGAATCCCCATTTCCTCTTCCACATTGCACGGCTTGTTCACATGGCCGGAAATGCAAAAAATCTTTGTGCCCGTATTATTCGGCCGGCCCAGCGAGGCAAACCACTCCGCGCCCCGGCGCAGGATCGTGGGCGCCACCGCGATGCTTTCCACATTATTGACCGTGGTCGGACAACCATAGAGACCGGCATTGGCAGGGAATGGCGGCTTCAGACGCGGCTGCCCCTTACGCCCTTCCAGGCTTTCCAGCAGCGCCGTCTCTTCGCCGCAGATATAGGCGCCCGCCCCATGGGCCACGCGAATGTCACAGCGATAGCCCGAGCCGCAGGCACTATTGCCCAAGAGGCCCGCCTCATAGGCCTCGTCAATGGCCGCCTGCAACGCCTCGCGCTCGCGAATGTATTCGCCGCGAATATAGATCCACACATCATGGGCCCGCATGGCATAAGCGGCGATCACACAGCCTTCCAACAGAAGATGCGGATCATGGCGCATGATCTCCCGGTCTTTACACGTTCCGGGTTCGGATTCATCCGCGTTCACCACCAGATAATGCGGCCGCTCGCGCACTTCCTTGGGCATGAAGCTCCACTTCACACCGGTGGGAAAGCCCGCTCCGCCCCGCCCCCGCAGGCCCGATTTCTTCATCGTGTCCACGATGTCTTCGGGCGCCAACTCCAGGAGCGCTTTGGTGTTGTCCCAGGCGCCGCGCGCACGGGCGGCCGGCAACCGCCAGTCATGCAGGCCGTAGAGATTGGTGAAGATGCGGTCCTGGTCCTTCAGCATCAGTCCTGTTTCCACATAGGGGTGAGCGCGCGTTAGCGCGGCTCTTTCGCATACAGCGTTTCATCCGTGAGCGTTGTCAGCTCCCCGGCGGGTTCGGAACTGGTGCGCTCCGACTGGGGGCCGGGCTTGGGCGTGTTACCGGCCGCCAGGGCGTCCAGCACCGCTTCGAAACTCTCCGCCGTCAGATCTTCGTAGTAATCCTTGGCGATCTGCACCATAGGCGCATTGGCGCACGCGCCCAGGCACTCCACCTCTTCCCAGGAGAAAGTGCCATCCTCGGTGGGGCGCTTATTGCCTTGACCGATACGCTTTTTGCAGACTTTAACGATGTCGTCCGAGCCGCGCAGCCAGCACGGCGTTGTGGTGCACACCTGCACATGATGCCGGCCCACCGGCTCCAGGTGGAACATGGTGTAGAAGGTCGCCACCTCATACACCCGGATAAAAGGCATCTCGAGCATCTCGGCGATCACGCGGATCGCCGGCTCACTCACCCAGCCTTCTTGTTCCTGGGCCCGCCACAGCAGTGGGATCACCGCGCTCGCCTGCCGGCCTTCCGGGTACTTCGCAATTTGCTCCCGCGCCCAGGCGGCGTTCTCGCCGCTGAATGCGAAACTTTGGGGCTGCTCTTCCGCGAGCCGTCTGACCGCCATGTCGCCTTCTCTTCTCTCACCCCGCCGAGCGCCCGTCTTGCGTGCGCCGCCTCAGCGGTCGATCTCTCCGAACACGATATCGAGCGAACCCAAAATCGCTGACACGTCAGCCAGCATGTGGCCGCGCGTCAGGAAATCCATGGCCTGCAAATGCGGATAGCCCGGCGCCCGGATCTTGCACTTGTATGGCCGGTTGGTGCCATCCGCCACCAGATAAACGCCGAACTCGCCCTTAGGCGCTTCCACGGCGGCATAAACTTCGCCGGCTGGCACCGAATAGCCTTCCGTATACAGCTTGAAGTGGTGGATCAGCGCTTCCATGGAGCGCTTCATCTCCGCCCGGCGCGGTGGCGCCACTTTCCCGTCCGTGGTCAGAACGGGCCCTTCAGGCATTTTCTCGATGGCTTGGCGCATGATGGACACGGACTGGCGCATCTCTTCCATGCGGCACAGATAGCGATCATAGCAGTCGCCGTTCTTGCCCACCGGGATTTGGAAGTCCATGCGGTCGTAGACTTCATAGGGTTGCGACCGGCGCAGGTCCCAGGCGATGTCCGAGCCGCGCAGCATCACGCCCGTGAAGCCCCACGCGATGGCGTCTTCCGCCGAAACAATGCCGATATCCACATTGCGCTGCTTGAAGATCCGATTGTCCGTCAACAGACCTTCGATATCGTCGAGCACTTGCGGGAAGGCGTCACACCATTCCAGAATATCTTCCGCCAGGCCCGCGGGCATGTCCTGATGCACCCCGCCTGGGCGGAAATAGGCCGCGTGCAGGCGCGCGCCGGAGACCCGCTCATAGAAGATCATCAGCTTTTCGCGCTCTTCAAAGCCCCAGAGCGGCGGCGTCAGCGCGCCCACATCAAGCGCCTGCGTGGTGATATTCAACAGGTGGCTGAGAATGCGGCCAATCTCGCAAAACAGCACGCGGATATACTGCGCGCGCGGCGGCGCGGTAATCCCCAGCAGGCGCTCGGTAGCCAGCGCGAAGGCGTGCTCCTGGTTCATCGGCGCCACGTAATCGAGGCGGTCGAAATAGGGCACAGCCTGCAGATAGGTCTTGTATTCGATCAGCTTCTCGGTGCCCCGGTGCAGCAGGCCGATATGCGGGTCCACCCGCTCCACGCCCTCCCCATCAAGCTCCAGCACCAGGCGCAACACGCCGTGCGCGGCCGGGTGCTGAGGCCCGAAATTGATCGTCATATTGCGGGTCTGGGTGTCGTCAGCCATTGCCTTCAGCCATCTGCCCCTGTCGCCTGTCCCACCGTACCGAGCCCCTGAGCCTTGCGCCTCGGGGCCTGCTCATCAGGACGGCTTGCCCTCGCCGGACGCTTTCTCATCGCCCGGCAACACGTAATCGACCCCTTCCCAGGGGCTCAGGAAATCGAAATTGCGGAATTCCTGCACCAGCTTCACCGGCTCGTAGACCACGCGCTTTTGCTCGTCGTCGTAGCGCAGCTCGACAAAGCCCGTGAGCGGGAACTCCTTGCGCAGCGGGAAGCCCGAAAAGCCGTAATCGGTCAGGATCCGCCGCAGATCCGGGTGACCGGAGAAGGTCACGCCGTACATGTCGAACACTTCCCGCTCATACCAGTTGGCGCCCGGGAACACGTCCACCACGCTGGGCACGGAGGTGTGCTCATCGGTCGCCACTTTCAGGCGGATGCGCTGGTTCAGCCGCATGGACAGGAAATGATAGACCACGTCAAAGCGCTGCGAGCGGTTGGGATAATCCACCCCGGTGATGTCGATGAGTTGAGTGAATTGACACTCCGGATCATCACGCAAAAAACGGATGACCTGCACCACCTGATCGGACCGGGCCGTGACCGATAGCTCGCCATAGGCCACGTCGATGCCCAGCACCGCGTGGTCCAGCGCCGTTGCGATCGTCTCGCCCAGATTTTGCAACGCCTCGCTCATGGTCGTCCCAGCGCTCCTCAGCGATCAATCGTCCCGATACGGCGGATTTTCTTCTGCAACAGCAGCACGCCATAGACCAGCGCCTCGGCCGTCGGCGGGCAGCCGGGCACATAGATGTCCACCGGCCCCACGCGGTCACAGCCGCGGACCACAGAATAAGAGTAGTGGTAGTACCCGCCCCCATTAGCGCAAGAGCCCATGGAGATCACGTAGC
>CAZVEE010000165.1:0-3714 GCA_964625525.1 uncultured Alphaproteobacteria bacterium | reverse complement strand
GCTTGCGAACCCTTCGGGTTCGATGGGTTCGACCTTTCTCCCTCCAGCTCCACCATCTTTTTGATCTCACGCCAACTCGCTTCGCTCGCGGCTCCGATGGGGCGGGCTGACCGCTTGACGCTCCGATGGGGCGGTTCAATCCGCCCGTCAAATTTATTGTGCTTTTCAGCCTGACCCTACAGTCTTACCCAATTTGGTGTCCCAGCGCGTGTCGCGAGAATGGTGTTCGCAGAGACGGGCATTCTCCGACCGTCGCGTCGAGAGACGCACTCTGAACGACATAAACGCCGCCCGAGCGATCCGCGCCCGGCGACATACTCCCCTCATGTGAGGGACACGGCCTGCTCCTCTTGATGCGTCACACAGGATCAACGCCGACTTTTTGTGGTCTCCGCACGGCGGTGGAGAGAACAGGACCGGATGCCAGTCGGTCGCACCAAACGCTTAAGAAAAGAGCCTTTTTCTCTATTGCGGGACGCGAGAGGCCTGACTGAAAGACGGGGGCATATCATCCACCACCTCAAGGCCTGCTTCAGGGTTTGGCCGACACAGATCCTCTGAGCGGTCCGGCCCGGCCATAACTGGCTCCAGATACCGGGCCCCTGTGACTGTCCCGATCATGCGTTGGAGCATGGTGGCATCACCCACTTTGACCCTGCCCAATCCAGCCATCCCCGCACGCACGGCAAAGACATGCTCTCCAATCTTCACCGAAGCGTCTTTGAGGCAAAGCCTCACACCAAACTGTCCTTGGACGTCGCTTTGCTGCGCGAAGGCCATTGGCTCGACGGACAGCACGATCCCTTCGATATCGCCGTAAAGCCGGCGTGGAAATGTGTCGAGTTCGATTTGCGCGGTCTGGCCCGGCACAATGAACCCAACCGCATCTGGATCCGCCACCGCAGAAAACACGAGCGGCACGCCCGTGGGCACAAGAGACATCAGCTTTTGACCAGGTTGCACGACCGTTCCGGGTGCGATGTTTTCCAGGGTCGCCACAACGCCTTTACGATCTGCCCGGATCATCGTTGCACGCAAACGCTCTTCATCTGCGATAATCTCATCGTCCAATCGGCGCGCATCGGTGCGCAAGGTCGAGAGCCGTTGTAAATCCGCGGTATGCCATCTTTGTATGAGATTGGCGCGGCGATCCTGCAGACTGGCGAGACGGGCTTCAAGACCGCTGCGCCGATGGGCCAGCGCGGCCACTTCAGAGCGCGCCTGATCGAACCGGTCTTGCAATTCAATCATGGCCGTGCGAGACACGTACCCATTCCTGAAGAGACTATTATAATCTGCAAGCAGATCACCGTGAAGATCTCGTCTTTCCTTACTGCGCCGGCTTAAGACCGTATTCTCTTCTAATTCTGCAGACAGCGCCCTGATCTCATTGGAGATTTCATCTCGCGACGACATGCGTGCTTGGGTTTCATAACGATAATAGTCTAACCGCTCTTGGTGCTCAGCATGCGTTGCACCCACATCATTCCCGCTTGGGACCTGGCCACTGGCCAACAACGCTTCGATGATCGCAATTTCAAAACGCGCCATGGCCAGCTCCAAACGCCGGCTTTCAAGACGCTGCAAGTCGACTGGATTGCGCAAGCGCACCAGCACCGCGCCCCGCTCAACGACCTGACCTTCACGCACGGTCACGTCATTGATGACACCGCCGCGTTCCGTTCGTATGTCGATGGCCGACGTCACCGGCTCAACGACGCCGCGCACTTGCTCCACCTGCCCGCGGCTGGCGTAGACGGACCAAACGGCCACCGCGATCCCAGCGCAAACAAAGACGACCAAAAAAAATCGGAAGATCTGGCGCGCTGCGCCAAAATCAATGATTGCGGCAGCCGCTTGCGAGAAATCCGCACCCGCTTTGCCGACAGTACTCATCGTGCCGCTGCGGCTTTTACCGCCATGACGGGGTGCTCCAAAGCAGGCCCGGCCGGCCCTGCAAGGTCAATGACACGGTCTGCGATCGTCGCAAGATCCCCATCGTGCGAAACCACGAGAAGGGTCTGCTGGCCACGCCGCGCCATAATGGCGTCTATCACCTGTTTGGCGGCCTTGCCATCAAGGCCAGTGAGAGGTTCATCCAGCAACAGGATAGGACGGTCCTCCATCGCAAAGGCGCGGGCAAGGCCGACAAGCTGACGCTGGCCGCTGCTGAGCGCTGCCGATGGACCAGTGAGGACATGATCATAACCATCAGTCAGCGTCGTGATGAACTGGTCCGCGCCAACCAGCTTAGCCGCCGGCCGCGGATCATCGCCACGGCACCCCAGAAGGATGTTTTCTCGGATCGAGATGGAGAAAAGGTGGGTCGGCTGCAAGGCTGGTGCAAAAAGCCCACGCCGTTGGTCTACGGACAAAGACCCAAGGTCCGTGTCACCCGCACGGATACGTCCCGACAAAAGTGGCCCCAAGCCTAGGCAAGCCCGTAGCAAGGTCGTTTTACCGCATCCGGACGGGCCGCGAACGACTGTAAGACCGCCCGCTTCCGCGACGACATCGAGATCTGCTATGACAAGCTCACCCGTTCCCGCTTTGGCGATGGTCACAGCCTCCAACCGCAGAGGAACAGGTGTGGGGACATCAGCACCCCAATCTTCTGTTCGATCTTTGCGGACATAGCATTCCGCTTCCGGCTCAACCAGGCCCTGCAAGCGGGTCAAGGTGCCCTGAAGGGCCTGGACCGAGGGCAGAATATTCACGAGGCGCGTGGCTGGTTTGACGATGTGATTTGACACCAGCATGAAGGCAATGAACGCGCCGAGCGTCATCGTCTGATCGACAACGAAGACGGCGCCCGCTCCCATAATGGCCAAGCTGCCTATGCGGGCAATGGCGGTGCGCGCCTGGGTCGCGTAGTTGTTCAGGTTAGCCGTGATCAAACCGGTGCCAGCCGTTTTCGCAACGGAATCATCATAGAAATGCTCAAACCTGCCTTCTGCTCCCAGCATCTTAACCGTGTCATGGCCATTGATCGCCTCAACCAAAATTGTATCGGATACCTCCTTTTGTTCCAACTGACACAGAATAGAGTTTCTAACATAAGGCTGAAACACGACACTTACCAGGCCGGCCAGGATAATCTGCCCCAAGAGGATCAGAAAGAGAGTCGGCGAGTACATAAAGGCGATGCCTGCCGCGATGATCAAGAAGGGAACTTCCACCGCCGCAGTGAGCATCGGGGCCAGCACCCCACTATTGGCGCCCTCCAATTCGTTAAAGCGCTGCACAAATGAGCCGATGTTCTTTGAGCGAATGTTTGCGTGATCAAGCCTCGACGTATGCCGGAACAACCTGCCGAAAAGCTCCATAATCACCGAGGTTTGGGCCACGGCGCTCATGCGTATTTGAAAAAAGGACAGGGCAAGCCCGACTGCATAGGCGATGGCCAAGATGGAAATCAACCCTGCCAGCCCGTCAAGGGAGCGCGTTGAGAGGACATCATCAATGAGGATTTGCATACCCACGGGCGTCAACAAGACGACCATCCGCGCAATCAAGCCGGCAACCATTAATGCAATGAGAGCAGTACGCTGACGCTTCAGGGCGGACAAGAGAAAACGCAGCGGTGTTTTCGGAAGGGAGAAGCTCTCTTTTACTGTCTTGAAAAAGCTCAGCATTCCCCCCACTCCCTCTAAGCATCACGACAATTGAACACTAGTCATCCCACCGCCGCAACAGTCACATGATACCTTATTC
>CAZVEE010000164.1:0-3726 GCA_964625525.1 uncultured Alphaproteobacteria bacterium | reverse complement strand
GGGCAAGGGCAAGGGCAGGGCAGGGGCGAGGCTGGGGCGAGGCTGGGGCAGGGGATTAGCGCAGGGCCAGGAACATGTCCGGGCTGACCACGGTCAGCCGTTCGATGACGCCGGCCAGATCGCGCATGACAGCGCGGAAGCGTTTGGAGCGCTCCAGCCGGGTTTCATTCATGTAAAGCCCACGATTGATCTCGATTTGTAGGGTATGCACGCCCTGGCGCGGGGCGCCGTAATGCTGGGTCACATAGCCGCCGGCATAAGGCGCGTTGCGTGTGACCCGGTAGCCCCGGGCGCGCAACAGGTCCGCCGTGGCATGGGTCAAGAAGGGCGCGCAGGCCGTGGCATAGCGGTCACCCAGCACAATATCCGCCCGGTTAAAGCCGGTGTCCTTGTCCCGCGGCCCGCCAATGGAGGGCATGGAATGACAATCGATCACGATGGCGCAGCCGAATTGCGCCCGGGTGCGCGCGATCAGATCGCGCAGGCAGGCGTGATAGGGCTCGTACAAATGCGCAATGCGCGCCTCAGCTTCGGCAAAAGTCAGCGGGGCGCGGTAAATGTCCGTGCCGCTGCTGACCGAGCGGGCAATGGTGCCCAGACCGCTCGCGACACGCAGCGAGCGGGTGTTCACCCAGCGCGGCAGCGGATCGGTGAACATGGCCGGGTCCAGTTCCCATGGCTCCCGGTTCACATCCACAAAGGCGCGCGGGAAATGGGCCTTGAGCAATGGCGCGCCATGCTCGGGCGCGGCCGCAAACAGCTCATCCACGAACGCGTCTTCCGAGCGGCGCAAGGTAAGCGGGTCGAGCCGGGAGGCGTCGAGAAAACTTTGCGGGTAGACGCGGCCCGAATGGGGCGAGCAGAAGATGAACGGTGCCGTTTGCGCGGCCGGTTCGATCACTTCGAACGGGGGCGCAAAGGCGCTGAGCAGATGGTGATCCGCCTCGAACGCCTGGGGCGCGCGCAGCCGCCGAGTGAGCGCCGGCGTGCGGGCAAGGGCCCCTTCCCGGGCACAGGGATCTAGCTCGGCCGCGGTCCAGCTCGCGCTCATGGTGCAGTGGTTTCCTTGACATCCCAACGGCCGGCGGCGGGTGTGGACGAAGCCGGCTCATGGCCGTGAGTGGATCATTTTCGGATGGTCCGATCAACCGCGCGGGAGAGGGTGTGCGAACGGGGCATTGACTTCGCTTGCGCGGCGGCCCCATCCGCGCCAGTTCCCCTTGTGAGGGGCTTTATCGCCTGTTTACCTTTTGGGCGTTGTAGTAGCGTCGTGTGGAGGCGTTGGGGGCATCAGACAAGCGGGAGCAGTCATGGGTGGGGCAATGGCCAGAATTATCCTTGCCGAGGACGATGAGTCCATGCGGCGCTTCCTCAAGGGCGCGCTGGAGAAAGCGGGGCACGAGGTCGTCGATTTCGGTCAGGGCGATGAGGCGCTGAGCGAGCTGGAGAGCAATGTCTTCGACCTGCTGCTGACCGATATCGTCATGCCGGTGATGGACGGGATCGAGCTGGCGCGCCGGGCCGCCGAGATCGACCCCAATCTCAAGATCATGTTCATCACGGGTTTCGCCGCCGTGGCGCTCAACCCGGAGAATAATGCGCCGAAGGATGCGAAAGTGCTGTCCAAGCCCTTCCACCTGCGCGATCTGGTGCAAGAGGTGGAGCGCATGGTGGCCGCCTAAGGCCACTCCCCAAGGCGAGACTGAAGGGCACGGCGGCGTGCCCGTCCCGCTTGCGCGTTCCCGCGTTTCCCGATATATCCCGCTTCTCCAATCCCACGCCCGGAGCGAACGCGTCTGTGTTCCGCTGCCGCGGCACCCCGGCAGGGCGCGTAGCTCAGTGGGAGAGCACTACGTTGACATCGTAGGGGTCGCTGGTTCAATCCCAGCCGCGCCCACCATTTAAATCAATGACTTAGTTAATTTCTAGCGTTGGCAGATTCTGGTCTAGCGACCAAACAGCGACAATTAAGATACGGTTCGGCGTAGCGTTTCTCGGCGTCGCAAGTCATAGGCGTTGAAACTGAGCTTGCCCCCTTAAATTCCCCCTATCGTCCGCCGGGGGACGATTGGCTGGGGGAGGGGGCATCGCGCGCCGGGATGGCATCATGAGTCGCAGCGACGATTGAGCCGGAGCCTTGCAACGGAAAGAGCCCATCCCCCGGCCCGTGGACGGCATCGCGGAGCGCGCGGGTCCTTCCCGAGGGTCGGGCATATACGGGGCGGCTTTCGCATTCGGGCTCCCGGATTTGTGGGCCTTGAAGCGATGCAACACCTGGCCGGGTGCCGATGCCTCGGAACGGTGATCGTCAATGCCCCTGGTAGAACTACGCACACTCGCCCGGGAGTTGAAATGCCGAACGGCCTCGGGTTTCATGAGGCTCGGGATCGGGGCTGAGGGGGCGAGGGCCGTGGCCGACACGTTTATGTCCTATGCGCGGGACGACCGGACGCGCGTCCAGGTGCTCACCGACGCCATCACCGCCGAGGGCTGGACGGTCTGGTGGGATCCCGACATGCAGGCGGGCAAGCCCTGGCCGCCGCAACTGCGCGATGAGATCACCATAGGGCGGCGCTTCGCCGTCGGCGTCCATGAAGTCACCGTGGGGCAGTATCGGACCTTTGTGCAGGCGACCGGCCGGCGCCATGGCGCCTGCTGGAGCCTCGGCGATGACGGCTTCGGTTTCCAGGCGGATCAAGGCTGGGATAACCCCGGATTTGATCAGACCGACGCCCATCCTGTGGTCTGCGTGAACTGGCACGATGCCCGTGCCTATGCCCGCTGGCTGAGCGAGAGGACGGGGGCGGACTATCGCCTGCTCTCGGAGGCCGAATGGGAATATGCCGCGCGGGCGGGCTCTGCGACGGTTTATTCCTGGGGGGATGACACCGATCACACACAGCAATGCGGCTATGCCAATGGGGCGGACCTGACGCTCAAGGATAAATTTGCAGATGCTTCGACGAGCGCATGTCGCGATGGGTTTGTCTTCACCGCCCCGGCTGGGTCTTTCGCCGCCAATCGCTTCGGTCTTTTTGACATGCACGGCAATGTGGCAGAATGGGTGGAGGACTGCTACGGGTCCTATGCGCATGCACCGGCCAATGGCGATCCCAATCGGAATTGGGCGTGTTCGTCTTATATCCTGATGGGTAGTCCCGTGGTCCGGGGTGGCTCTGGTGGAGATTCTCCTCAGGACCTTCGTTCCGCATTCCGCTTCCGTAACGACAGAGTCTACCGCGACAACTCTATCGGCTTCCGTTTGGCCAGGACACTCCCGGGGCGCCACCCGGACGGGCGTGAGAAACCAGAATGATCGGCATACGTCTGATGAGGAAGGGGGCGACGCAAGCGCCCCGGTTACCCCTTTCCCCCTTACGCCGCGCGCGTTAGCGCGCGGCCGAAATTTTGGATTGAAACCATCAGGTAACGGCCATGACCCCAGAACCGGCAACCATCCCCGAGCGAGACCTGAAACACCCGCCCAAGCCGCGCCTGTGCCTGCGCGTCGGCGTGGTGGGCCACCGGCCGAAGGATTTGCCAGAAACGGGCACGGGACCTTTAGAGGCGCGCTTGTCCGCCGTGCTGCGAACCATGCAGACCGTGATGGACGACGTATTTGATGAAAATGACGGGGTTTTTGCGCCGTATACGGATCAAGTTGGCGCGGGGCAGGCCACTTGTATCCGTCTCATCTCGTCGCTGGCCGAGGGCGCAGACCGCTTG
>CAZVEE010000163.1:0-3790 GCA_964625525.1 uncultured Alphaproteobacteria bacterium | reverse complement strand
CCCAATGGTGGGGTCGCCGGGGCGTCAGCCGGCACGCCGTTATGGACGGGCTCAGGGGCGCTGCCATCGGGATGCAGGGCCGGCATGGTGGGCATGCCATTCTGCCGGGGCATGCGAAAGGCGAGATCCGCCGGCCGGTCCGCTTGCGATGCCGCGAAGCCGTTGGCGCGCATCACTTTCTCAAATAGCAACCCGCGCTTGGGCGGCGTCGTGTCTTGCGACAGGGGCGTGGCGAGCGGTTGGGTCGGCACATGCTCGACGCTGCCTGACAGATCAATGAGGTCTTCCGCCCGGATACGCCGGAACAGGGCCGGCAGGCTCGGGTGGCTCCCTCGGCAGGCGAGCAGGGTCACCGCTTCGGTGTCCACACAGCCCGCCTGACCCGATTGCTCTGCAAATTGATCGAGAACGGAGTCCACATCCTGCGCATCCAGCGCGGTGTCCGCCCGGACGGAATAGACGCCGCCCTTGCGCTCCACATGTTGCTCCAGCGCCGTGACCAGAGGCAGATCCACCCCTTCCGGCAGCTTGAGCCAGATCTGATAGCCCTCTTGTTCCAGGCTGCGAACCGATCGGGTCAGGGACCCGCTGACGATCCGGTCGTATTCGATGACGATGTCACTCATGGACTCGCGCCTCGCTTCTTGCTCGTTCTTCCCGCGCCGGCGGCTCTACCCATGCCGATCCGCGCGCCATATCCCCCAAAGCCAGGCCGCGCATCCTCGCCCGCGCAGCCAAGCCACTCGCTTAGCTCCGTCGATGACGATCATTCAGTTCTGACAAAGGAGTATGTCGTCCTGGCCGGACAAGATCAGTCGCGGCTCGCCAGTCCAAGCGGACGCTCTGCGCCGCCTCAATCAACCACATCGCCAGCATTACGCTTGACCCACTGAAGTATTCACGCACAGCGCCACGGTCTTGACGTGGAAAAATCTGACGGAAGGACAAGATGTTTCCGGATGACTGCTTGTTGCACCAAAAGATATAGAGCTCATCTCCGCCAAGAGTGGCTTTACCTTTTAGAACCCGCTGTCATCCAGTCATCCCGGTACACCCCCAATACCCAGACAATACGCCTCCTGCGCGAGGAGAGGCAAGGTGTTTGTCACCGCTGGGGACTCATCCCTGTGGATGACCGTCTGCAAGGGGAGGGCCGTGCAAACCGACCCGAATTGGGTCACAGTGGCGCCGGGCGCGGCCGCGCCCGTTGGCCGTGTGGCGATAACAGGGGATGAGGGTTACGCGATGACCGGGAAAGCGTGGAGCGGATGGGCCGCAGCCATAGGAATGGGGCTGGCGCTCGTGGTGCTGGGGGGCTGTTCCACTCTGAGCGAAGAAGAGTGCTTGAGTGGAGACTGGCGCACCATCGGGTTTGAAGATGGGGTGGCGGGCCGGGCCATGTCCCGGCTGACGGAGCACCGGGAAGCCTGTGCGGATTACGGCGTGGCGCCGGATCTGGACGCCTATACGATGGGCCGTGACGAGGGCTTGCGCGCCTATTGCCAGGAAGCCAATGGTTTCGACGTGGGCGCGCGAGGGCTGCGCTATGGAGGCGTCTGTCCACCGGATTTGGAAGACGATTTTCTTGCCGCTTACCGGGACGGGCGTGAGCTTTATAGCCTGGAACAAGAGGTGGAACGGGTCGAGGACGAGATCGGCGAGATCGAAAATCGCATGCGCGACGTAGAAGACTCGATCCGCGACAAGGAACGGGAGCTGGATGGGGATGAGCTGGCCTCCGACGAGCGCCGCCGCCTGCGCCGGCGTATCCGCGAGCTGGATGACGAGTTGCGGGACCTGCGCTCGGATCTCTTCGATCTGGAACGCGAGCGCGATGAACGGCGCTATGAGGTCGAGGATTTCCGCCGCTCGGTTTTCTACTGAATAATGCTAAGAGGAACGGGGTCGGGCGCGCGTGTCGCGCCGGGCCCCGTGAATGACAAGACGCGCCGCAGGGCGACCGGCACCAGAGGGGATGATGCAATGTTGCAGACCTGGTCAGAGATCAAATTGTGGAAGCGCGTCATGGGCGCGCTGGTGGTCGGTGTCGCCGTCGGCTTCTTGCTGGGCCCGCTCGCGGATACGGCGACCGGCGCGGCCGTGATCGAGACGTTCAACATTATCGGCCAGATCTTCGTGCGGCTGATCAAGATGCTCGTCGTGCCGCTGATCTTCACCACACTGGTGGCGGGGATCCTGGCCATGGGCGAGGTCCGTCAGCTGGGCTCCATCGGGGTGAAGGCCTTTGGCTTGTTCCTGATGACGACACTGTTCGCGATCACGATCGGGCTGACCATGGGGACACTCTTTCAGCCTGGGCTCGGCGTTGATTTCTCCGACGCGGATCCGCGCGTGTTAGGCGAGCCGCAGACCTTGGCGCAGACCATTCTGTCCATCGTGCCGGATAATCCCGTGGCGGCCATGGCCCAGGGACAAGTGCTGCCCATCATCGTGTTTTCCATCCTGTTCGGTGTCGGCATCATGGCAGCCGGCGAGCGGGCGAAACCCGTGGGCGATGTCATCAATGGCGCGGCGGAGGTGATGCTGCGCATCGCCCATATCATCATGGAGCTGGCGCCCATTGGTGTGTTCGCGCTGATCGCCTGGGTGACGGCGACAAAGGGCATCGGCACGCTGACCAGTCTGCTCTATCTGACCCTGGCGCTTTATGCCGGCTGTCTGGTGCATATTCTGCTGGTGCATGGGGGGATGATCACTTTCCTGGCGCGGCTGCCGGTGGTGACCTTCTTCCGAGGCATCGTGGACCCGCAGCTGGTGGCCTATTCCACGTCCTCCAGCGCGGCGACCCTGCCGGTCAGCATCACGGCGGCGCGGGATAATCTGGGCGTCAAGCCGCCGGTGGCGTCTTCGGTGCTGCCGCTGGGGGCCACTGTGAATATGGACGGCACGGCGCTTTATGTGGGCATCGTGGCGCTGTTCGCGGTCCAGGCCATCGGCATTGAGTTGAGCATGGGCGATTATTTCATCATCGCGCTGATGACGACGCTCGTGTCCATCGGGACGGCGGCGGTACCCTCGGCCTCGCTGTTCCTGATCGCCGGTGTGCTGGGCAATATCGGGGTCAGCGCGGAACAGACCGCCCTCGTCGTGGGCTTGATCCTGCCTTTCGACCGGATCCTCGACATGATGCGCACGGCGACCAATGTGACCGGTGACCTGGCCGTGGCGACCACCGTGGCGCGCTGGGAAGAGGAATTCGACGAAGAAACGTTCCGCGCCCGGAACCTCCAATAAATCAGGCTGGGGCCGGGAACACCGGCCAACGCCCAGTAATGGCGCCATTCTCGTAGACGGCGATGGCGCCGAATTGCAGGAACACCGCCTCGCTTTGAGCGCGGTGAGGCCGGTCTCGACGGGGAGGTGATACTCCATTTCGTTGAAGCGCACTTCCCGTTCGGTGGAGAGCCGCTTCCAGCTCTCCGCGACGATGGTCTCGGGCGGTGTGGCTTCTACCGCGCGCCGACCGACCGTGCGTCGGGCCCACGGGAACCAAGACAGCCAGTCGCGCAAGGTCTTCAATTCCAGCACGCCGTCATTCTCGTCCGTCTCCCGCACGCCTGTCGCGGGATCGTTGGTCAGGTCATGAGCAATGGCAAGGCAGGAATCCGTAAACGGAATAACGAAGAACTCGAACTGTCGGTGTGTTTCGAACAACTCCGGGGCCCGCGCCAGCATGTCTCGATAGGGCTCGACCCATGTGAGGCGGCGCAGGCGATGGAGCGGCTCGATGTGATCGCGCACATCCAAAAGGATCCCTAGAGCCGTTTCA
>CAZVEE010000162.1:0-3794 GCA_964625525.1 uncultured Alphaproteobacteria bacterium | reverse complement strand
GTCGAGCCGGTGAAGGACACCATGTCGATGCCCGGATGCGCGGAGATGGCAGCCCCCACGGTGGGGCCGTCACCGTTCACCAGGTTGAACACGCCCTTGGGCACGCCCGCCTCGTCCAGGATCTTGGCCAGAAGCAGCGCAGATGTCGGCGCAATTTCCGACGGCTTCAGCACCATGGTGCAGCCGGTGGCGATGGCCGGCGCGACCTTGCAGGCGATTTGGTTCACCGGCCAGTTCCACGGCGTGATGAAGCCGCACACGCCAATGGGCTCCTTGCGGATGCGGGTGGAGCCGATGTCTTCTTCGAAGGAATAGTGCTTCAGAATCTCCATGGCGGTGGCGAAATGCGCCATGCCGGTGGGCGCCTGAGCGCGGGTCGCGAGCCACATGGGCGCGCCCATCTCCTGGGAGATCACCTTGGCCATTTCGCCCATATGGGCCTTGTAGACCTCGATGATGCGGCCGAGCAGAGCAACGCGATCCTCTACGCTGGTGGCGGAGAAGGCCGGGAATGCGGCACGCGCGGCCTTCACGGCGCGGTCCACATCCTCCGCCGTGCCGAGCGCGATGGTGGTGATCGCCGCTTCAGTGGCTGGATTGATAACGTCCAGGGTGGTGCCGCCCAGCGGATCGACCCAGGCGCCGTCGATGTAGAACTGTTTGTCGTTCATGGCTGTTGCGTTTCCTCGTGGTGGGATCAGGGAGTGAGCCGAACTCGGGGCCGAGTATGGCCGAGCTTTGCCCGAGTCTCAAACAGCACCGAGCGGGGGCAAATCCTCGAGCAGGTCCGCGGCGGCGCGGCAGACGTGCCGGGCGCCGGCGGCGCGCAGACGGGCCGCAGCGGCGCCATGCCGGGCGTCGCGCTCAGTCGGGGAGAGCGCCTGGAGATCGGCTGCGCTTTGCCCGCACAAGGTGCCAGTGAGGGTGATGCCGATGGGCACACAGCCCGCCTCGGCCGCAGCACGCACGCCGACCTCGGAATCATCCACCACCCAGACCCGGGCCGCGGGCCAGATACCAAGGCGTATGAGCGCCAGCCAGACCATGAACGGCGCCGGGCGGCCTTTAGGCACATCATCAGGGCAGATGACAACGGCAGGAGCACAGCCCTGGCCGGCAGCGGCGGGCGCCACCTTGTCCATGACCGCGCGCGGATAGCCGGTGGTGGAGCCCACGGGGATGTTCAGCGCCGCCAGGCGCGCCATCAGCAGGGAGATGCCCGGTAGCGGGGCGGCCTGAGTGAGCGCGGCGGCGCCCATGCGCGCCTCCAGATCGGCATAGAGGCGATCCTGGGTCCGGTCGTTTAGCGCCTCTCCCCGCGCAGCCTGCCAGCGCGCGGCGACGGCCGGTCGCGCGGCAATAGCGCTGAGATGCGCGCGTTTGGCAAGCCCCATGCCGGTGCGGGCCTCGTCTTCCGTGAGGGACACCCCAGCCGCGGCAAAACTGTCCAGAAGCGCCAGGACAGGGGCGCGAGAGCCATGATCGACAAGTGTGCCGGCCCAGTCAAAAAGGACCGCATGCGGGGGCTCCAGCGCGGTCATGCGGGGATCGTCCGGCCCATCAACCCGCCGATCACGTCCTCGGCCAGCGCGAAGGCCGTGCTCATGCCCGCCCCTGTCGTGACCATCACCAGGCGCAAGTGGTCGGTGGGCGCCTCCACCAGGAAATCACCGGCAGGCGCTTTGGCGTAGGTACCGGTCCAGCGTTCCACGGGCGTAGCATCCTCCAGATCCAACACGGCGGCAGCGTCTTGCAAGATCAAGCGATCCACGGCCTCCGACGACACCGGATCGGGAGCCGGATCCTCGTGGTGAGAGTCCCCCACCATCAGCGTGCCATCCGCGCTTTGGGCGAGGATCAGGTGGATGCCATGGGCGAGCTCGGCCGTGCATTCCTGTTCCAACCGCGCGCGCAAGGCGGCCGCTTCGGGCAAGGCCGCATAGCCGTGATAGCGCACCAGGCTGAGATCGCTCATGACCGGCGCGGCGAGACGCCAGGACGGTGCCCTCAGACGCAGCATCTGGAGCTTGGTGCGGGTAACCGTATGAGCCCGGATGCGGTCAGCGAACAACGTGTAGAGGTCATCACCGGGGCAGATCACACAGGCCTGCGCGCGCAGGCGGCCAAGGCTCGTCCAGATCTCGGGCAGGTCGACGGCGGCCACATGGGCAGGGCGGATGACCTCCACGCCCCAGGCTTGGCTCAGCCACGTGGTCAGGCGCGCCATGGCCTCACGCGCCTCGATGCGCAGGTCATGGGGGCTCCAGAGTACATCGGCCGCGCGAGCCTTGAGCATCGGCAAGCGTGCAGCCGTATCCGCCGCGCTCAGCAGCGTGCAGTCGGCCCCCATCTCGGTGGCGGCGAAGGCATGGAGTACGGCGGCGGCTTCCGGGCGCCGGGCGACGACGGTCAGGCCCCGCTGAACAATGGGGATGGCCGCGGCCTCGGCCACCTGAGCCCAGACATCACGGCTGCGCCGGGCCCGAGCCCACGTCTCGCCCGCACGCTGACCCGTGACCGTGATGAAACCGAAATTGCGCACCGAGGCGCCGATGCTGCGCGTCTCGCGATCCAGAACGACGACCTTCAGACCGGCCCGCGCGGCCGCATAGGCATGCGCGAGCCCGACAATGCCGGCACCCACAATGGCGATGTCATAAGTCATGCGTATTCGGGATCCTGCGCTCGCGGACCAGCTGTGGCGGGACCATAGCATAGGGGATCGTGCCCCTCATGACACCAATCCATCCCGGGACTCCCCAAGCCGGGTTCAATCTTGGCGGCCCCTTTCAGGAGCGCGACGTGTCCTTCATGGAAGAGACAGAGCTGCCCCATGCCATCCTTATGGCCTATGCCATTACCCACACTTATGCCCGCCCTTGCGGCGTATTACGGATGCGGTGCCCCCGCTGTCGGCGCGGGAGAGAGAGTGTCTGACCTGGGTGGTGGCGGGCCTGCGCCCGGCGGCAATCGCCTTCAAGCTCGGCCTGACCAAGCCGACGGTGGACTCCTATCTGCCCAATGCCCGCACGACGCTGAACGCCACCTCCACGGCCCAGGCCGCCGCGAAGGCGGTGCTCTACGGGGAAATCCATCCGTAACCGTTTGGTCCCGCGGACTTGTCTCGGCAAAGCGGCAGGGCATTTCCATTCCCTGACAGGGAATTGTCGCACGTCGCGGCTCCTCCCATTCTGCGAGCCTCACAACGAAGCGAGATTGCCATGACCACCTGGATCCTTGTCGTTCTTGGACTGTATTTCGTCCAGACCATGATGCCGGCGCTGTTTCGATATGTCCTGACACCGGACCCGCAGATCGCGGCGCTCTTGGGCCCGCGCGACACGCCGCCCGAAGACAATATTTACAGCGCGCGAGCGGATCGAGCGCTGCGCAACACAGGAGAAGCGTTGCTGATGTTCCTGCCCCTGGCGCTGTTAAGCGGCGAGACCAGTGGGGCTTTGCTGGGAGCACAGATTTTCGCCGTGGCCCGCATCGCCTATGTGCCGGCTTATGTGTTGGGTATTCCGGTGCTGCGGTCGCTCATCTGGACAGCAGGCGTTGGGGGCATGGTGCTGATGGTCCTAGATCTCATGGCCTGACCCCCTGGGACGAGGCGCGGGGCCGCGTCCGCCCCGCCTTCTCCACAGGCACATCCGTCACCCTCTTGTCTGCGCAGGGGAAACCGGGCCTTCCCTTGCGCCGTTCACGTCCCACGTGTCGAGGGGACATGGATCAGGACAGGAGGACTCTCATGAGCAAAGTTCTTTCGCTGCTGGCGGCGCTGGCGCTGCTGG
>CAZVEE010000161.1:0-3817 GCA_964625525.1 uncultured Alphaproteobacteria bacterium | reverse complement strand
CCGCCCGGAAAGCGCGCCAAAGTAAGGACTGAGAGCCGTTTCAATGATCTGGTTTCATTGAAACGGCTCTAGGCCGGCAAAACCAGCATTACTTTTGAGTCCGCCCCCACGCGGATCGCACGCTCGCGCACCTGGTGACTGGTGAAACTCCGCACGTCTTCTGGCACCAGCGCGTCATCGCCGGCGGCCTCGATGGCCGCGCAGACATACAGCCACAGGATTTGCAGGCGCTGCCAGCGCTCGGCATGTTCCGTGGGGTGAATATCTACGACGAAATCACCCACCATCTTGATCCATCCGCGGAAGACCCGCTCCTCCGGGCTCGTATAGCGCTCGATAAAGCGGGAGAAGGACATCACCTCAGGCACGCCGTCGCGGCCCGGCTCGAGGAACTGATCATGGATGCAGTTGAGGAATTTAGAGTAGATCCAGTAGTTACGCCGGTTGGGCTTGGCCTCGCCCCGGATGACATCAGGGCGGGTCAGGCAGTGGTAACAAAGGTCCACGAGTTTGCGGAATTTCTGGAATTGGGCGTCATCACGCCCGACACCGTTGGACCGGCCTTGGTTCATCCGCACGACCTGCACGATTAATCGTCCGATATCGTAGCAAAAAACCAGATAGTAATAGTCGTCCTTGGGAATGAGTTGGGCGTTGTCCGCATCCGGCTCGGCCAGCCAACCCTCTTCCACCACCAGATCCTGATACTTGAACAAGGTCTCCAGACGCCGGCGCAGGCCCTGAAGCGCGGTGACCGTGTCCGTGCGCAGCCGGCCCTTTTCGGCCGCGCGCTTGAACACGCCGGAGAAGTAATGCGGGAAATAGCTATCAAGCACACCCTTCGCGAGCAGGCTCAGCGAGCCCCCCGCAAAGCCCAAGACCGCCGATCCGATCGCGTCCCAGTCCATGCCCATCCTCACGGCCCTGCCCGTGCCTGGCGGTGACCATGGCGCCCAGGCCAGACCGGAGCAAGGAAGCGTTCGAGGTACCGCGAGGCGGGATATGAGGGCGCGACCCCGCGCCTGAGACCGGACAGGCTCGCGCGGCAAGATAAATTTCGCATCTGTGCGGCGCACACCCTTGGAAATCACAAGGCGTGAGCGTAAATAAACGGCTCACCTCACGATCACCCGGGGAATGCGCCATGGTGCTCAGCGGTAAACGGATCCTTTTGATCATTGGCGGTGGGATCGCGGCCTTCAAGGCGGTGGATCTGGTCCGCCGGCTTCAGGAACGCGGCGCGCGCGTGCGCGTGGTGCTGACGGCGGCCGCACAGCATTTCGTGACACCGCTGACGCTGGGCAGCCTCACCCAGGACAAGGTCTATACCGACCTGTTCGACCTGACGGACGAGGCGGAGATGGGCCATATCGAGTTGTCCCGGGACGCGGACCTGGTGGTGGTGGCCCCGGCAACAGCGGACCTCATGGGGCGCATGGCCGGGGGGCTGGCCCATGACCTGGCCACCACCGCGCTGCTGGCGACCGACAAACGCGTGCTGATCGCACCGGCGATGAATGTGCGCATGTGGGAGCACCCGGCCACTCAGCGCAATCTGCGCCAGGTGACGGCCGACGGCATTCTGACGGTCGGGCCCAATCAGGGCGACATGGCCTGCGGCGAATACGGCCCCGGGCGCATGGCGGAGCCGCTGGAGATCGTTTCCGCCATCGAAGATTTTTTCCGCGCCAGCGCCCGCCCCCAACCGCTCGCGGGACGGCGGGTGCTGGTCACCGCGGGGCCGACTCATGAGCCTATTGATCCGGTGCGCTACATCGCCAATCGCTCCAGCGGCAAGCAAGGCTATGCCATTGCCTCGGCACTGGCGGGGCTGGGTGCCGCTGTCACGCTTGTGTCCGGCCCGGTCGGCCTGGCAGACCCGGACGGCGTGCAGACCATCCGGGTGGAAACGGCCCGTGACATGTTGGCCGCGAGCGAAGCAGCCCTGCCGGTCGATGTGGCCGTGTTCTGCGCCGCTGTCGCGGATTGGCGCACGGCGGATTCGGCGGATCAGAAAATGAAAAAAACCGGAGACGGAACACCGCCTGCGCTGGCGCTCACGGAAAACCCTGACATACTCGCGACCATTGCCCAGCGCACGGACGGACGCCCCACACTGGTCATCGGCTTTGCCGCCGAGACCGAGCGTGTGCTTGAACACGCGACGGCCAAGCGCGCGCGCAAGGGCTGTGACTGGCTCGTGGCCAATGACGTCTCGGCGGAAACGGGCGTTATGGGCGGAGACGACAACACGGTGCACCTGATCACCGCGGAGGGAGCGCAGAGCTGGCCGCGCCTCGACAAGGCCGAAGTCGCCGCGCGCCTGGCGCAGGCGGTGGCCAGCTATTTCGCGCCCCAGTGGGAGACCCAGCCATGAGCGCCGCCGTGACCGTTCAGGTGCGCCGCCTGCCCCATGGCGAGGGCTTGGACTTGCCGGCCTATCAAACACAAGGGGCGGCTGGGGCGGATGTGCTCGCCGCTCTGCATGCGGACGAGGCAGTGACCCTGGCGCCGGGGGCGCGGGCGCTGGTCCCCACGGGGCTGGAACTGGCGATCCCGGAGGGCTTTGAGATTCAGATCCGGCCGCGCTCGGGCCTTGCGGCCCGCCACGGCGTCACGCTGGTCAACGCACCCGGTACGATCGATGCGGATTATCGCGGCGAAGTAAAAGTCATTCTGTGCAATCTGGGAACCAATGACTTTGTCATTCGGCGCGGCGAGCGCATCGCGCAGATGGTGCTAGCACCGGTCACCCGGATCGCCTGGGACCTGACCACGACGCTCGACGAGACCGTGCGCGGGCGCGGCGGTTTCGGCTCGACCGGCACGGCTGCGCCCCACAAGACGGAGGGCTGAGCCTTATGCTGCGCCTGTCAAAGAAGATGATTCTGGCCCTCGAAGCGGTGGTGGATGTGGCCTACAACGCGCGGCCAGAGCCGGTGCAGTCCAAGGAAATTACCCGGCGGCAAGGCATCCCCCAGCGCTATCTGGAGCAGGTGATGCAACATCTGGTGCATGCGGGCATCCTGCGCGGCGTGCGGGGGCCACGGGGTGGCTACCGGCTCGCCCGGGAACGCCGGCGCATCACCGCCGGGGAGATTGTGCGCACGGTCGCAAATCTTGAAGCGGGCGAAGAAGCAACCTTGGAAAGCCAGTCCCCTTTGAGCACATGTGTCGTTCAGCCTCTGCTTGAAGATATTCACGGGGAAGTGATGCGCCGGCTCGACGCGATAACCATAGAAGACCTGTGCCGAGCGGCGGAACAGGCTGGCGTGGAATCGCGCACGAACCAGAAACTCGACTTCACCATTTGAGGGCCTTCTGGCTGAAAGACAGTTTGTGGAAAGAGGGTCCGTTCAAGGCGAGGCCTTCGCATAACAACCGGGCTGTCCGCTTCCGGACAGTGTTACACAGGAGACATACTCATGAGCGCCAATCCTTCCGCGAGCGCCGCATCCGCCAGCGCGGCGGGCCGTGGCCGCGTCTTTGACTGCATCACCCAAACCATCGGCGCCACGCCGCTGGTTCGCATGAAGCGCCTGCCACAGGCGGCCAATGTGCAGGCAGACCTTCTGTTTAAGCTCGAATTCTTTAACCCTATCGCCAGCGTGAAGGACCGCATCGGCGTCGCCATGATCGAGGCGCTGGAAGCAGAGGGCCGCATCAAACCCGACACCGTGCTGGTGGAACCAACATCGGGGAACACAGGTATCGCGCTCGCCTTTGTGGCGGCGGCCAAGGGCTATCGGTTGATCCTGGTGATGCCGGAAAGCAAGTCCATTGAGCGGCGTAAAATGCTGGCGCTCATGGGCGCGGA
>CAZVEE010000160.1:0-3831 GCA_964625525.1 uncultured Alphaproteobacteria bacterium | reverse complement strand
CCGAGTGGTCGATGACGAGATCCACCGGGGCCAGCGGATTGATCTTTTTCGGATCCCCCCCCATGGCCGCCATGGCCGCGCGCATGGCCGCCAGATCCACCACCGCCGGCACGCCGGTGAAATCCTGCATTAGCACGCGAGCCGGGCGATAGGCGATTTCCTGTTTGGAGGAGCGAGTGGCGAGCCAATCCACGATGGCGCGAATATGGTCCGGCGTGACAGAGCGGTTGTCTTCAAAACGCAGCAGGTTTTCCAGCAGCACTTTAAGAGAAAAGGGCAGGGTGGAAACGGCGCCTGTGCCTTGCCGTTCCAGCTCGGCGAGGCTGTAATAGGCGTAGGAGCGGCCGCCCACGGTGAGCGCCTTACGGGTCGACAGGCTGTTCAGTCCGGTCCTGGTCATGATGCTGTCCTCTCAGTCAAATGCGGCATGCCGAACCGGACGCAGGCGCCGAGGATGCCTCCGCCCGGACCTGACGGTTCGGATGAAAGCCTCCCCTGCGCGCGTTCCCTGTTCCGGCACCGTGGTGAAGGGCGCTCGCCTGAAGACGATGGGCGGTTCGGTTCCCGCTGGATTGTTCCTGCCGGCGACAAGCTGTTGGGACCTCGTGAAGTCCCGCATGGCCATGTGCCGCACCGACGCGAGCCTGTGATACACCATTAGAGATAAGAACGGGAGCGAAGATGCCATCAAATGACAGCGATTTTCTGAACGCCGCCGGCCCCGACGCGGTGCGGGTGGAGCGCAGCGGACCGGTCACCACGGTGGTGCTGTCGCGGCCCGATGTGCGCAATGCGGTGGACCGGCCGACGGCGGACGCGCTGGTGCGCGCATTTCTGGCCTTCGATGCGGATCCAGAGGCGCTGGTGGGCGTCTTTGTGGGCGAGCATGGGACCTTTTGTGCGGGCGCGGACCTGAAGGCGGTTAGCGAAGGACGGGGAAACCGGGTCGAGATGCCGGATGTGCGTGACGCGGAGGACCCGCTGGCCGGGACCGCCCCCATGGGTCCCAGCCGCATGCTCTTGTCCAAGCCCGTGATCGGGGCCGTGGCGGGGCATGCGGTCGCGGGCGGTATGGAGCTGGCGCTGTGGTGCGATATGCGGGTGATGGAAACGGACGCGATCATGGGCGTATTTTGCCGGCGCTGGGGCGTGCCGCTCATTGATGGCGGCACAGTGCGCCTGCCGCGGCTGATCGGACAGTCACGGGCGCTTGATCTGATCCTTACGGGGCGTCCGGTGGGCGCGGACGAAGCGTTGGCCATGGGGCTCGCGAACCGGATCTGCGGGCCCGGCGAGGCGCGGGCAGCGGCCGAGGCGCTGGCCCAGGATATCGCGCGCTACCCACAAATCTGCCTGCGCAATGATCGCCGATCCGTTTACGAACAATGGGATCTGCCCTTGCCCACGGCGCTGGCCCATGAGTTCCGCTTTGGCCTCAATACGCTCAGCAGCGGGGAAACGCTTGAGGGGGCGGCGCGGTTCGCTTCAGGCAAGGGCCGGGGCGGGCGCTTCGACGACCTGTAGTGCTGATGATAGATCGAGGAGGCGCTGATGCGCTGGACGACCAACGTGCCGCTGCTGATGTTCGGTGTGCTGGCCATTGTGTTCGCCGTTGTGTTGATGCGCGGCGGGGCGAGCACGAGCCCGCCGTCTCCGCTGATCGGCAAGCCGGTACCGGCCTTTGCCCTGCCGGCCCTGCCGTTGGACGACAGCGCACTCAACGGGGATCAGGCGCAGGCGGAGGGCCTCACAACGGCCATGCTGTCCGGCGAGGGACTGACAGTGGTGAATTTCTGGGCATCCTGGTGTGCGCCGTGCCGCGTAGAGCATCCCGTGTTGATGGACCTGGCGCGTCGGCCCGGCATGCGGGTCGTGGGCATTGCCTATAAGGACGAACCGGACGCGGCGCGCGGCTTCCTCCGGGCGCTGGGCAATCCGTTCGAGCGGGTGGCGCTCGACCTGTCAGGGCGCACGGCGATCGAATGGGGCGTGTCCGGTGTTCCTGAAACGTTTCTGGTCAGTCCGGACGGAACCGTGCTTGCGCGCCATGTGGGACCGCTGGAACCGGACACCTGGGCAGAGCAGTTGCCGCCGGCCTCTCTTCCCTAAGGGGCGGGGCCTTAAGCAAGCGGCCCACAAAAAAGCCCTCCGTGCGCAGGGCACGGAGGGCTTGAGGCGGCTGTAAAGCCTGAGAGCCTTAGCGGCGCGCGGTCTTGCGCTTGGCGGCGGCCTTCTTCTTGGGGGCGGCCTTCTTCTTGGCCACTGTCTTTTTCGGAGCTGCGGCCTTCTTGGCTGCGGCTTTTTTCTTGGGTGCCGCCGCCTTCTTGGCCACGGTCTTCTTAGCGGCCGGAGCCTTCTTGGCAGCCGCTTTCTTCTTCGGCGCGGCCGGACGGCGGGTCGCGGCGGCGGCCTCCTCTTCGCGCTTGTCGGCGGCCTCAGCAATGATGCTCAGCGCGTCAACAAAGGCCGCGCGCTTGGAGACGGGCAGAGGATCAAGCACGCGGTTTTCCGCGTCTTCCACCTTGTCGCGCACGGCGTTCAGCGCCCGGCGGCCATCAGCAGTGATGCTGACGGAATTGGCGCGGGCGTCGGATTCAGTGCGCTTGCGCGACAAAAGGCCCTTCTTCAGAAGGCGGCTGATCATGTCGGCCAGGGTGCTGCGGTCAATGCCGGTGCGGCGCACGAGGTCGGTCTGGCTCAGACCTTCGTTCTGCTCCACCGTCAGCAGCACGGCAAATTGACGAACCGTCAGGCCATTGGACCCAACTTCTTGAGTGTAAAGATCGAAGGCGTATTGCTGACACCGGCGCAGCAGATGGCCAGGTGCTTTAGCAAGATTGAATTCCCCCGAACTCTTCGATGCAGGCTTACGTGCCATGAGGTCTCTCCAGGCCAGTCTGTACTGAACAAAGGCGATTCGAATCGCTGCAACCATACATCTTATTTGTCCGTGGGCAATGCATAACTGTCGGCCTACGCACCACCGAAAGGCAAAATTCGGATGATATGGGCAGGAATCACTGTGGGGGATCTTGGATTTTCGGTCTGAAGACGGTCTTAAGACCATTCAGGAGTACCTTTTCTGGACGAATCCGGCAGGCGGTGGCAGAATTAGGACCATGCCTGATGATCAGACCCCGGGGCTTGTGCCCGCCTTCTCCTCGCGCGTTCCTGCCGGCGATGACCGGGAGCGGAACGTTTGTGATCACTGCGGAATTGTTCAGTATGTGAATCCGAAAATCGTGGTGGGCTCCGTCGTCCACTCCGAAGACCGCATTCTCTTGTGCCGGCGGGCGATCGAGCCACGCCGCGGCTTTTGGACCCTGCCTGCGGGGTACATGGAAGTTCAGGAAACGGCACATGACGGCGCCCGGCGCGAAGCGCGGGAAGAAGCGCTGGCGGACATCACGATTTTGGCACTTCTGGCCGTATACGACATTCCGCGCATCTCCCAGGTGCAACTGATGCACCGGGCCCGGCTCAACGATCCGGCGATCGGGGTGGGCCCGGAAAGCCTGGAGGTTGGATTGTTCCGGTGGGAGGACATTCCGTGGGATGAGCTGGCTTTTCCCAGCGTTGTCTGGGCCCTTAACCATGACCGGGAGGCGCCCTGGGACCGGCCCTTCGCGCCCTTTACGACGCCGCCGGAAGGCCTGTGGTCGCCAGAACCGCGCTAGAGCCTTGTCAATGAAAACCAGATCATGGAAACGGCTCTGGGTCGTTGGTTGATGCGCTTTCCGGGGCGGAAAACCGCGCACACTTTTCCTGAAAGCGCGCTAGACCGGTCGCGCCAGACTAAACATCTGAGAACAGACATGAAAAAACCGAGGC
>CAZVEE010000159.1:0-3892 GCA_964625525.1 uncultured Alphaproteobacteria bacterium | reverse complement strand
AACCTGCGCGAGGTGACCTTGTTCCCGATGAATCAGCAGGCGGAAGACCTGATGATGGGTGCGCCTGCGCCGGTGTCCATGCGCGCCCTGCGCGATGTGCACATCCGTGTGGCGGCGCCCGAAGCTGCAAAACCGGGCGCGCAGACGGCCGGCGACAAGGACGCTCCCAAGGCGGGCGCCTGATCACAACACGAAGCCGCGGCGGCCCCGCCCCGGCTCAATGGGGCGGGAGACAGGTCGATGGGCCGTTCGGACGACGACGGAACGCATGGGGGACGGGAAAGCGGGATTGCCGCCGATTGGCTCGACGAGCTGCATTTCCGCATTTTGGGACGGGACGATATCCCGGATGTCTTTAATCTGCAGAACTACTGCATCGATCAGCTTGCGCCGGAAAACCGCTCCTTCGTCCTGCCCAAGACCTTCGACCGGCTCACGACCTATGCCACGAGTCTGGGACGGATCGTCGGGGCCTTTTACCAGCAGACCCTGATTGCCTCGGCCATCGTGGTGTTTCCCGAAAGCAAGGCCGATTCTCAGGAAATGCGGATCCTGAGCCCCTATTTCCGGTCCCGCGAGGCGGCGGTCTTGAAGGCGGCCTATGTGCACCCGGCCTATCGCGGCTTTGCGGTGCACAAGACTCTGCTCAGCTTTCGGATCAATCTGGCCCGACGCGCCGAGCGCCGACACATCATCACTGAGATTGCCGTGCGCAACACGGCCAGCGTGAAGGGCTATCTGGAGCTTGGCTCGAAGGTGAAGGCGATCCGTTACGATCCGGACGACGGCACGCCGCTGTACTATCTTTACATGCCGCTGCGGCGAAGCGGCTTTAAGGACAGTCTTGAGTTCCTGACCTGTCACCCGGTCCATGATCTAACGTTCCAGGAAGATTTGATCCGCCAGGGCTTTCTGGGCATCAAGATGATCGATCAGGAGACCATTCTTTATCAGCGCCTTGTGACCGATCCGGACTATCTGGCGCTCCTCAATTCGGAAGGGCATCCGGATGATTGAAATTTTGCGTTTCGAGGCTGAACAGCCCGGCCCAAATTTTCTTGTGCTGGGCGGCATTCACGGTAATGAAGTCGCCGGAACCGAGGGGGCGCGCATCGTGATAGACCGGCTGCGCAGCGGCGACTTGAGCCTTGCCCGTGGCAGCGTGACCTTCATTCCCGTCTGCAATCCCAAGGCCCGCGCGATCGCCGAGCGGTATGTGGACGAGGATCTGAACCGCCGCTTTGTGCTCGATGGTCCGGCAACGAGCTATGAGGCGAAACTCGTCAGGATCATCGCGCATCAGATCGACCAGGCGGACGCGGTGCTCGACATCCATTCGGCCGGTTCGCCCACGGATCCCTTCTTGTTCCTGGACGACACGGAGGACCGGACGGTGGCCCTGGCCAGGAGCCTGGGCGTGGAGAAGGCGGTGACCGGCTGGGCCGAAGTCTATGGCGACGCGCCCGATCTCAATTCCGGCGATACGATCGGTTATGCCCGCGCGCGGGGGAAAATTGGCATTCTGCTTGAGGCCGGCCACCATGACGATGCGGACGGGGCCCGGGTCGCAAAGCGCAGTATTTTGGGGGCGATCCGTACCCTGAACGGGGCCCAGCTGGACGGCGATGTGGGCCGTCCGAGCGCGGAGGCGCCTGGTCCCCGCATCGTAACGATCCACACCATCGTGCGCCGCAGTGATGAGACGGCGGAACTTGCCAAGCCGTGGAGGAATTTCGAGCCCGTGAAGCGCGGCGACATCCTTGCCAAATCCACCGGGCAGGGAGCCGTTACGGCGGACCGGGACAGTGTGATTGTCCTCCCAAAATACAATGCCAAACCGGGCAAGGAGTGGTTCTACCTGGCGTCCTAAGCGCGGCCATGAACGACCGGCCGACGACTGTGGGTGCGTTGCGCGGCCCGAGACGTGGGCCGTATCGTAGCGCGCTCTCGATGGTTCCCTTTTCACCCGCCTACGGAGAACCCCATGACCAAGTCATTGACGCTTTACACAAATCCCATGTCCCGGGGCCGCATGGTGCGCTGGATGCTCGAAGAGGTGGGCGCCGCCTACGAGACCGTCACCCTAGAGTACGACACGACCATGAAGGCGGCCGATTACCTGGCCATCAACCCCATGGGTAAGGTGCCCGCCATCAAGCATGGCGACACGATCGTCACGGAAACCGCTGCGATCATCGCCTATTTGGCTGATGCGTTTCCGGACGCTGGTCTTGCGCCAGCGCCTGGCGATCGGGGCGCCTATTATCGCTGGCTGTTTTTTGCCGCTGGTCCCTTGGAAGCCTCGCTCACGAATGCCTCCCTTGGCGTTGAAGTGCCTGCCGAGAAGCAAAAAATGGCTGGATACGGCACCCATGCGCTCATGGTCGATGTGTTGGAGAAGGCCGTGACGGGGCGCGACTACATTGCCGGGGACGCCTTCACGGCGGCCGATGTTTATGTGGGCGCGGAAATCGGCTTTGCCATGCAGTTTAACGGCATCGAGCCACGGCCCGCCTTTAAGGCCTATTGGGAACGGTTGAGCGCCCGCGAGGCCCACAAACGCGCCAATGCGCTCGACGACGCGCTTGCGGCAGGCGGGCCGAGCCGCTAAGGCGCGCGTGAAAGATCAAGAGGATGCGCACCAGTCCCGGCGCCCCATCCGCCGGGACTACTCTTGCGGCGCAACACGGTGGGCGCTACGCTTGTCGCCCATAATACTGTGCACTCGCCCGAAGAGTGTTCAATCCTGGCGATCAGGCCAGGACGATCTAGGGATGGCGTGGCGGCGACAGGGATCCAAGCGGCGAGGGGGCCCGCACCGGGAAGGGCGGGTGGTAACGACATGATGAGCCCGGAACCACTTCTCATCTTTCATCCACTGACAATTTTTTTGGTCTTGTCGATCATTTGGGTGTTCGGCGGGCCGATGCTGGCCGTGATTCTCAGCCTTGTTGTGCGCATGGTCACGAATGACTTCATGCTGCACCCGGCGTTGCGGGTCTTCTCCATGTCTTCCAGCCATCGGGCCGCGCTGGCGGCGGAGCGAGCGGACGGGCCGGACATGGCGTTCCTGATGCGGGAAAACTACGTGGAGATGTGCCGCGGTGTTTTCCTGTTCTACGGCGTGATGGGTCTGCTTGTGGTTCCGACATTCATCCTGATTCTGATGAATGAGCTTCGCGAGCCTGGTCCCATCGCTCCGCTGGGCTTGTTTTTGACCAGCCTGCTCAATGTGTCGATTGTCGGCGGCGTGATGGTGGTCAGCTACTGGATGGCGATCTCGCTGCGCGACCGGTTCTGCGAAGGATTGAGCCATGCCAGCCAGTCCTCTTTTGGATCGAACGCGTCTGCCGCGAATGCCGCGCTGGAAAGCACCGCGCGGCTCCAGGCGGGCACGCCAACGTCCTAATCTTTCGACGATCCCCTGAACGGTATGACAGGGGCCGGTCCGTCGCGAAGACGGGCCGGCCCAATGCGTTTGGTGAGGATCAGGCCATCATGTCTTCGGCCATGTCCGGTGCCATGCCGCAGTCGTCACCGAAGGGGTCATGGCTGTCGTCTTGAAACTGACGACCGAGCAGGATGTGCTCGCGGGTTTGCGGCAGCGGAGCATCGTCGCCGAGGGCGGCCAGGCACGCCTCAAGTTCCTCGTCGAAGTCCATGCCGGCAAGCGGGCCGGTACCGGGCGGCAGATCGCACCCACCCGGGCCGTCAAAGCCCGGAACCGGCATCAGATCATCATTGCTGAACGGATCATCGTCTTCCTGCGGAGCGAGGATCTCGCCATTGGAGCCGTCGTAACGGGAGACCTTTCCGGCGTCGCCGTTGGCGGTACCGTCGTCTTCCTGCGGAGCGAGGATGTCGCCATTGGAGCCGTCGTAACGGGAGACCT
>CAZVEE010000158.1:0-3941 GCA_964625525.1 uncultured Alphaproteobacteria bacterium | reverse complement strand
AACTCGCGCCCCCGGCGCGTGAGCGACAAGAACAGGAGCTTTCCATGGGGCCGGACACTTTCGTTACCGTCGTCATGCCGCTTTACAATGCGCAAGACTATGTGGAGCAGGCGGTGCGCTCCGTGCTCGGCCAGAGCCATGGGCATTTCGAGTTGATCGTGGTCGATGACGGGTCCTCGGACGACGGCGCGGCCCGGGTGGAGGCCATCGACGATGAGCGCATCCACCTCATTCGGAAGGCCAATGGCGGTGTCTCCAGCGCCCGCAACGCGGCCCTGCGGCTGGCGCGCGGCGCGGTGATCGCGCTCATCGACGCGGATGATGCCTGGAAGCCGCGCAAGCTTGAGGCCCATCTCGCCCATTTCGCCGCCCGCCCCGACGTCGGCGTGAGCTATGGCCCCTCGGAGATGATGGACGCCGCCGGCGCGCCCGTTGGGCTGACGCAGAACCCGAAACTGACCAGGATTTCGCCCCTTGATGTTTATTGCGGCCGGGCGGTGCAGAACGGCTCGGTGCCCGTGTTCCGCCGGGAAGTCTTCGACGCGGTGGCCTTTGAGGACCCCAAGGGCGCGGGCTGGTGTTACTTCGATGAGACCCTGGCGCGCTATGAGGATTTTGAGTGCTGGATGCGCATGGCCCTGGCCACGCCCTGGCAGTTCGAAGGGATCGCCGAGCCCCTGACCTGGTACCGGCTGAACCCGAACGGCCTGTCGGCCCATGTGGACGGCCAATATGACGGCTGGCTCGCGGCTTTTGAGACCATCAAGGCCCGCGCGCCCGACTTTATCGCCGCCCATGGCGAAACCGCCCGCGCTTATGCCTTGCGCAATTTTGCCCGCCGCGCGGTGCGGGCCCGGGATGGGCGCGCGGCCTGGCGCTATATGGGCGGGGCGCTGAAAGCCTGGCCCGCGATCCTGTGGGAAGAGCCCGGCAAATCGGTGAGCACGGTCGCGGCCGCCGCCCTCCTCGGCGCGGTGCCCAAGCCCGCCTATGCGGCCCTCGAGGCCGCCGCCCTGCGCCTGCGCCCCCGCCGCTGACCTGCTACACACGGGGATTTAGCGGCGATGTGAGCGCGCGTTGGGCGTGTTCGCCGTCTTTCCGCCCCATCGCCCGGGCAGGCATGACGGCGGTGACAGGCGTGGGATGAAAAATCCGGCTCCCAATGTCATGGTGGCGGCCTTAAACAGGACGGCGATAATGGCGCGTCCTAAACGGCGATTCGCGGCATTTGGCTTGAGACAAGGGAAGGGTGGGCGAGGATGGCATCGAAGGACAGGCATGGCGGCTCCGGGCCCGCGCCCCGCACTCCCAACGCCCAAACTCCCGACCCCCAAACTCCCAGCGCCCAAACTCCCGGCGCCCAAACTCCCAGCGCCCAGGCGCCCGATCCCAACACTTCTGATCTTATAGGTTCGGCCGCGGGCCTTGCCCAAACCACGTCCATGCCCGCCGATGCCGCCTCGAGCGCATCCATGGACGGCCCCCGGGACGGCAAAAGGAATATCGCTGACAGTGAGCCGGCGACCGCGCCGCGCCCCCGCCAGGCCCGCGCCAAGCCGGCCCCGCGCCGGTCCGGCGGGCGTTCCGCACCGCCCTTCGCGCCCTTTGAGTGGCTGATCGCCTGGCGCTATATGCGGGCCAAGCGCAAGGCCAATTTCGCCTCCATCATCACGACGATTTCCTTTCTCGGCATCATGCTGGGCGTGGCGGCGCTGATCACCGTGATGGCGGTCATGAACGGCTTTCGCACCGATCTGATGACCCGAATCCTGGGGGTCAGCGGCCATGCCTATGTCCAGGCCTCCTACGGGCCGCTGCTCGATTTCGACCGGGTAGCCGAGGACATCCGCGCCGTGCCTGGCGTCACCCGCGCCGTGCCCGTGGTCGAAGGCGGCGTGATGGCCGCCCGGGACGGCACCTTTAACTATGCCCTGGTGCGCGGCCTGCGCCAGGACGACCTGCGCTCGCTCACGCTTGTCTCGGACAACATCATCGCGGGCACGCTGTCGAATTTTGAAGGCGGGCGGGCCATTGCGCTCGGCAGCCGGGCGGCGGCCAATTTCGGCGTCGGGATCGGTGATCGCATCACGCTGATCTCGCCCCAGGGCTCCTCCACGCCCTTCGGCACCGCGCCGCGCCAGAAGGCCTACGAAGTCGCGGTGATTTTCCAGGTCGGCATGTCCCAGTTCGACGAGTCCATGATCTTCATGCCGCTGGAGCAGGCCCAGCTTTACTTCAACAAGGGCTCCGGCGTTTCCAAGATCGATGTGATGATCGCCAACCCCAGCGACGTGAAGCGCTTCCGCCTGCCGATCCTGGAGGCCTCCGGCGCGGGCACGCGCATCGTGGACTGGCAGCAGGTCAACGCCACCCTGGTTGGCGCACTCCAGGTGGAACGTAATGTGATGTTCATCATCATGGGGCTGATCATCATCGTGGCGGCGCTGAACATCATCTCCGGCCTTGTCATGCTGGTGAAGGATAAGGGCCGCGACATTGCCGTCTTGCGCACCATGGGCGCCTCGAGCGGGGCGGTCCTGCGGGTCTTTATGATCGCGGGCGCGGCGGTGGGCGTGATCGGCACTTTGGCGGGGTTCGGCCTGGGGCTGCTTTTGTGCACGTATATTGAGGAAATCCGCCAGTTCCTGTCTTTTGTTCTGCAGTCGGATCTCTTCCCCGAGGACATCTATTTCCTGAGCAAGATGGTGGCCGAGATCAACAATGGCGAGGTGACCGCCGTGCTGATCTTTGCGCTGACCCTGTCGCTGCTCGCCCCGCTCTATCCGGCTTGGCGCGCGGCCCGGCTCGATCCCGTCGAAGCCCTGCGTTACGGCTGAGGCGCGCGTTCACACTCCCGGGATCGGGGGCCTTGAACCAGGCCCCCGCCATGCGTTTTCGATCAGCCGCCGTTTGATGACATGACTTGCCCGCACGAAGGATCAGATCCATGGCCGCAGCGTCCGCCCCGACTTCCACCGCCGTTCTGGACGATGATCAGCGCCCGGCGGGTCCGCGCAACGGCGTTGATCCGGTGCTGGAGCTGCGCGGCGTGTTCCGCTTCTTTCTCCAGGGACGCTCGAAGCTTGAAGTGCTGAAGGGCGCGCGGCTTGCCATTTATCCGGGCGAGCTTGTGGCCCTGATCGGACCCTCCGGGTCGGGCAAGTCCTCGCTGCTGCATATCGCGGGTCTTCTGGAGAAGCCGACGGCGGGCCATGTGCTGCTCAATGGGCGCGATTGCGTGCCTCTGGGTGACCGGGACAAGACCCGTATCCGGCGCGAGCACATGGGGTTTGTCTATCAGTTTCACCAGTTGCTGCCCGAATTCTCCGCCCTTGAGAATGTCGTTCTGCCCCAGCTCATCGCCAATGTGCCCCAGGTCGAGGCGGAGGCCGAGGCGCTGCGCCTGCTCACCGGGCTCGGGCTCGCCGAGCGGGTCGACCACCGCCCGGCCGAGCTGTCGGGCGGGGAGCAGCAGCGCGTGGCCATCGCCCGGGCGCTTGCGAACCGTCCGGAGGTCCTGCTCGCCGATGAGCCAACGGGCAATCTTGATCCGCGCACGGCGGCCGGCGTGTTCGACGCCCTGATCGACACGGTGCGCACCGAAGGGCGCGCGGCCCTTATCGCGACCCACAATATCGACCTTGCCCAGCGCATGGACCGCACCGTGGTGCTGCGCGACGGCAAGCTTCTCGACTCGCGCCACGGCATGATCGCCCTCGACGGGGAGTGACCCGTCCCCCCCGGCCCGGCTTTAAGGCCACAAACGCGTCCCAAGCAGCACCGGCGGCGCCTGTCTGTTCCTTCATCCCGTGACCCCTCGCATGGCCCATGACTCAGCGCATGGCCCGTATCTCAGCGCGTGGCCCATGACTCAGCGCATGGCCCACACTCAGCGCATGGAAAGAGTCGGAACATACAAAGAACGCTGTTGACAAGTCTGG
>CAZVEE010000157.1:1245-3985 GCA_964625525.1 uncultured Alphaproteobacteria bacterium | reverse complement strand
GTGGCGCAACGAGCACCTGCCCGGCAACATGGCGGTGCTGGTGACCTCGCCCTATCCGGGCCTGCGCACGGTCGAAGACGTCAAAGAGGCGGGGACGGCCTCGGGGGACGGTGGCGGCCGGGTCGGCTCCACGGCGGCCGCATGACCGCCAGGGTATTGACGAACAGTTGAAATGGAAAACGGAGGCCGCCTTGGCCTCCGTTTTTTGTTTGGGGAGGAACGACACATGAAATCCGTAGGCATGATCGCTCTTGCCGCCAGCGCGGCGTGTTTGTTTTCGGCGGCGGCCTTGGCCGACCACCACGGCGATGGCGCCGCGCCGGCCGCTAAACCATGCCTGCTCGACGCGGGCAAGACCGAGGCCGGCAAGGCCGAGGCCCGCAAGGTCATGGGCGCCTTTCGCGGCGCGGTGCTTGACCGCACGGGCGGCCTGATGCCCGGATTTTCCCTGGCGGTCAGTGTCTGTGGGCGTGTCGTTTGGGAAGGCGGTTTCGGCCTTGCCGATCTGGAGGGCGACGTTCCGGTCACGCCTCAAACCCGCTTCCGCGTGGGCAGTGTGTCTAAGACCTTTACCTCCGCCGCCTTGGGGCAGCTGGTGGAGAGCGGCGTCATCGATCTTGATGCGGATGCCCGCATCCATATTCCGGATTATCCCGAAAAGCGCCACGTGTTCACGCCGCGTCATTTGGCTGGGCATTTGGCCGGCATTCGTCACTATCGGGGTGATGAGTTTTTGAGCACGACATCCTATACGGATGTTTTTGCGCCTCTTGCGGTCTTCAAGGAGGAGCCCCTGCTCCACGAACCGGGGGCGGCGTTTGTCTATTCCACCTACAGTTACACGGTCCTCAGTGCCGTGATCGCGGGGGCGAGTGGAGACCCCTTTGCCGACTATATGGCCGAGCAGGTTTTCAAGCCTGCGGGAATGGAGCGCACGGTGCCGGATCGGCCGGCGCGCCTGATTGCCGGGCGCACGCGCTTTTATGCCTTGACCGAGGACGGGGCCAGCGCATCCATCGCCAACGCGCCTTATGTGGATTTGAGTAACAAATGGGCCGGCGGAGGCTTCCTCTCCACACCCGGCGATATCCTGCGTTTCGCGGCGGCCATGGCCGATGGAACCCTCGTCAGCCGGGAGACGTACCGCACGCTGACGACATCGCTGCGTACATCCGGCGGTGAGAAGACAGGCTACGGGATCGGCTGGTTCACCGATATGGGGCCGCGGCAACTGCAGGGCATGGCCCCGGTCTTTTCCAAGGCGCGGGTGGACCGGGTGCGCCGTATTCTGGGTCAGGCTCGCGTCATCGGCCACACGGGCGGATCCGTCGGCGGACTGACCGTATTTGCGTCCGTGCCTGACGCGCCGGGCGCGGTCGCCGTGGCAGCGACGGCCAATGTCGACATTCAGCCCGCCTTCGCGCTCGCCGCCGCGGCGGAGTTTATCGCGGCCTATGCGCCGGAGGAGGCGCCCGCCTCCAGGCCGCGGAACGGATCGGCCTGGATCCGGTAGAGCACGTGCCGGCGCAGGGCGTGGCCGGCGGGCACGCTGGGATGGTCGAAATCCTCCGCCGGATCGCGCCCCATGCCGATGCGCTCCATCACGGCGCGCGACCGGGTGTTTTCGGTCGCGGTGAAGGACACAATTTCGCTCAAACCCAACCCGCCGGCGGCCGGCGGCGCGAAGCCATGGGCAAGGCAGGCCCGCGCCGCCTCGCTCGCAAAGCCCTGGCCCCAGGCCGCACGGGCAAGGCGCCAGCCAATCTCCACGCAAGGCATGAAGGGTGCCTCGAAGGTCGGGCGGTGCAGGCCGGTGAAGCCGATAAAGGCGCCCGTGTCGCGGCGCTCACGGGCCCAAAAGCAAACGCCATTCGCGGTCTCGGCCGCCATGATCCGATCGACCTCGTCATTGCTCTGCGCGGGGCTCTGCGCGGGGCTCTGCGCGGGGCTGCGCACGCCCATCAATTGGGCCATCACCTCCGGGTCCTCACCCATGGCGGCAAACGGCGCACGGTCCCCATCGCACCACCGCCGGATGAGAAGGCGCGGGGTTTGGAGGATCGAGGCTGTCTTGGACATCACGCGGCGCTCCTTGATCCGTTTTTACCGCCTAAGATGACCGCTCTGGGCCTCTTGTGCATCATTCATGGGGCTGATCAAGGAGGCGCAGCAGGAGAAATGGACTTTCCCCAAGCAAAGTATCGTTGCGAGACGCCAGAATTGAAGTGAATTTGTTCAAACGTCATGGAAAATGCAAGAGAAGATATCCAGAGATACAATATCCGGGGCGGATTTTGTGAGTGAATCTGCAAAAATGATAGTGTTATTACCAAAAAAATCGATTAATTTTGTTATTTATAAAATTTAAAATTTCTTTATATATTTTGATCATATTAAAATTTTTTTTGAAAAATATCGTATTTTGTGCTTTTAGTCATGATATCTGGTGCAGTCAGCATTTATGAGTAGATTATAAAGAGTTTTCTCTTGTAAGGATCATGGTATTTTTTGCTGGTTCTTTGGACGAAGCCAGGATTTTCAATGCCTCAATCCAGGTTTCAACTTTTGTGTCGTGTGGCTTATGACCTTAATCCTTAAAAGTGCGGTCGCGTTCAGCCCCTCGGCAGCCTCGTAGCCTTGTCCCGCAGGGCGAGACGCGGATTGCTGCGCGCCTGCGGGTTAACCCACTGGCGAGTGGGGCCATGCATGGTGGCCCCAGATACGCGGCCCCAGATACGCG
>CAZVEE010000157.1:0-1145 GCA_964625525.1 uncultured Alphaproteobacteria bacterium | reverse complement strand
GTGCCAGCCAGCGTTTAATCCGATCGGCCAGGTTTTGCGTAAACCGCCTGATCGCATGATTTTTGCGGTTCCGTGTGGGACGTCGTTTTTTGAGTGGGACAAGGGGAGAGGCGATGAGCGCTCTAGTAATGGATGATATTCTGGCCAAGACCGGTGACGCGGCCCGTGCCTGCGAGGCGCTCATGGCGGCGGCCATGACGGCTGTCAGAGCTGAGGTGATGCCCGAAGGCACCATCAAGCCGGGTCAACTCGACGGTTATCAACACGAAACCCACGGCATGGCCTGGCTCAAGGTCTATGTGGCATCGCTCGTTGAAATGCACGCCTGGGCTGAACGCTTGAACGCGGAGGGTAAATTCGGCGAGGTCGAGCAGCTCACCCTGCAAGTGGCCTTCAGCGAATATCTCGCGCAGATCATGGGGGGTATTCCCATGGCCCAGGGTGAAATCATCCGCCTCAACCATCTGGGCGTCGACCAGGACGCGGTTGCGGCCTTCCAGACCGATGCGGTGCTCGATCTGGCGGCCCATGGTGTGAACCGGGATGTCAAGAAGCGCCTCGCCACCCTGCTGGTAGAGCAGGCCGGCAAGGCCACCTTCGGCGATGCGGGCCTTGAAGAAACCGATGAGATGATCCGGGATCAGTTCCGTCGGTTCACGGATGAAAAAATCCTGCCCTATGCCCACGAATGGCACCTGAAGGATGAATTGATCCCCATTGATGTCATTCAGGACATGGCTGAGCTGGGCGTCTTCGGTCTGACCATTCCGGAGCAGTATGGCGGCCTCGGCATGAGCAAGATTGCCATGTGTGTGGTCTCCGAGGAATTGTCCCGAGGGTATATCGGAACGGGCTCCCTGGGCACGCGCTCGGAAATCGCCGCCGAACTGATCCTGACCGGCGGCACCGAGGCCCAGAAACAGAAATGGCTGCCGAAACTGTCCTCGGCGGAAATTCTGCCCACGGCCGTCTTCACCGAACCCAACACCGGCTCCGACCTTGGTTCCTTGCGCACCCGCGCGGTGAAGCACGGCAACTCCGCCTATAAGGTGACCGGCAACAAGACCTGGATCACGCACGGCGCGCGCGCCGATGTGATGACCATGCTGGCGCGCACGGACAACAGCGAAAGTGGCTATCGCGGC
>CAZVEE010000156.1:0-4009 GCA_964625525.1 uncultured Alphaproteobacteria bacterium | reverse complement strand
AGGATCAGCGGCTTACGGAAGTTGCGATGGATCTGCCGGCGCAGAATATGGAAATAGTTCGCAGGCGTCGTACAATTCGCAACCTGGAGGTTATCTTCCGCGCAGGATTGCAGGAACCGCTCCAGACGCGCCGACGAGTGCTCCGGCCCCTGGCCCTCATAGCCATGGGGCAGCAACATCACCAGACCACTCAGGCGCAACCACTTGCGCTCGCCTGAGGCGATAAACTGGTCGATGATCACCTGGGCGCCGTTGACGAAGTCGCCGAACTGGGCTTCCCACAGGACCAGCGCATTGGGCTCAGCCAGGCTGTAGCCATATTCAAAGCCCAATACGGCCTCTTCCGACAGCATAGAGTCGATGACTTCGAACGGCGCCTGATCATCGCTGAGGCTTTGCAGGGGATAGTGCCGTTCTTCCGTCTCTTGATCGACAAAGGCCGAATGGCGTTGCGAGAAGGTCCCGCGCACCGAGTCCTGACCCGACAGACGCACCGGGTAGCCTTCCAGCAGCAGAGTGCCAAAAGCAAGCGCCTCGGCAGTGGCCCAATCGAGCCCTTCGCCGGTTTCGACCATCTTCTCTTTATTATTCAGCACGCGGCGCAAAGTACGGTGAACATTGAAGCCCTCCGGCGGCGCCGTCAGCTTGGCGCCCACATCACGCAACACGTCCAAGTCCACTGCCGTGGTACCGCGCCGGTCGTCGCCTTCCGGCACGCCCAGGCCTGCCCAGCGCCCGTCCAGCCAGTCGGCTTTGTTCGGGCGATAGGTGTCGGAGGCATCGAAATCCATATCCAACTTGGAGCGGAAATCCTGGATCGCCGTGTCCACCTCCTCGCGAGAGACGCGCTCTTCGTCCACCAGACGATCACCGTAGATTTTCAACGTGGTCGGATGGCTTGCAATGGTCCGGTACATCAGCGGCTGCGTGAAGGAGGGTTCGTCCCCTTCATTGTGACCAAAGCGGCGGTAGCAGAACATGTCGATGACCACGTCCTTGCCGAATTCCTGGCGGAATTCGATGGCCACCTTGGCGGCGTAAACCACTGCCTCCGGATCATCTCCGTTGACGTGGAAAATCGGCGCCTGCACCATCAGGGCCACATCGGAGGGATATGGCGACGAGCGCGAATTGTGCGGCGATGTCGTGAAACCGATCTGGTTGTTCACAATGAAATGCACCGTCCCGCCGGTGCGGTGACCGCGCAGGCCCGACAGCCCGAAACACTCCGCCACGATCCCCTGCCCGGCAAAGGCCGCGTCCCCGTGCAGCAAAAGCGGCAGCACCTGCCGGCGCTCGGTATCGCCGAGTTGCGCCTGTTTCGCGCGCACCTTGCCCAGCACCACCGGATTGACCGCCTCCAGGTGCGAGGGGTTCGCGGTGAGCGACAAGTGCACCGTGTTGCCATCGAACGACCGGTCGGACGAGGCGCCCAGGTGATATTTCACATCGCCCGAGCCTTCCACTTCCTCCGGGGTGGCCGCGCCGCCCTTGAACTCGTGAAAGATGGCCTGGAACGACTTGGCCATCACATTGGCCAGCACGTTCAGACGACCCCGGTGAGGCATGCCCAGCACGATGTCGCGCACGCCCAGATGGCCGCCACGCTTGATGATCTGCTCCAGCGCCGGGATCAGGGACTCACCGCCGTCGATGCCGAAGCGCTTGGTGCCGGTGTACTTCGCGTGCAGAAACTTCTCAAAGCCTTCCGCCTCGATCAGCTTGTTCAGAATGGCGCGCTTGCCTTCGGGGGTGAAGGAGATCTCCTTGTCCTGGCCTTCAATGCGTTGCAGCAGCCAGTCGCGCTCATCCTTCTCAGTGATGTGCATAAACTCGACGCCGAGGGTCGAGCAATAGGTGCGCTTGACGATGGTGAGGATCTCACGCACGGTCGCCGTTTCCAGCCCCAGCACATAATTGATGAAGATCGGACGATCCATGTCCTCTTCACCAAAACCGTAGCTGCGCGGATCAAGCTCGGGATGCTCCATGGGCGGATCCCGGTGCAGCGGATCCAGATCGGCGGCGAAGTGACCGCGGATCCGGTAAGCGCGGATCATCATCAGCGCCTGGAGTGAATCCCGCGCCGCCTCGCGAATGGTCTCGGCGCTGGCACCGGGGCTGCGCGCTTCGATGGCGCGGGTCAACGCGCCACTGGCCTCATGCGGGGTCATGCCGCCCGGCTCGCCCAGCGCGTCAAGCGCAGCCAGATGTTCGGAATGCTCCGGAACCGTCACATCGATGCGCGCGCGGGCCCGTGCCATGGTCTCCATGGCGTCCTTGGCCTGGTCTTCGCCGAGCTGGGCAAAGATCTCGCGCCATTCCGGCGTCACGGAGGCAGGGTTGTCCAGATAGCGGGCGTAGAGGTCTTCAATGAAAACGGCGTTTGCGCCGTAGAGGAAGGAGGTTTGTTCGAAAACCTCATTCTGAACTTGCTTTGCCATGCCGTGTCAGCACGCCCGGGCGTGCCACCTCTATAAATGCCCGGATCCGGCTGGCCCGATGGCCCCGCTGGTCCACTGGCGATACGGCCCCTTTGCGGGCCAATCCCTCCGGGCCAGCGTCCCCAGAATTCGGGATCCTGGACGCGGATCGGGATCCTAGAGATGGCTAGCCAAAAAGTCCGAGTGTCGTAGCGCGCCGGGCGGTGCGCTTCAAGGGTGAATGCCGTTTCATCACATAGGCACCGCACCCTTATTCTTAAAGCCTGCACCAAAGCCCACTGGGCACAGGGAAATAGAAAGCCCGCCCGCGAGGAACGCGGACGGGCTCGCCTCGAACGAACGTCTAGACGTCAGCCTTTCATGATGTCGACAAGCGTCGAGCCCAGCGCTGCCGGCGAGGCCGCGACCTGGATCCCGGCGGAGCGCATGGCTTCCATCTTGTCGTCCGCGCCGCCCTTGCCGCCGGAGATGATGGCGCCCGCGTGACCCATGCGCCGGCCCGGAGGCGCGGTCACACCGGCGATGAAGCCTACCATGGGCTTCTTGGTGCCGGACTGCTTGACGAAGTCTGCGGCGTCCTCTTCGGCGCTGCCGCCGATCTCGCCGATCATGATGATCGCTTCGGTCTCAGGATCCCGCAGGAACAGGTCCAGCACGTCGATGAAGTTGGTGCCGTTCACCGGGTCGCCGCCAATGCCCACACAGGTGGACTGGCCGAGGCCCGCCGCCGTAGTCTGGTGCACCGCCTCATAGGTCAGCGTACCCGAGCGCGAGACGATCCCCACCTTGCCCTTTTTGTGAATGTGGCCCGGCATGATGCCGATCTTGCATTCATCCGGCGTGATGACGCCCGGGCAGTTCGGACCGATCAGGCGCGAGGCCGAGCCCGTCAGCGCGCGCTTGACCTTCACCATGTCGAGCACCGGAATGCCCTCGGTGATGGTCACGATCAGCGGGATTTCTGCGTCGATCGCTTCCAGGATCGCGTCCGCGGCGAAGGGCGGCGGCACATAGATCATGGAGGCGTCCGCGCCGGTTGCCTCACGGGCCTGGGCGACCGTGTCGAAGACCGGGCGATCCAGGTGGCTCGTGCCCCCCTTGCCCGGGCTCACGCCGCCCACCAGCTGCGTGCCATAGGCGATCGCCTGCTCGGAGTGGAAGGTGCCCTGCTTGCCAGTGAAGCCCTGGGTGATGACCTTCGTGTCTTTGTTCACCATCACGGCCATCAGTGCGCCTCCTTCACGGCTTTCACGACCTTCTCGGCCGCGTCGGCCAGATTGTCGGCGGGGATGATCGCCAGATTGCTCTCGGCGAGGATCTGTTTGCCCAGTTCCACATTGGTGCCTTCCAGACGCACCACCAACGGCACTTTCAGGTCCACTTCCGTGGCCGCTGCGATCACGCCTTCGGCGATGATGTCGCACCGCATAATGCCACCGAAGATATTGACCAGAATGCCTTCCACATTCGGATCCTTCAGGATGATCTTGAACGCCGCCGTCACTTTCTCTTTGGTCGCGCCGCCGCCCACATCCAGGAAGTTGGCCGGCTCCGATCCGTAGAGC
>CAZVEE010000155.1:0-4009 GCA_964625525.1 uncultured Alphaproteobacteria bacterium | reverse complement strand
GGTTGGTGATCACCGTGGCGCCCCAGAAGCTCATCTGACCCCAGGGCAGCACATAGCCCATAAAGGCCGCGGCCATCATCAGCACCAGAATGATCACACCGAGGATCCAGAGCACCTCGCGCGGCGCTTTGTAAGACCCATAGTAAAGACCGCGGAAGATGTGCAGATACACCGCGAGGAAGAACATAGAGGCGCCGACCGCGTGGATGTAGCGGATCAGCCAGCCATAATTCACGTCCCGCATGATGCGTTCGACGCTATCGAAGGCGGTGTTCACGTCAGCCGTATAGTGCATGGCGAGGACGATTCCGGTCACGATCTGCGTCACAAGGCAGAAGGTGAGGATCCCCCCAAACGTGTACCAATAGTTCAAGTTACGCGGCGTCGGGAAGTCGACGAAAGCGTCGTGCATCAGCCGCATGACTGGCAGGCGACTGTCCATCCACTTGGCGAATCCGCCCTGAGGCACATAGGTCGATTCTTGAGACATAGATCCTACCCGATGGTGAGCGTCGTTCCGTCGATGACGTAAGGCGGAATTTCCAGATTGGTCGGCGCCGGGCCGCGGCGGATCCGCCCCGACGTGTCATAGTGCGAGCCGTGACACGGGCAGAACCAGCCGTTGAAATCACCGGCATCGCCCAAGGGCACGCAGCCCAAATGCGTACAGATGCCGATCATGACCAGCCATTCCGGCTGATCCGGCGCGTGGCGCACGGCATCGGCTTCTGGATCGGGCAACTGATCGAGCGAGACCGCCTCGGCCGCCTGGATCTCCTCTTCACTCCGCCGGCGCACGAAGATGGGCTTGCCCTGCCACAGGATCTTGATCTGCTGGCCGACCGGAATGGTCGACAGATCCACATTGATCGTCGCGAGCGCACGCACGGCCGCCGACGGGTTCATCTGGTCGATGAAGGGCCACGCCACATGCGCCGCGCCGATCGCCGCAAAGGCGCCCGTGGCCACATAAATAAAGTCACGCCGCGTCGGCGTCTCGTCTTGGGTGGATGACACAGGTCACCTCGCTCCATTAAGTCGAAAGGTCTAAAGCCAACTATGCCGCCGGAACCAGCCCCCGAGTCGGCAAATCGGGCGAGACCATAGCCCCTGAGGTCCGCCGGGCCAACCTGGGAACGCACGCCCCTCAAACTGCCCCTGATGGTCTCTTTCTTATCAACTGCGTCAGAAATAAAAAGAGGCAGTGTGCGGCGCCAGTGTGCAGGTTGCCGCAAGATCAGGTTGCCGCAGGCTGCGCTTGTGCCGATGGCGGCCTGGTTCGCGTTCAAGCTGTCGGAAGGCCGCCATGCGTCTTGCGCTCTATCAGCCGGATATTCCGCAGAACGCCGGGGCCTTGCTGCGCCTGACGGCATGCCTCAGCGTGCCGGCGGATGTCATTGAACCTTGCGGCTTTCCTTTCAGCGACCGGGGCGTGCGCCGGGCGGGGATGGACTACATGCCGCGGGCGGATGTCACCCGTCATCGGGACTGGCAGGCGTTCCTCACGCATCCCGCCCGCCGCGGCGGGCGGCTGGTCCTGCTCTCGACGCGCGGCGAGACGGCCTATATGGACTTCGCGTTCCAGGCTGGCGACACACTGCTGCTCGGGCGCGAGAGCAGTGGGGTCCCGGACGCGGTCCATGCCCGCGCCGAGGCGCGTCTTGTGATTCCGATGGCCCCTGGTTTGCGCTCGCTCAATGTGGCGATGGCGGGGGCCATCGTACTGAGCGAAAGTCTGCGCCAGATCGGAGGGATGAGCACGCTATGGGCGCACCATAGCACCGGCACCCCTCCTGCGAGCGCTTGAGACACCTGTCCCCGCGCCAGGCCCGCGAGCCGGCGCGGCTCACGCCTTCAAGGGAGCGTCTGCCCCATGCCGACCGCAGCCACCAAAACCCGCCGTGCCGCCGCGAAAGCGCGCCCGGCCCAACCATCCACCGCGTTTGAATCCATTGCCACGAGCGCGCGCAACGCCACGCCCACGCCGCTGCCGCCCACAGATCTGCTGGAAGCCCGCAAGGCCATGGCCGAAGCCTGGTTCAAAGACCTGCGCAACCGTATCTGCGCCGCACTGGAGCGCGTGGAAGACGACGCGGCCGATGACGGCCCTCTGGGCGATATGGAACCCGGACGCTTTAAACGCAAAAGCTGGAAACGCCCGCCCTCGGACGGTGACGCGGAAGGCGGCGGCGGCACCATGTCGGTTATTCGCGGACGCGTGTTCGAGAAAGGCGGCGTGAATATCTCCACCGTGCACGGACGCTTTTCCCCGGAATTCGCGGCGCAGATTCCGGGCGCCACGGAAGATCCTCGCTTTTGGGCAAGCGGCATTTCACTGGTCATTCATCCTCGGTCGCCGCGCGTGCCCACCGTGCATATGAACACGCGCCACATCGTGACCTCGAAAGCCTGGTTCGGCGGCGGCGCGGACCTGACGCCCATGCTCAAGACCCAGCGCAAACAGAGCCACAAAAACAGCCGCGACTTCCACACTGCCATGAAAGGGGCCTGCACGCCCCATGGGGACGATTACTATGCGCGCTACAAAGCCTGGTGCGATGAGTATTTCTTCCTCAAACACCGCAACGAGCCGCGCGGCATCGGCGGTATTTTCTACGATTATCTGGATACGGGCGATTGGGACGCGGATTTCGCCTTCACCCAGGATGTGGGCACCGCCTTCCTCACCATCTATCCCGAGATCGCGCGGCGCCAAATGGATGAGCCGTGGACGGACGACGAGCGCGAAGAGCAGCGCTTTCGCCGGGGCCGCTATGTGGAGTTCAACCTGCTCTGGGACCGCGGCACTCAATTCGGCATCCGCACCGGCGGCAACACCGAAGCAATCCTCATGTCGCTGCCGCCGGATGTGGCCTGGCCGTAACCGGGCAAACAGTCGCTGTACCATGCGGGCCTGGGTTTAGAGCGCTTTCAGGAAAAGTGTGCGCGGTTTTCCGCCCGGAAAGCGCGCCAAACCAAAGACCGAGAGCCGTTTCAATGATCTGGTTTTCATTGAAACGGCTCTCGTGCCGCCCTTGCCATCTGGAACCGCGTGCGCTGATCAATGATCCCAAAAGCCATAGGCGTGCGATGGCCATGACTATACGGACTGGGTGAGCAACCCAGTCCGACAACAAAGACCTCATGGCCGGATCTCGTCGCCTTCCATATGCGCCTTCAACGCGGCATTCATCCGCTCGTACCCCTCCTTCAGGACATCCGGCGGCAAATCTGCAAAACCGACAAACAGCCCTGTGAAGTCTTCATTATGGATCAAGCGGGTCTGCCCTCCTGGCATGTCCTCCAGATTGCTGAGAGGGCATCCATATTACTAGGTGCCTAGCTTTATTGCGTCAACCTGAAACCTGGGTTTTAGGCCATTGTTTTTGGAAGCCTGAGAAGGCCTTGCAGATTTCCGGCTAGGCTCCTAGTTTGAGACCATGTCAAAGCGCGCCCCGCCGACCAGGCTCACGGCCACGCCTGCCCCGCAAGACCTCGCGGCCCTGTCCCTCAATCGTCAGAAAGCGGATTTTCCGGACTTAGATGTCGAAGGGGTCAAGCTGAGACTGGCCGTCGCGGCATTCATGGCCGAAGCCTCAGCGATCTTTGAGCAGCTCTATGCGCCCATGGGCTCGCATGTGCGCTTCACGATTGTGAACGGCCTTGCCACCCTGCCGGAATTACGCCTCACGCCCAAGGCCATTGCGGAGCTGTTGGACATCCGATCAGCAACGCTGGCGCCAATCCTGGCGGGGCTTGAGCGCGAGGGCTGGATCGCGCGCCATCCCCATGAAAGCGATAAACGGTCTCACTACATCGTTCTCGCGCCAGGAGCCGCGGCGCGTTGGCATGCTGTCATGCGGGACCATGTGGCCCGCACGGCGCCTGCGGGAAAAGGCATGAGCGTCAAGCGATATGGCGAATTGCGCCAAGCCCTCGACGAAGTGCTCAAACAGTTGCGGCGACTGACCAGTCCGGAGTGACCTGGCGGTCGTTTGTGCCCCTGCCG
>CAZVEE010000154.1:0-4087 GCA_964625525.1 uncultured Alphaproteobacteria bacterium | reverse complement strand
CGGCTGACCGAATTAGGCATTATCCGCGGCAAGGATAAAATCGCACATCATGGCTAGCTCACAACCGCCGCCGAGCACGAAGCCCGCCACCGCCGCCACGACCGGCTTGCGGCACCGGGTCACCCGCTCCCAGTTGCGCGTGATAAAGTCTTCCGTGAAGACGTCCATATAGCCTTTCGGCTGCATTTCCTTGATGTCCGCGCCGGCAGCAAATGCGCGATTGGAGCCGGTAATGACCACGCAGCCGATTCCGTCATCCGTTTCGAACACGTCGAGGGCGGATCCCATTTCGTCCATCAGCTGACCATTGAGCGCGTTCAGCGCGTCGGGTCGGTTCAGCGTGATGATGCCGACCTCGTCTTCCCGGTCGACCAGAATGGTTTCATAGGCCATATGTCTCAGGCTCCTTGCAGATCCCGGCGCGCGCGCCCCTGGCGCGCGACAACCCTAGGACAGTAGTGAGTAGTATTGAACCCTGGGGGGGCTAGTCCTCCCACAGGCCGGCGCGCCGATCAACCGAAAGTCAACGCCGCGCGCGTCTGCGCACGCCCTACCAGTACGCCCATCTGGGTATGACCAGGCGTCACCGCTGGCAGCCAGGACAAAAGAAGGTGGAGCGACCGGATTGCACGATCCGCTGCACCGATCCACAGCCATGATCCGGGCAGATCTCGCCCTCCCGGTCGTAAACGCAGAAGCGATGCTGGAAATAGCCCAGACTGCCATCCGCATGGGCATAATCACGCAAGGTGGACCCACCCGCGTCGATGGCTTCGCGCAAGACCGCCTGGATCGCCGCGACAAGACGCGTGGCCCGGGCCGTCCCCACCGTGTGGCAGGCACGCCGGGGCGACAGTCTCGCCCGATAGAGCGCTTCGCACACATAGATGTTCCCTAGCCCGGCGACAACCGTTTGATCAAGCAGGCCCGCCTTGAGCGGCGAACGGCGCCCCTTAAGGCTCGCCTGCAGGCTCTCCGGCGTGAAGGCGGGGCTTAAGGGCTCGGGGCCTAGCGCGGCCAGCATGGGGTGAGCGCTGAGCGCGACCGCATCGCACAGCAACATGAAGCCGAAGCGCCGGTGATCCGTGTAAACGACCCGGACGCCCGCATCGGTCTCAAACACCACATGATCATGGGTGCCCTCGCCGGTTGGCCCCCTGGATGGCCCACTGGATGGCACAGCATGGACAAACTGGCCGGGGCGCGCCGCCAGGCCGTCGGCGATGATGGTAAAGCGGCCCGACATACCCAAATGCATCAGCAGGACAGGCCCCGGTGCGCCATCGGGCGCCGCGCAATGGGCCAGCAGATATTTGGCGCGCCGCTCCAGGCGGGTGATGCGCTGGCCCGTCAGCGCCTGACCGAAGCCGTCGGGAAACGGAAAGCGCAGATCCGGCCGCCGTGTCACCACACGCGCCAGCACGCGGCCCTCGAGAAAGGGCGCGAGGCCGGCACGAACGGTTTCAACTTCAGGAAGCTCGGGCATGGGCGCTCGGATGCGATGTCGCAGGCCCTGGCGGACCCTTTGAAATTGGCGATATGGTGCCGGCCATGCAGAAAGATCAAGAGAGCACGGGCCCGCAGACCCATTTCGGCTTTCGCAGCGTGGACGCGGCGGAAAAAGCCGGCCTCGTGCGCGGTGTCTTTGATGCCGTCGCGAGCCGCTATGACGTGATGAATGATTTCATGTCCGGCGGCGTGCACCGCTTGTGGAAGGACGCCATGGTCACTTGGGCTGATCCGCGCCCGGGCCAGGCGGTCCTTGATGTGGCGGGCGGCACCGGAGACATTGCCTTTCGTCTGCTCGATCGCATCGCGGCCCATGGGGCGCGCCGGCCAGAGCGGCAAGCGGCGGCGCCGCTGATCGTGGCCGATATCAATCATGAGATGCTGGTACACGGCCAGGTGCGGGCCGGTCGCCGCTTTGACGCGGGCGCGCCTGTCCCCCATGGCTGGGTTTGCGCCGATGCCGAAACCCTGCCGCTGCCCGATGCCAGTGTTGATCTCTACACCATCGCCTTCGGCATTCGGAATGTCACCCGCATGGAAACCGCGCTGGCGGAGGCGCGCCGCGTGCTGCGCTTCGGGGGCCGCTTCTTGTGCCTGGAGTTTTCCAAGGTGGACGTTCCTTTATTGGATGACCTCTACGAGGCCTTCTCGTTTCATGTCATCCCGCGCCTGGGCGGTCTGGTGGCCGGCGACCGGGACGCCTATGCCTATTTGGTGGAGAGCATCCGCCGCTTTCCCGACCAAAAGCAATTCGCGGGGCGGATCGAAGCCGCGGGCTTTGCCCGGGTGAGCGTGCGCAATCTGTCGGGGGGCATTGCGGCCCTTCACTCGGGCTGGAAAGTGTGACATCCCCTCGCCAGACACGGCCGGCAGCCACAAAAGACAAAGAATGTTCCGAACTCTGGGCCATATGGGCCGCCTTGTGCGGGCCGCGTCGGTTCTGGCGCAGCACCGGGCACTGATCCCTGAACCGATGTGGAAGACCTTGCCGCCCGCCTACCGGGCGGGCGAGTGGCTGCTGGCGGGCGGGCGGCGCGTGGCCCTGCCCCAGGGCGACGCGAAAGGCGCGCGCGCCCATGGCCAGCGGCTTGCCCAGGCCCTGGAGCGCCTTGGCCCCAGCTACATCAAATTCGGCCAATTGCTGGCGACCCGTGCGGATCTTCTGGGAGCGGATGTGACAGCCGGCATGTCCGACCTGCATGACAAACTGCCCCCCTTTCCCGATGCCGAGGCACACGCCACCCTGGAGGCGGAACTGGGCCGCCCGGCCCACACGCTGTTCGATGCCCTGAGCCCAGCCCTCGCCGCGGCCTCCATCGCCCAGGTGCACAAGGCAGAAATCACCGAAAATGGTGAGACCCGCTTTGCCGCCGTCAAGGTCCTCCGCCCAGGAATCGAAACCGCATTTCGGCGCGACCTGGACACCCTGTATACGGGCGCGCATCTGGCGCTGCGCTTTCGCCCTGACCTGAAGCGCCTGCGCCCGCTTGATGTGGTGCGCACGCTTGACGACAGTGTGCGCCAGGAAATGGACCTGCGCATCGAGGCCGCGTCCGCCTCGGAAATGGCGGCCAATACGGCACAGGACCCGGAGTTTCGCGTTCCCGCCGTGGACTGGCAACGCACATCACGCCGGGTCCTGACCAGCGAATGGATCGACGGCATCCCACTGAGCGATCGCGACCGCTTGGAAGAGAGCGGCATCGACCGGGGGCGGCTCGCGCGTATCGTGCTCCAGAGCTTTTTGCGCCATGCCATGCGCGACGGTTTTTTTCATGCCGACATGCATCCCGGCAATTTGTTCGTCGACGAACAAGAGCGCTTGGTAGCGGTGGATTTTGGCATTATGGGCCGGCTTGACCGGGGCACGCGACACTTCATGGCGGAGACGCTCTATGGTTTCATCACGCGCGATTATGAGCGGGTGGCGGATGTGCATTTCGAAGCCGGCTATGTGCCCCGCCACCATGCGCGCTCGGAATTTGCGCTCGCCTTGCGGGCCGTGGGGGAGCCGATCTGGGGCCGCCCGGCCCGCGAGATGTCCATTGGCCGGCTCCTGACGCAATTGTTTGAGACCACGCAGCGTTTTGACATGGCGCTGCAACCCTCGCTCTTAATGCTGCAAAAGACCATGGTGACGGCCGAAGGCGTTGCCCGAGACCTGGACGACACCCTGTCGATCTGGGAGTGCGCACGCCCGGTCCTGGAAGAATGGATGGCTGCGGAACTGGGCCCTGAAGCGCGCCTGCGCGAGGCCGCCGACGCGGCCCGCTCCGTCGGCCGCCTGGCCTCCCGCGCGCCGGAATTAGTGCGCGAGCTGGAGACCGCCTCGCATGCCTTGAGTGGCCTTGCCGAAGGCGGCGGTCTACGGCTTCACCCAGAAACCATGCGTAGTCTGACCACACGCCGAAGCGTGAGCGCGGATCGCTGGATCATCTGGGTCCTGATTGGATTAAATGTGGCGCTGTTTACCCTGCTGGCGATGCAGGTGCTGTAACTGTTAGAGCGCTTTCAGGAAAAGTATGTGCGGTTTTCCGCCCGGAAAGCGCGCCAAAGTAAGGACTGAGAGCCGTTTCAA
>CAZVEE010000153.1:0-4111 GCA_964625525.1 uncultured Alphaproteobacteria bacterium | reverse complement strand
GTCTGGCGGTTTTAACCACTCACCCACCCCTCCGACCGGGGCGCTTGGCGCGCCGGCGAGACCGAAAGAAGATCGGCGCCGCGGAACCGTTGGAGTAAGGGGCACCGGGGCGCCTGTCAATGGGCGATGCGCTTCGTGCCAAGGTCCCGGGCCTGCGGCCCACGCCGGGCCGCGCACTGCCCGTGATCGCCGCGTCGCCGGCCCCGGCCATGGCCCGTGACAGCGGGGCGCCAAGCGCCTATTACCCGCGCCCATGACACAAGACCCAACAAAACCCGCCAGCGCCAAACCGCCGGCGAAACGCACCGGCGCCCCGGCGGACACATCACGCTCTGGCAGACCGCCGCCCGCCAAAGGAAAACCGGGCCGCCCCACCCATCGCGCGGCGCCGGGGCACGGCGCCGGTTCCCGGGACGACGAGGACAGCGGCCCTGTCTGGCTTTACGGCATCCATGCCGTGACGGCGGCGCTCGCCAATCCGGCGCGCCGCTTCCACCGGTTGATCGCCACGCGCAACGCGGCCCGGCATCTGGAGGCCCCGCCCATCGAGCCGCAGATCCTGGACCCGGACGGCATGTCGGGCATGTTGCCCCCCGGCGCGGTGCATCAGGGGCTCGGCCTGCTCGTCGATCCCCTGGCCGAGCCCGCCTTCCCGGCCTGCGTCCTGCCGGCCCGGGCCGAGGCGCCCGTGGTGCTGCTCGACCGGGTCACGGACCCGCAGAATGTGGGGGCGGTGTTGCGCTCCTCGGCCGTGTTCGGCGCGCGGGCGGTGGTGACGACGGCCCGGCGCTCCCCGCCCATCACGGGCACCCTCGCCAAGGCCGCCACCGGCGCGGTGGAGCATGTGCCCTATGCAAAAGTGGCCAATCTTGCCCGGGCCATCGAAAGTCTGCGCGGCCAGGGCTACACGGTGCTCGGGCTGGCCGAAGAAGGCGCCGAGGCGCTCCACACGGTCGCGCCCGCCGGGCCGGTGGCGCTGATCCTGGGGGCGGAGGGCGACGGCCTGCGGGAGTCCACAAGGGAACTCTGCGACCATCTGGTGCATATCCCGACGCCGGGCCCAATTGGTGCCTTGAATGTGTCCAATGCCGCGGCGATCGCGCTTTATCACTTGGCCATAAGATCGGTATCCTAAAGGCGGGCCGGGCGAGGCGCGCCCAAACCTCCCGTCGGAGCGCCCCAGACCGAGCGGCCGGACCCAAGGAACGTCTGTTCCCCACCGGACGGGGCGTCCACACAAGAGCGAGCCGGGCCGCCCATGGGCCCCGGCCGAGTGGACCGTCCGTCCCCAAGGAGACAAAGCCACATGGCCGTGTTCAACCCCGCGACCCGACTGGCCACCCATGAGGTGACAAACCAGCCGCCGCCCTTTGTGGACGTCAATCTCTATACGGTGGACCAGCCCCTGCGGGAGGCCGTGGGCCGGGACGGCGCGCGCTGGGCCGAGGATCGCTTCAAAAGCCTGGGCAAACGGGCGGGCTCGGCCGAGGTCATGGAATGGGCCGATCTTGCCAATCGCAATCCGCCCGAGCTGCGCCGCTTCGACCGGTACGGCCAGCGCATCGACGAAGTGGCCTTCCACCCGGCCTATCATGCCCTCATGGATCTGGGCATTTCCCACGGCGTGTCTTCCATCGCATGGACCGCGCCCTACGATGCCGGCGGTCACGCGGCCCACGCCGTGCTGCATTACCTCATGTCCCAGGCCGAGCCGGGCGTGTGCTGCCCCATGACGATGACCTATGCCAGCGTGCCGGCCCTGCGCCACCAGCCTGAAGTGGCCCTCGCCTGGGAAGAGATCATCGAGACGGCCTGCTACGACCCCGCCTCGCGCCCGCGCAAGGACAAGGCCGGGGCCACCGTCGGCATGGCCATGACGGAAAAGCAGGGCGGCTCGGATGTGCGCTCCAACACCACACGGGCCCGGCCCCTGGGGCGTTCTGGACCCGGACGGCTTTACAGTCTGACCGGGCACAAATGGTTTTGCTCGGCGCCCATGAGCGATGGGTTTTTGACCCTCGCCTACACGAACCGTGGGCTGTCCTGTTTCCTGGTGCCGCGCTGGCGCGAGGACGGCAGCCGCAACGACATCCACATCATGCGCCTGAAGGACAAGCTCGGCGACCGGGCCAATGCCTCATCGGAAATCGAGTATCACGATGCCGAGGCGGTGCTGATCGGCGATGAGGGCCGGGGCCTGTCCGTCATCATGGAGATGGTGCAGCACACACGGCTCGACACCATCATCGCGCCCGCCGCCTTCATGCGCCAATCCCTCGTGCAGGCCATCTGGCACACAACACACCGCAGCGCCTTTCAAAAGCGCCTGATCGACCAGCCCATGATGCATGGTGTGCTGAGCGATCTGGCCCTGGAGTCAGAAGCGGCGACGGCCACCTTCATGCGCCTTGCCCGCGCCTATGACGAGGCGCCCCGGGACGAGGAAGCCGCCGCCCTCGCCCGGATCGCCACGCCGGTGTGCAAATACTGGATCAACCGGCGCACCTCCGGCGCCGTGGTGGAGGCCATGGAGTGCCTTGGCGGCGCGGGCTATGTGGAGGAAAGTATTCTTCCCCGCCTTTATCGCCAGGCACCGCTCAACGGCATCTGGGAAGGCTCGGGCAATGTGATCTGCCTTGACGTGCTGCGCGCGATCGAACGCCATCCGGACTCGGTCGATGCTCTGTTTGCAGAATATGAACGCGCGCGCGGCGGCAATCGGCTTTATGACGGGCACCTGGACACCGCGCGGGCGAGCATCGACGTCCATGGCGGGGTCGAGATCGATGCCCGCCGCCTTATCGAATATCTGGCCCTGATGTTCCAGGCCTCCCAGCTTATCCGGCACACGCCCGCCTCCGTCTCGGACGCCTTCTGCCATGCCCGCCTGAGCGATGCGCGCACCCTTGCCTATGGCACCCTTGCCCGGCCCGATGAGACCACGCTGATCGAGCGCGCCCTCCCCCTCACATCGGTCCGCACACGGGGCGTGTGAGCCACTACGTGTGCATGGCCAAGGTCATTACCCACGCCCGCTATACCGTCTTCCAGAGGGCCGATGGCGCCGTGGCGCGTGATCTCATGCGCCGCATCCCGCAGACCGTCGCGGATCTGCGGCGACCGTCTGGCTCAACGGGTTGAAGAAGGCGTCGATCATGGGATGACGTCGGGAAACCTGTGCCTGAATGACGGTCGTATTGCGCAAAATGAATTCTCAGAGGCGATTTCCGGTGCTGCCGTCCCGCCAGGGTGAAGAAATGAGGTTCAGAACCGCAGCGTCGGCGTTCAGATGGCGTCTGGTAACGCAATTTTGGGCTTCATCTGGGGAAAGCCGGGTAATGTACGAATGGGACAGATCATGCCGCCAGTTTGGCGTGAACTGTCCTGGACTCCTGCACACTAGACCGTAGACAAACCAAAAAGGGTCGTAGTTTTAAGCGAACACCTTGACGGCAGGCATCGTTCACGTTTGTGACCAGAAAGATAGTCAGCAAACTTTCTCTGCCGTGATTGAAGTGTGTCGGGGGGAGAGTAGTAGGGCTGAGTGGTAAGTGTGCTCGGACCATGATCCGTGTACGAATGGCCTGGTGCTTTCGTTCAAGGGAAATGGCTTGAGTGCCCGGCCCACTCCCGTAGGCCTGCCACTGACGTGTTTCCAGCCGGCCGAAACAGAGCATTTGTAAAGGGGGGGGCATGGTCATTCATGGTTTGAAGATCATCGCGGTTATCGCCATTGCCACGGCGTTGGAGCTGCCGAGTTCAGCCCATGCCCAGCGCGCCGGGGATGATCAGGACATCTGGCATTCGGGATGCGTTTACCTGCCGCCGCGTGAGGCAACGACCTGCCACACCGAAACGCGTCGGCAGGCGGAGAAAACCAATGCCGATGCTTTGGTCAGCCTTTTGATAGAAGCCAAAGCGCTCAATGACCTGATCCGCCGGGGAACCAATCAGGATCGCGGTCTTGTCCTGTTGGCGCTGAATGCGCACACCCATGCGTTGGCAGCCCGCAGAACGATCTGTCAGCTGGCGAAGCTCGCCGGCGGCAACGACGACGAACAGGAAGGCATCGAGGCGGCCTGCCTGCATCGGCTGACCTTCGAGCGTGGCC
>CAZVEE010000152.1:0-4167 GCA_964625525.1 uncultured Alphaproteobacteria bacterium | reverse complement strand
GTCTGCTCGGTCTCGGCGAACCGGGGGCGCGGGACTGGGTCTAACAATTGTGCAAAACTTGGTCGCGGCCCATGATGGCGTGGTATCGATCGGTGACGCGCAGAAGGGTGGAGCCAGTGTTGTTGTGACACTACCGAAATTCTCGCATTCGGTAGAACCTTGAGCCTTGCCGAGATCTGTGCCCTCCGGCAACCAACCGTTTCGCCTGCTGCAGGCTGATCCTCCAGTCTCCATATTGTTACAGCCCGCGACCGATTTGGTGACACCGCAATGCCAAGAATTCCAACGCCTTGAACGCCCGTTCTGGGTCACATTGCAGGCATTCGATCTAATGGGAGTAACGGCAACTATGTCCGCGACCCGTGAATTGCCCCGACGATCTACGCTGCGCTCTGCTCTAATGGCCGGTCTTCCCGCCGCCTTGCAGCACCATGCACCGAGCACGTGCGGCATCTTTCGTGCTGCGAGCACTCGAAGCGGGCAATAGCAATGACCGCCTTGGGCTCGAAGCAGACTCTCCACCTCTTATCCCGCAAGAGTAAACCGAAGCCGACTTAACGGAGGTGTAGATGTTGGCTGTGTTTATAGAACAGTCCCATCTGAGTTTGGTAGCTCACGGCTGACGTTGGATGCACGGGCTCGGCGTCTGCTTCCGCCACATACCCGCTTGAACTTCCCGTCACGCGTTGCGGGACACCGGCGTTCATGTGGTCTGTTACCCTCAGCGTTACCCCTACGCCATCTGCGCGCGCAGGGTATGGCAAGGCAGTCCCGTATCTAACTCAGATTTCAGGGTTTTTTGGCTCCGGCGGTAGGGATCGAACCTACGACCAATTGATTAACAGTCAACTGCTCTACCGCTGAGCTACGCCGGAACACGTGCCGGATCGGGTAGCAAAAGGGCCCAGGGGTGTCCAGCCCCTTGCGTCGCGAAAATCCTACGGGGCGAGCATGAAGCGCGCTGTCTCGGTGAGGCGCGGCGTGGCGGTTACGGCACCCTCGGCGTCCAGCGCGATAAGATGGGCGAAGACGTTGCGCGCGGCCGCTGGCAACAGCCGTGGGTCCACGTCATCGTAAAGCCGCGCGGTGAGCGCCGGGACGTCCGACGGCCCATCGGCGAGGGCTGCGAGGATCTGCGCGCTGCGCTGCTGGCGGTGGGCCACGAGCCAGTCGATGCGGGCCCTCAGATCGTCGATCGGGTCGCCATGGCCGGGGAAGGCGCAACCGAAACCGCGTTCACGCAGCCGGGCGCACGACGCGTAGAACGCCGCTAAATCGCCGTCGGGCGGGGAGATCACGGTGCTGGCCCACCCCATCACGAGATCGCCGGAGAAGAGGCGCCCACGCCAGGCAAAGCACAAATGGTTGCCCATGTGACCCGGGGTCCAGAGCGCCTCCACCTCGCTGCCATCGAGCGGGATGCGGGCGCCGTCCTCCAGGCGCCGGTCGGGCTCGAAGTCGTGGTCTAGACCCTCGCCACCGCCGATGCCGTCGGTCGCCAGGCGCGCCATCGCGGCACTGCGCCCGGACGTGGCGTCGCCGAAGGCCATCACAGCCGCACCGGTCTCCTGCGAGAGCGCACGGGCGAGCGGGCTGTGATCCCGGTGCGCGTGGGTGACCAGGATCGCCACAAGCCGCCCAAGGTCCGAGATCGCCGCCAAAAGCGCGCCGAGATGCGCAGGGTCATCCGGCCCGGGGTCGATCACGGCCAGCTCCTTGTCCCCGATCAGATAGCTGTTGGTGCCGTGATACGTCATGGGCGAGGGGTTGGGCGCCAAAATGCGCCGCACCCCCGGCGCCAACGGCACGACGTCGCCCGGACGCGGCGGCACGGGTGTGTGATCGTCCATGGGCTCCCCCTGTCAGCGCCGCGTGAGTGTGCTAAGGCTAGGCCATGCAGATGCCTGGGCTCAAACGCTATTTGCCGCGCACGCTCGCGGGACGTGCCGGCCTGATCCTGGTCTTGCCGGTGATCATGCTGCAGGTCGTCGTGTCCATCGTCTTCATCCAGCGCCATGTGGAGGATGTGACGGAGCAGATGGCCGCCAACGTCCTGGTGGAGCTGCATTATATCCTCGATGCGGTGGCTAGCGCCCGAGACCTGCCGGCGGCGCGGCTGGTGGCGCGGGAACTGGCGCCGGCCTTCGAGGTGCGCATGCGGGTGCCCAGCACGGGGGCGCCGCGGACCGCGCGCAACTGGTACGATCTGTCGGGTCGGGCGGTAGAGAAAGCGCTGTTTGAGGGGCTGCCGCAGGCCCAGGGCGTCGACCTCGAGCGCTCCAAATCGCAGGTCTACATGACGGTGACCACGCCGCACGGGCTGGTGGAGCTGCGCTTCCCCCGGGCGCGGGTGTCGGCGGTCAATCCGCATCAGCTTCTGGTCCTGATGGTGGTAACCGGGCTTTTGATAACACTGATTGCGTTTCTCTTCCTGCGCAATCAGTTGCGGCCGATCACGCAGCTTTCGGCGGCGTCTGAGGCGTTCGGTAAGGGGCGCCATGTGGCCTACAAACCTTCGGGCGCGACCGAGGTGCGCTCCGCTGGGCGCGCCTTTTTGGACATGCGCAATCGGATCGAGCGGCAGATCGAGCAGCGCACGCTGATGCTCTCGGGGGTAAGCCACGACCTGCGCACGCCACTCACCCGGATGACGCTGGAGCTGAGCTTGATGGAGGACAGCGACGAGGTGCGCGCGCTGGAGCGGGACGTGCGGGACATGCAGCGGCTGGTGGACGAGTTCCTGTCCTTCGCCCGGGGTGACGCGCTGGAGGCGCCGGCGGACACCGACCTTACGCAGCTTGTGTCGGACGTGGTGTGCCAGACCCAGAAGGCGGGACATGCGGTGACGCTGGAGGCCACGCCCGACATGTCGGTGCACGCCCATGTGCGACCGATGGCGGTGCAGCGGGCGCTGGAGAACCTCGTGGGCAACGCGGTGCGCTACGGCTCCCGAGGCTGGGTCAGTCTCACCGCATCGGCGCACAGCGTGCGGCTGCGGGTGGAAGATGACGGCCCGGGTATCCCGGAGGCGCAGCGGGCGGAGGCGCTGAAACCCTTCGCCCGGCTCGATCCGGCGCGCAATCAGAACATGCCGGGTGTCGGCCTCGGTCTGGCCATTGCCGCCGATGTGGCCCGCAGCCATGGCGGCCAGCTCCTTTTGGGCCAAAGCCCAGAGCATGGCGGCCTACGGGCGGACATCACTCTGGCGTTGTGAGCTGCTCTGGCTGGTGGGCGTCTGTTTGCGTGAGTGCTGCCAGGAAGGCTGCCAGGCGCATCAGATCAGCCCGAAGCTGCGCCCGCAGCGCCATCGCCGCCTGGATCTGAAGGTACCGGTGCCGGTCTGCACGATGGCGCAGAACCTCACCACCCACAAGCTCCGCACCCGCCTGCCAGTGGCCGAGCAATGAGAGTTGCCTAATCGAGAACAATATCAGCCGAACATAAATCATTGCTGTCTCCTTCTATGGGGTGTGAGACAGGATGACGCGCTGCCAGCCGTTGACAAATCAACACCCGGAAATCGTCTGAAATGGTGCAAATGATCGCGCCATCATTTCGGGCGTTTGTCTATTTCGCAGGCAAATTGGCGCGGGAAAGGGCAAGGCAGGCGTCATCGCAGACCACCAAGGCGGCTCCTGACCAAAAGAAGGGGCTGGCGAATGGTAGGCCCGGAGGGACTTGAACCCCCAACCAAAGTGTTATGAGCACTCTGCTCTAACCATTGAGCTACAGGCCCGCCGCGCTTACCGCTATCAGACCGAAGGTGCGCGTCAAGACCGAGGCCCACGCCGTGCGATTGCGCCTTGGGCGGCTTTGCACTAGGCCCACAGTCCGAGCGGACCGCTCCGCCACCTTCGGCCCACAAAGGATGATGAGCATGAGCGACGGCAAGGCAGGGCTGACCTATGCGGAGTCGGGTGTCGACATCGCCGCGGGCAATGCGCTTGTGGAGCGGATCAAACCGGCGGCTGCGGCCACGGCGCGTCCAGGCGTGATGAGCGGCCTTGGCGGGTTCGGCGCGCTCTTCGACCTGCGCGCGGCGGGCTATGAGGATCCGATCCTGGTGGCCGCCACCGATGGGGGGGGGACGAAACTGCGGCGCGCCATCGACAGCGGGCGGCGCGATACGGTGGGCATCGACCTGGTTGCCATGTGCGTCAACGACCT
>CAZVEE010000151.1:0-4224 GCA_964625525.1 uncultured Alphaproteobacteria bacterium | reverse complement strand
CGCTCCACTGACATCGTGAAGGCCATCGAGCGCATTTCCTATTTCTACAAGCATGAGAGCTGTGGTCAGTGTACGCCGTGCCGGGAAGGTACGGGCTGGATGTGGCGGGTCATGGAGCGCATGGCTGCGGGCGAGGCGGAGAAAGCCGAGATCGACCTTTTGCTTGACGTGACCAAGCAGGTGGAAGGCCACACCATTTGCGCGCTGGGCGATGCAGCGGCTTGGCCCATTCAGGGACTGTTCCGCCATTTCCGGCCTGAAGTGGAGCGGCGTATCGATCAGTATCACCGGGGTGAGGCGGTGAACCGCACGCCATTCGCGGACGCGCAGGCGGCCGAGTAAGGGGCGGAACATCATGGTACGGATCGTCGGCTCCCACCCCATTCTAGCCTCGCGCGACATCGCGGCGAGCCTGGCGTTTTATACGCAAAAGCTCGGCTTCGCGGTCGAGTTTGAAATGGACAGCTACGGCATCGTGGTGCGGGACGACATTCAGATCCACATCATGAAACCCACGGACGGCACGCCGGCACGGCCGGTGACGGCGTATTTCTCGGTGCTGGATGTGGATGGTCTTTATGCGGCCATGAAGCGGGTTGGCGTGCGCATGGCCCCGCCGGTGGATCAGCCCTATGGCATGCGTGAGTTTCAGGTCTGGGACCTGGATGAAAATTTTCTGATGTTTGGCGAAGAGCTGAACGGCGAGGTGGACAAGACCGCTAAGGCGTGAGGGGACGCTCCGCTAGAGGCAGAGATTGGGACGGCCACGGATGAGCGACACAACGACGATCATCGTTGACGGACAGGAAGTCGAGGTGCCGCGCGGCATGACGCTGCTGCGCGCCTGTGAACAGGCGGGGGCGGAAATTCCGCGCTTCTGCTATCACGAGCGCCTGTCCATTGCCGGAAACTGCCGCATGTGCCTGGTGGCGCAGAAAGGCGCGCCCAAGCCGCTCGCCTCATGCGCGGTGACCGTGGGCGATCTACGCCGCGGCCGCGACGGCGAGCCGCCGGAAATCGAAACCAAGTCGCCGGCGGTGAAAAAGGCGCGCGAGGGCGTGCTGGAGTTCCTGCTCATCAACCATCCGCTTGATTGTCCGATCTGTGACCAGGGGGGCGAATGCGACCTCCAGGACCAGACCATGGCCTATGGCATGGACCATTCCCGCTATGTTGAAAACAAGCGGGCGGTGGAAGACAAATATATGGGTCCGCTGATCAAAACGATCATGACCCGGTGCATTCACTGCACCCGCTGCGTGCGCTTTGTCACCGAGATCGGCGGCGTGCCGGAAATCGGCGCGTCGGGCCGGGGCGAAGACATGGAGATCACCACCTATCTGGAAGAGGCGGTGACCTCCGAGCTGTCAGGCAATGTGATTGATCTGTGCCCGGTGGGGGCGTTGACCTCCAAGCCCTATGCTTTCACCGCGCGGCCTTGGGAGCTGACCAAGACGGAATCCATCGATGTGATGGATGCGGTGGGCTCGCATGTGCGCGTGGATGCGCGGGGGCGGGAAGTGAAGCGCTTCCTGCCGCGCCTGCATGAAGGCATCAACGAAGAGTGGCTTGCGGATAAGTCCCGCTTTGTTTGGGATGGTCTGAACCGTCAGCGCCTGGACACGCCTTATGTGCGCGATCATGGGCGACTGCGGCCGGCGACCTGGGGCGAAGCGCTGGGGCTGGTGGTCGATAAGCTGAAAGGGGCGGCGCCGGAACGGATTGCGGCCCTGAGCGGGGATCTGGCGTGTGCGGAAAGTCAGTTCGCGCTGAAAGAGCTGTTGGAGCGGCTCGGGTCAGCGAATATGGACTGCCGCCAGGACGGGGCGTTCCTGCCCGCCAAAGGCCCGCGCCAGGGGCATCTGTTCAACACCACCATCGCCGGGATCGAGAAGGCGGATGCGCTGTTGATCATCGGCGCCAATACGCGGCTTGAAGCGCCGCTGTTGAGCGCGCGGATCCGCAAGCACTATCTGCGCCGTGGCTTTAAGGGTATCGGGCTTGTGGGCGCGGCGGCGGATCTGTCCTTTGCCTATGAGCATCTGGGCGAGGGGCCGCAGGTGCTCAAGGAAATCGCTGCGGGCACGCACGCGTTCCACAAGATTTTGGAAAGCGCGGAACGGCCCATGTTGATCCTGGGTCAGGGCGCGCTGGCCCGGCCCGACGGTGAGGCGATCTACGAGCTGGCCACGCGCATTGCCACGGCGACGGGCATGGTCTATGGGCCGGAGGGTGACGAGGGCTCGGGCTGGAACGGCTTTAACGTGCTGCACACGGCGGCGGGCCGGGTTGCGGGTCTGGATCTCGGCTTCGTGCCGGGCGAGGGCGGGCGCGACCGGGACGCGATCCTGCGCGGTGCGGCGGAAGGGGCGCTCGATGTGGTGTATCTGCTCGGGGTCGATGAGATCGACATGGGGACGCTGGGCGAGGCGTTCGTGATCTATCAGGGCAGCCACGGGGACGCGGGCGCACGGCGTGCCGATGTGGTGCTGCCGGGCGCGGCTTACACGGAAAAGAACGCGCTGTGGGTGAACACGGAAGGCCGGGTCCAGATGGGCAAGCGCGCGGTGTTCCCGCCGGGCGAAGCCCGCGAGGACTGGGCGATCTTGCGTCAGCTTTCGGGCATGATGGGGACGCCGCTGCCTTACAACACGTTGGAAGACCTGCGCACCTCCTTGCGCGCTCATGCGCCGATGTTCGCCTCGATCGGCTATGCGCCGGGGGCGGACGGAGCGACGCCGGACCTGTTCGACGGGCTGGCGCAGGCGGGCACGCTGGACAGCGGCGCGCTGGAGTCGCCCGTGCACGACTATTACCTGACCAACCCCATTGCGCGGGCCTCCAAAATTATGGCCGAGTGCAGCCGGGTCATCCGCCAGGGCTTAAGCGAAGACGCGGCGGAATAGATCCGGATGGGACGAGAGTGAAGCGAAAGGCGCCACGCTATGCGTGATTGGTTCATCGAGGGCATTGGAAGCTGGGACGGCCTGGGGCCGTTCTGGGGCTCACTTGTGGGCATTTCAGCGGAAGTGCTGGCGCTGATGGTGGGCGTCCTGGTGCTGCTCGCCTTCGTGCTGCTGGCTGACCGCTGGATCTGGGCGGCCGTGCAGTTGCGCAAGGGCCCGAATGTGGTGGGCCCCTTCGGCCTGCTTCAGTCTTTCGCCGACTTCATCAAGTTTTTCATGAAGGAAACGGTGATCCCGGCCGGGGCCGATAAGACCGTGTTCCTGCTCGCGCCCATCGCCACCTTTGTACTGGCCTTTGCCGGTTGGGCGGTCATCCCGGTCGCCGATGGCTGGGCCATCGCCGATATCAATCTGGGGATCCTCTACATTTTCGCGATTTCGTCGCTGGGGGTGTACGGGATCATCATGGGCGGTTGGGCCTCGAACTCGAAATATCCGTTCCTGGGCTCGCTGCGCTCGGCTGCGCAGATGGTGTCTTATGAGGTCTCCATCGGGTTTGTGATCATCACGGTGCTGCTGCTTGTGGGGTCGTTAAACCTGACGGAAATCGTGCGCGCCCAGACCGGTGGCATCGCCAACTGGCATGTCTGGCCGCTGTTCCCGATGTTCGTGGTGTTCTTCATCTCCGCGCTCGCCGAGACCAACCGCCCGCCGTTCGACCTGCCGGAAGCGGAGTCGGAGCTGGTGGCCGGGTATCAGGTGGAATACTCCTCGATCCCCTATCTGCTGTTCATGATCGGTGAATACGCGAACATCGTGCTCATGTGTTCGCTGACCACGATCCTGTTCCTGGGCGGCTGGGATCCGATTTTCGACGTGGCGCCGTTCAACTGGGTGCACGGCTTCTTCTGGTTCTTCGCCAAGTCCATGTTCGTCTTCTTCCTGTTCGCGATGGTGAAGGCCGTGGTGCCGCGGTTCCGCTATGACCAGCTCATGCGCATCGGCTGGAAGGTCTTCCTGCCGTTCTCGCTGTTCTATGTGATCGCCACCGCCGGGGTGCTGGTGGCCACTGACTCGCTGCCGGGTCAGGGTTAAGGAGGAGGACGGGCGATGGGATTTCTGGACCGCGCGGCACGTACCATCCTGCTGACAGAACTGGTCTCCGGGTTCTGGCTGGGGCTGAAATATATGTTCAAGCCCAAGGCCACCGTGAACTACCCTTATGAAAAGGGCGCATTGTCGCCGCGCTTCCGGGGCCAACACGCCCTGCGCCGCTATCCCAACGGCGAAGAGCGCTGCATCGCCTGTAAACTCTGCG
>CAZVEE010000150.1:0-4232 GCA_964625525.1 uncultured Alphaproteobacteria bacterium | reverse complement strand
ACCTTGGCGGCCTCGTCCATGGTCACGACCTGATAGCCTTCCATGGCCGCCTGCAGGGCGCAGATCGGATCGATCTCGGTGACCATGACGCGCGCGCCCTGGCTGCGCAGGGATTCCGCCGACCCCTTGCCCACATCGCCAAAGCCGGCGATGACGGCGATCTTGCCGGCCATCATCACGTCGGTGGCGCGCTTGATGCCATCAACAAGGCTTTCGCGGCAGCCATAGAGATTGTCGAATTTCGACTTGGTCACGCTGTCGTTCACGTTGAACGCCGGGACCTTCAGGGTGCCCTTACGCGCCATGTCGTAAAGGCGCAGCACGCCGGTGGTGGTCTCTTCTGACACGCCCCGCACGTCTTCCAGCAGCTGCGGGTACTTGTCGTGCATCAGGCCGGTCAGGTCGCCGCCGTCATCGAGCAGCATATTCGGATGCCAGCCGTCGGGGCCCTTCACGGTCTGCTCCACACACCACCAATACTCTTCTTCCGTCTCGCCCTTCCAGGCGAAGACCGGAATGCCGGCGGCGGCGATGGCGGCCGCGGCCTGGTCCTGAGTGGAAAAGATGTTGCACGAGGACCAGCGCACTTCGGCGCCGAGCGCGGTCAGCGTCTCGATCAGCACCGCAGTCTGAATGGTCATGTGCAGGCAGCCGGTGATGCGCGCGCCCGAGAGCGGCTTCTCAGCACCATATTCTTCGCGCAGCGCCATCAGGCCCGGCATCTCAGTCTCGGCGATGGCGATTTCCTTACGGCCCCAGTCGGCCAGGCCAATATCGGCCACCTTGTAGTCGGTGAAGTCGGTCATGAAGAACTCCTGATATGGCGGCGCGGGGCACACCTCGAGGTGCGCTCGGAGCGAGCGCCGATGTCGTAGCCCTCTTCTATCGGAAGGGCTGCAGCGGCGCAAGGAGCATATAAAGAAATCTTTATGTCTTGATGTGAGCGGGCGCGCAAGGATCTGCGGCGCGGGCTCAACCACTGGTCATGAACGCAAGCATATTGTCAGGTTGGGCCTGGTGGCTGCGGGCGTGTCTTGCGTGGTTCTGACAGGTGCGCCCGTGAAGCGGCAGCGCAAGGCGCCGTCATGGAAGCCGCCCAGTGAAGGGGAGCCGGCGTTAGTCCAACTCCCCAAAGCCGTCTTCAATCAGCGCGGTGAGCGCGTCAAGAGCAGCGACGGCCTGCGCGCCTTCAGCGCTCAACTCCAGGGTTTGGCCCTGACTGGCAGCCAGCATCAACAGGCCCATAATGGAACTGGCAGGCACGCGCTCGCCGTCCTTGGTGACGCTGACCTGGGCGTCAAAGCCCTGAACGCATTTCACGACTTTGGAGGCTGGCCGCGCATGCAGGCCCCGTTCATTGCGAATGGTCACTGTACGGAGAAGCGGCGTGGCGGGATCGGTCATGGGGGCGCCTCAGTCCGGCTGGCCCGCGAGCACATGCGAGGCGATGTGGATGTATTTGCGCGCCGCCGACTGGGCCTCGCGAACCGCCTCGGCCAAGCTCGCCCGCCCCCGCACGGTTGCCAGTTTAATGAGCATGGGCAGGTTCAGCCCCGCGATCACTTCCACAGGGGCTTTGTCCATGATGGAGATCGCCAGATTGGACGGGGTGCCGCCAAACATGTCGGTGACCAGGATCACGCCACTGCCGTCATCCACCGCTTGCACCGCGTCGAGGATCTCCTGGCGCCGGACTTTGACGTCGTCTTCCGGGCCGATGCAGATGGCGCGGATCTGATCCTGCGGACCCACCACATGCTCCGCCGCCGCCACGAAGTGGCGGGCCAACTCTCCATGGGTGACAAGGACCAATCCGATCATGATCACTATCCCGCCCGATTTGCCGGGCTTTGGCAAGCAGGATCGGTGTGAATCCCAGCGCTTAGCGCTGGATCCGGGCGGCGGCATCCATGAGCAGCGCCAGCTTCAGCGGCGCTGACGGTTCGAACGGGTCGAGCGCCCAGACGGGCAGGGACATGCTTGCCACCAGCATCTCCTGGCGCGGTTCCGGCAGCCGCTCCACCGCCTCCGTGCTCACCAGATCGAAGAGCGCGGCCACGGGAATGGACGGCTCATGGGGCACGGTGATGATCCCGACCCCGCGCACTTCCATGCGCCCCTCGATCGGCGCTGGCGGGTGAGCGATAATCCGCCCGCCTTTCCCGCTGAGAAGGACTTGATCATCCGCAACCAGGCGGGCGCCCCGGTCGATCAGGCGCAGGGCCAGGTCGGATTTGCCCGCACCAGAGCCCCCGCGCAACAGCGCGCCCGCGCCAGCGATGGCCACACAGGTCGCATGCAGGCGCGTCCCCGGGGCGGTGGTCATCGCCCTTTGCCCGGCAGATGCGCGGGGATCAGGAAGGTGAAGCGGGCGCCCAGCACCCGACCGTGGTCATCACGCCGGTTTTCCGCCCAGATGCGCCCGTTATGGGCCTCGATAATCTGCTTGGAGATGCTGAGGCCCAGGCCGGAATTCTGGCCGAAATCTTCTTCCGACGGGCGCTGGGTGTAGAAGCGCTCGAAAATGCGCTCCAGGCTGTCTTCGGGGATGCCCGGCCCTTCATCTTCGATCCGCACGGAAACAAAGGGCAGGCCGAAGTGGCGCTCCATGCCCATGACGAGGCGCACGGTGCCACCAGGGGGTGAAAACGAGACCGCATTGTCCACCAGATTCTGCACCACTTGGCCGATGCGGCTTTCAAGGCCCAGGATGCTCAAATGGTCCCGGTCGAGCGCCCCCACATGGGTATCCAGGCGCAGTGCCACATCGCCATTGGTGCCGCTGTCCACATAGACCTGCAGGATGTTCTGCAACAGCGCCGGGATGTTCACCGTCTCTGCATCCTCGCGCGACAGTTCCGCATCAAGGCGCGAGGCATTGGAAATATCCGTGATGAGACGGTCGAGCCGGTCCACATCATGTTTGACGACCGCCAGCAGCCGGGCCCGCATTTGCTCAGTCTTCGCCAGATCGAAAGTCTCGACCGCGCTGCGCAGGGAGGTCAGCGGCGTCTTGATCTCGTGGGCCACATCGGCCGCGAATTGCTCGATCGCATCGAGCCGGGCATTGAGAGCCCGGGTCATGTCGTTGAGCGAGGCGGCGAGGTCGCCAATTTCGTCACGCCGGTCGTAATAGCCCGGGATTTCCGCGCGCGCGGCCGTGCCAGGGTTCTGGCGGGCATAGCGGATCTTGTCGGCCGCGTCGGCAAGCCGGCGGATCGGGCGCACCACCGTGCCCGCATAAAACAGCGCAATCAGCAGATTGGCGCCGAGCGCAATGGCGAAGATCTGGAAAATGGCGCCTCGTTCGGCGCGCAGCACCGCATCGAAATCGCCGCCCTGGGTGGACAGCAGCAGTGCCCCCACATGGGCGCGCAGTTTTTTCACCGGCATTGCCACCGAGACAATGAGATTGCCGTCATCATCCCGGCGCAAAGCCTTGCGCGCATCGGCCTGCGCGCGACTGCCCAGCGCAGCAGTGACTTCCGTGTGAGGCATGCGCGCATCTGCGCCCCAAGGGGTCAGCGTTGGCCCCATCAGCCACATCATGAAATCGTCGATGGGGCCGCCGGTCTGGTGCGCCGGGTCCGGATCGTCGAGGGAGCGCGCGTCCACCTGCGCGTCTTCATCCAGAAGTTCGGAATCGTAGATCAGCCGCCCGTCATAATCGTAAATCCGCGCCCGCAGATTGGTGGGCAGGATCAACCGGCGCAGCACATCCACCGCCTCACCCTGGTCAATGGCGTCGAAGGGCTGGCCGTCTTGTTGTCCGGGGCGGGGCACGAGGGCCGTTTGCTCCAAGGCACCGGCGATAAAGGTCGCGTGGGTCTCCAACGCCAGCAGCCGTTCGTCCACGGTGCTTTTGCGATATTGAGTGGACGCAAGCAGCCCGCCCATGAAAATGAGCAGGCCCACGAGATTCAGCGCGCCGATGCGGAAAAATAGGCTGTTGAAGAAGTGGCGCTGGCGCGGAGCGCTTTCGCCATTGGATGCACGGGTGGCATCAAGGGCAGCGCCGCTCGTGCCGGACCCGCTGCCTCCGATGCCCCCGGACGCGCGATCCCCCCTCTCAAACCCCTGCGTGGTCACGGTTCCCCAGACACTTCCTTAAAGCGGTACCCCACACCATAGAGTGTTTCGATCGCATCGAATTCGCCGTCCACCTGACGGAATTTCTTCCGCAGCCGCTTGATGTGGCTGTCGATAGTGCGGTCTTCCACATAGACCTGATC
>CAZVEE010000149.1:0-4292 GCA_964625525.1 uncultured Alphaproteobacteria bacterium | reverse complement strand
CTTCAACCTGCGCAAGGTGAAGGGCCAGATCAAAGCCATCGAAGACGGCGATCTGCACCCGGATAATGTGGCAACCATTGCCGACAAGCTGGGCGTGTCCGAACAGGACGTGATCACCATGAACCGACGCCTGTCGGCCCCGGACAATTCGTTGAACGCGCCCTTGCGCGCCGACAGCGAAGGGGAATGGATGGATTGGCTGGTCGACGACAATATCGACCAGGAAACCGATCTGGCCGAACGCGAGGAATATGATGAGCGTAAAGAGCTTCTGAGCGAAGCGCTCGAAACCCTGAATGAGCGCGAGCGCCACATCCTCACCGAGCGGCGCCTGAAAGACGAGCCCGCGACTCTGGAGGAGCTGAGCCAAGTCTATTCCATCTCGCGCGAACGCGTGCGCCAGATCGAAGTGCGGGCCTTTGAAAAGCTCCAAAAGGCCATGAAAGGCGCCCTGAAAGATCGCCGCATGGCCAGTGCGGCCGGCGCCGGGGCAGCAGCAAGCCCGGCCTAAGACGCCCCTCCCCTCTGCTTTTTGAGAACCGCTTCCTCCGGGGAGCGGTTCTTTTTGTTTTAAGCACGATGGACGGCACGGCTCTTCGACACCGGATCAGCCCACGAACGGATCGCGCACCATGATCGTGTCGTCTCGTTCCGGAGAGGTGGACAAGAGCGACACCGGCGCATCGATCAGTTCCTCGATCCGCCGCACATATTTGATAGCCTGGGCTGGCAGCTCCGCCCAGGAGCGCGCGCCGTGAGTGGATTCCGCCCAGCCAGGCAGCGTTTCATAAATCGGCTCCACCTTGGCTTGCGCCGCCACTCCGGCCGGGAAATGATCGATGGTCTCGCCATCAAGGCGATAGCCCACACCGATGCGAATATCCTCGAACCCGTCCAGCACATCGAGCTTGGTCAAGGCAATGCCGTTGATGCCGCCCGTATGGATGGCCTGGCGCACCATCACGGAATCAAACCACCCACAGCGGCGCGAGCGCCCCGTCGTTGTGCCAAATTCATGACCGCGTTCCCCGAGCCGGCGCCCAGTCTCATCGGTCAGTTCCGTGGGGAACGGTCCCTCGCCGACCCGCGTGGTATAGGCCTTGGTGATCCCCAGGACGAAATCCACCGCTCCCGGACCAACCGCACTGCCCGTCGCCGCCTGCCCCGCGACCGTATTGGAGGACGTCACATAAGGATAGGTCCCGTGATCCACATCCAGCATCACGCCTTGCGCGCCTTCAAACAGGATCCGGCGGCCGATCCGCCGCGCTTTCGCCAGGCGTTGCCAGACACAATCCGCATAGGGAAGAACACGTTCGGCGATGGCAAGCAGGTCATCCACAATGGTGGACCCGTCCACCTCATCCCGCCCCAGGCCCCGGCGCAGGGCATTGTGATAACCGAGCAGCGCCTCGACCCGCTCGCGCAAAAACGCTTCATCCGCGAGATCGATCAGACGAATAGCACGCCGGCCCACCTTATCCTCATAAGCCGGGCCGATACCGCGCTGGGTGGTGCCGATGCGCCGCGTGGCGTTACCGGTCTCGCGCAGCACATCCATTTCCCGGTGTACCGGCAGAATCAGAGTGGCGTTCTCCGCCACGGCCAGATTGTCCGGGGTCACCTCAACGCCCTGGCCCGCGAGCGTGTCAATTTCCTTGACCAGCGCCCAAGGATCCACCACCACGCCGCTGCCGATCACCGACAATTTGCCTGGCCGCACAATGCCGGAAGGCAGCAGATGCAGCTTATAGGTCTTGTCGCCGATAACGAGCGTATGCCCCGCATTATGGCCGCCCTGAAAGCGCACCACCACATCGGCCCGCTCCGACAGCCAATCGACGATCTTGCCCTTGCCCTCGTCTCCCCATTGAGAGCCGATCACGGCGACATTGGACATGGCTGGCTTCCTTTCTCACTCCGCCCGCCATGGTCTCCGCGCGGGCATGAAAAAGGGGCGGCTGCCGTGCCACCCCTCTTTCTCTACATATGGACCGCCGCGCTCAGAAACTCAACGCCTTCACGCCGCGCACCAGCGGCAGGCCCCGGACTTTTTGCAAAACATCCGTCTTGAGCGCGTCATCCACCTCCACAAGCGCCACCGCATCGCCGCCGGGTTCACGCCGGCCCAGATTAAACGAAGCGATGTTCACGCCACTCTGACCCAGGAGCACGCCCAGCGAGCCGATAAAACCCGGCTTGTCCTCATTGGTGACGAGCAGCATGTGACGGCCCAGAATGGCGTCCAGGCCAATGCCCTGCACCTGAATGATTCGGTTTTGCCCAGAGGAGAAAATCGTTCCGGCAACGGAATAGGTGTCCTGCTCCGTCGTCACGATCATGCGAATGTAAGTCTCAAACACGCCCTGCTGTTCCCGGCGCACTTCGGTGACTTTCACGCCCCGCTCTTTCGCGATCACCGGGGCGGAGACCATATTGATGTCGGAGAGTTGCGGCCGCATCACCCCAGAAAGCGCCGCGGACGTCAGCGTGCGGGTGTTCATCTCCGCCACTTCGCCTTCATACTCAATCTGGACGGCCTTGATGGGATCAGCACAGAGCTGGCCTGCAAAGGCACCCAACTGCTCTGCCAGCTTTACAAACGGTTTCAGGATTGGCGCTTCTTCCGCAGTGATCGATGGCATGTTGATGGCGTTCTGCACCGCACCGGTCAGCAGATAATCCGCCATCTGCTCGGCGACTTGCAGAGCCACTTTTTCCTGCGCCTCCGTCGTTGCCGCGCCCAGATGCGGCGTCGCAACCAAGCGGTCATGACCGAAGAGCGGGTTTTCCCGTGCGGGTTCTTCCGCGAACACATCAAGAGCCGCACCGGCGATATGGCCGCTGTCGAGCATCTCCTTCAGCGCCGCTTCATCCACCAGACCGCCGCGCGCGCAATTGATCAGGCGAACACCCGGGCGCATCGTTTCCATGGCCTTGCGGTCGATGATATCGCGGGTTTGATCCGTCAGCGGCACATGCAAGGTGATGAAATCGGCCCGCTTCAGCAGGTCCTCAAGCTCCACCTTCTCGATGCCCAACTCCGTCGCCCGCTCTTCCGACAGATACGGATCATAGCCTATCACTTTCATGCGCAGACCCTGGCCCCGCGCGGCGACAATGCTGCCAATATTGCCGCACCCGATCACGCCCAGCGTCTTGCCGGTGATCTCCACCCCCATAAAGCGGGATTTCTCCCACTTGCCGGCCTGGGTCGAGCCGTCCGCCAGCGGAATTTGCCGCGCCAGCGCCAGCATCAGGGCGATCGCATGCTCCGCCGTCGTGATCGAATTGCCAAACGGCGTGTTCATCACCACCACGCCCCGTGCCGTCGCAGCCGGGATTTCGATGTTATCGACCCCGATTCCGGCGCGACCGATGACTTTAAGGGTCACAGCCTGCTCCAACACCGGCGCCGTCACTTTGGTGGCGGAGCGGATGGCCAGGCCATCATACTCGCCAATAATCTCCAGCAGGTCTTCCTTGGGAAGCCCCGGTTTGAAATCCACCTCGATCCCGCGATTGCGGAAGATCTCGACGGCGGCATCGCTCAACTTGTCCGAAATCAGCACTTTCGGCATGGGAACACCTTTTCAGGATTGGGGGCGCGGCCTCTCGCCACCACCCACCGATGATCAGAGAAAATGCGAATGCGGATGGTCAGGCTGCGGCCTGCGTTTCCGCGCGCGCGGCCGCGAAAGCCCACTCGATCCAGGGCAACACTGCTTTCAGGTCGTCCTGTTCTACGGTCGCCCCGCACCACAGGCGCAGGCCCGGCGGCGCATCGCGATAGCCGGCGATGTCATAGGCCACATCTTCCGCTTCCAGAAGACCCGCCAATCGTTTCACGATGGCGTTCTGTGCGTCCTCGGGCTGCGCGGCGAACCAGGGGTCCGTGATTTTCAGGCACACGGAGGTATTGGACAAGGTCGCCGGATCTTCAGCCAGAAACGCCACCCAATCCGTATGCGCGACCCATTCGGCGATGACTTCCAGATTACCGTTGGCCCGGGCGATCAACGCATCACCGCCGCCAAGGGATTCGGCCCATTTCAGCGCGTCCAGATAATCCTCGACACACAGCATGGAGGGGGTATTGATCGTTTCCCCCCGGAAAATTCCTTCGATCAGCTTGCCGCCCTTGGTCAGGCGGAAGATCTTGGGCACAGGCCAGGCTGGCGTATGGCTTTCTAGCCGCTCCACCGCCCGTGGGCGCAGGATCAACACACCGTTGGCCGCCTCGCCCCCCAGCACTTTTTGCCAGGAGAATGTCACCACATCGAGCTTCGCCC
>CAZVEE010000148.1:0-4388 GCA_964625525.1 uncultured Alphaproteobacteria bacterium | reverse complement strand
GTTCCCGGGGCTCCAGGGCGGCCCGCTGATGCATGTCATCGCGGCCAAGGCCGTGGCCTTCGGCGAAGCGCTTCAGCCCGCCTACAAGAGCTACACCCAAGCCGTCGTGGACAATGCCCGGGCTCTCGCGGCAACTCTGAAGGACGCGGGCTTCGATATTGTCTCCGGGGGAACCGATACCCATCTGGCGCTGATCGATCTGCGTCCCAAGGGACTTACGGGGAATATCTCCGAAGATGCCCTCGAAAACGCACGCATGACCTGTAACAAGAATGGCGTGCCGTTCGACCCGGAAAAGCCGGCCGTGACCTCGGGCATTCGCCTCGGGACCCCGGCCGGGACGACACGGGGCTTCGGCGTCGTTGAGTTCCAGGCCATCGGCCAGCATATCGCCGAGGTGCTCGATGGGCTGGCCGCCAATGGCCCCGAGGGCAACGGCGCCGTCGAACAGGCCGTGGGAGCGAAAGTCAAAGCCCTGTGCGACCGCTTCCCGATTTATTCCGACCAGGAATAAACGCGACCGGCGGACAGGGCCATATCATCGGCGGTCGGCCCCATGGGGCGCCGCCTAGGCCCGGCCCGGGATGGGCGGCCTCGCCTGGGAGAGAGCGCCCATGAAATGTCCCTATTGCGGCAGCCTCGAAACCCAGGTGAAGGACTCGCGGCCAACGGAAGACGGCGCCGTCATTCGGCGCCGTCGGTATTGCCCGGCCTGCTCCGGCCGCTTCACCACATTTGAACGCGTTCAACTGCGCGATCTCATGGTGGTGAAGAAGAACGGCAAAAAAGTCCCCTTCGATCGCGACAAGATCGCCCGTTCCATTCAAATCGCCGTGCGCAAACGACAGGTCGAGCCGGACCAGGTGGAAAAGATGACCAGCGGCATCGTTCGGCAACTGGAAAGCTCCGGCGATAATGAAGTCACCACCACCCAGATCGGCGAAATGGTGATGGAGGGGCTGCGCAATCTGGACACGGTTGCCTATGTGCGCTTCGCCAGCGTTTATAAGGACTTTCGCGAGGCGAGCGATTTCGAGGAGTTCGTCGGCGAACTCACGGAATTGCCGCGCCGATGACCAAAGACACCGCCGTCTCGCCCAAGCCGGAGACGTTCTCACCTGAGACGTCCTCGCCAGAAGCGTCTTTGCCAAAAACGTCTTCGAAAGATCAGGAAGCGCGTGACCGTCGTTTCATGGCGCTTGCCATGCGCCTGGGTGCGCGCGGTCTTGGGACCACGGCGCCCAATCCTTCTGTCGGCTGCGTGCTCGTTGCGCCTGAGACGGGGGAAATTCTGGCGCGGAGCACAACGGGACGGGGCGGGCGACCCCATGCGGAGGCGCTGGCCCTGGCCGAGGCCGGATCGAAGGCCCGCGGCGCCACCGCCTATGTGACCCTTGAGCCCTGTGCTCACCATGGCAAAACACCGCCCTGCGCCGAGGCTCTGATCGCCGCGGGCGTGGCGCGGGTGGTCTATGCCGTTGGCGATCCCGATCCCCGTGTTGCGGGACGCGGCGCTGAAAAATTGAAAGCGGCGGGCTTGGCCGTCACCGAGGGTATCTGCGCGGCGGAGGGGCAACGCCTCGCCCAGGGGTTCTTTTCGCGGGTCACCAAGGCAAGACCCATGGTGACGGTGAAACTGGCCTCATCCCTTGATGGACGCATCGCCGCGCAGGGCGGGGTAAGCCAGTGGATCACAGGCCCGGCCGCGCGCGCCCACGGGCACGGGCTGCGCGCGCGCCACGATGCCATTATGGTCGGCGCCAAAACGGCTATTTTGGATAACCCGCAGCTGACCTGTCGGCTGCCGGGCCTTGAGGCACGCTCGCCCATCCGGGTGGTGACCGACGGGCAGCTGCGCCTGCCACTGACCCACACGCTGATCGCAACGGCGTCGCAGACGCCGACATGGGTCCTGACCAGCGAGGAAGCCGATCCCGCACGGGTGCGGGCCTTTCAAAATGCCAGTGCGGTGGTGTTGCCGGTCCGGCGCGACAAGACCGGCGGGCTTGACCTTAAGGCCGCGCTGGCGGTGCTCGCCGAGCGGGGCCTCACCCGTTTGATGGTCGAGGGCGGTGCCGGACTTGTCGCCTCCCTGGTGGCGGCGGATATGGTCGACTGGCTTTACTGGTACCGCGCACCGGTCCTGCTGGGCGCGAACGGCGTACCGGGGGTCGGCGGTCTCGACGTGGCCAATCCGCGCAGCGGCCCGCGCTTTGTGGTGCGTGACCGGCGGGCCCTGGGCGAGGACGTCCTTGACTGTTTCGAGCGGGCGCCCCAGCCGGAGCCGGCCGCGTAACGAAAGCCCGTGTCGCTCGGGCCCACCGTCGCTATATCTCTGCCATGCACAGCCGTCCACGTTGAGGAAAGGCGCCCAAGCCGAGGAAAGGGCCTTCATGTTCACTGGATTGATTACGGATGTCGGAACAGTGCGCGCCGTCACGGCTGCGCAGAGCGGCGCCGACACGCGGATCGAAATTGCCACCGGCTATGATTTGACGACCCTGCCTGTTGGCGCATCCATTGCCTGCTCCGGCGTGTGCCTGACGGCCGTGGAGACCGGGCGCGGGGCGGACGGCACGTGGTGGTTTGCGGTGGAGGCCTCCGCCGAAACGCTCGGTGTTACGGCGGTGAAGGACTGGGCGCCCGGGCGTCGCGTCAATCTGGAGCGCTCGCTCAAAGTGGGCGACGAGTTGGGCGGCCATATCGTCCAGGGCCATGTGGATGGCCTTGGCACCCTGGACCGGATCGAGCCCGAGGGCGGCTCCCACCGCCTGTGGATCCGCGTACCGGCTGCCATCGCGCCCTATATCGCCGCCAAGGGCTCCGTTGCCGTCGACGGGGTGTCCCTCACGGTCAATGAGGTCACGGCGGACGGGTTTGGCGTCAACATCATTCCCCATACCTGGACCCACACGGCCTTCCAGGCGGCGCAGGCCGGCGATGCCGTGAACATAGAAGTCGATGTGCTCGCCCGTTATGTGGCGCGCCTCAGGGAGGTCCTATGACATTCAGTGCAGATACCGTGGTCAGCGAGCTGTCCCCCATTGAGGATGTGATCGAGGACGCACGCAACGGACGCATGTTCATTCTGGTGGATGCGGAGGATCGCGAGAACGAAGGCGACCTTGTCATTCCCGCCCAAATGGCAACGCCCGACGCGATTAATTTCATGGCCAAACATGGTCGTGGTCTGATTTGCCTGTCCCTGACGGCCGAACGGGTGGAACATCTGCGTCTGCCCCTGATGTCGACCCACAATAAGGGCCGCCACCAGACGGCCTTCACGGTCTCCATTGAGGCCAAGGATGGGGTCTCCACGGGGATTTCCGCCCATGACCGGGCACGGACCATCGCCGTCGCCATCGATCCCACCAAGGGCCCCGCGGACATCGTGACGCCGGGACACGTGTTCCCGCTGCTGGCGCGGGACGGCGGGGTTCTGGTGCGCGCCGGGCATACGGAAGCCGCCGTCGACATCTCGCGCCTTGCGGGCCTTTATCCCGCCGGTGTGATCTGCGAGATCATGAAGGACGACGGCACCATGGCGCGCCTTCCGGACCTGATCGAATTTGCCCGGCACCACAATTTGAAGGTGGGCACGATCGAGGATCTGATCCGCTATCGTCGGCGCTACGACCATTTCCTGGAGTGCACCCATCGCACCGACTTCAGCACCGCGCATGCGGGCGACTGGGACTTGCGTCTGTATACGAATAAGCTTGAATATGCCGAGCACATCGCCCTCGTGAAGGGGGACATTTCCGGGCCCACCCCGGCGCTCGTGCGCATGCACTCGGTGGATGTGTTCGACGATGTGCTGGGCGGCCGGGGCAAGGGCAGCGGCATTCTGGCCCGTTCCATGAAGCTAATCGACGAGGTGGGGCGCGGGGTCGTGGTACTCATTCGCGACACCAAAGCAACCCGCGTGTCCGAATTGCTGAACAAGCGTTTGAAGCCCCCCGCGCCGCAGACCGAGGAGAGCGAAGGGCTTGAGCCGCGTCTTCTGGAATATGGCGTGGGCGCGCAGATTCTGATCGATCTGGGTGTGCGGAACATGATCTTGCTGTCCAATACGCCGCGCAAAATCGTCGGCCTTGAGGGTTACGGCCTCCATGTGGTGGAGCATGTGCGCATCCCGCCCATGAATCTGGTCTTTTCGAACGGGGGTGCGGCGTGAGCGGAGCGTCGGGCCAGCGCCGTGTGCTGATTGTTGAGGCACCTTTTTACACCGATATCGCCGAAGGCCTTGCCCGGGGCGCCCTTGCGGTCCTGGAGCCGACCTGCGCGGTCGAGCGCCTGTCCGTTGCCGGCGCGCTCGAGATCCCCGGCGCCATTGCCATGGCGGCGGCGAGCGGTACGTTTGACGGCTATCTGGCGCTCGGCTGTGT
>CAZVEE010000147.1:0-4438 GCA_964625525.1 uncultured Alphaproteobacteria bacterium | reverse complement strand
TCGAATGGGTGGACTGGTACAATCACCGACGGCTTCTCGGCCCGATCGGATATGTCCCGCCTGCCGAGGCCGAGGAACGATACTTCCAAAACCAGAAGACCTACGCCATGGTAGCGAGAATCAAACCAAACAGCCTCCGGCAAACCCGGGGCAGTTCAGACCGTAATCTGGATCCGCCCATCTCAGTCATACACGTCAAGGGTGGACACACACGCTGTCGCCCTGCCAGGGTGAACGCGGCGGTCCCTGGGCGGCTCACCCTGACAGGGCGACAGCGTGGCCGTAAAGCGAGACGGCACAGTGCCGTTCTGCGGCACTACTTTTCCGCCAGGTCTGGGGCGCCGGGCAGGGGCCGCCCATTGACCCGCGTCAGGCACACAAAGTCCGATTTGTGAGAGACCACCGATTAAAATGGCGCCGCCGGGCAATCTCTGGGGCAAACTCCCAAAGGGGTTGCAATACGACCACCATCTAGGATACCAAAAAACGCTTATAGAATTTTCATTGTACCAATTGTTGCGGCTAACACGGGGGACGTGACGATGCCACAGGAGTTCTCGAGCACGAGATCCAGCCCGGCGGTCCGCCGCCAGTGTTCCCGCCTTGTCAGCCTGATCATCGCCGGCCTATACATCTTGGTATCTAGCCCTGCCCATGCGGAGCCACCGCAGCGCTGTCCGCTGATACCCGTGGACGCGGGCCAGGACGGTGAAGACGTCGCCATGGGCATCGACGACTACTATGCCGGTTTTGATGCCATCGCGCTGCGCTTTACGCCCGGTGCCGCTGGAAGCGATGCCAACGGCACGCCACTGGCGGAGGCGGTAACGCTGACGCTCGATGGTCCGTTGGCGGCGGAAATGGGCTTCGATGTGGGCGCGACCTTCGACGGTGCTCCGCGCGAGGTCACATTCGACGCGCCGGGCCGCGGCTGGGCCATCGCGCGGACCTATGCGCTGCCGGACATGCCGGGTCTGATCTTAAGCGCTTATCACGATGGCGAGGGCAGCCAGGATCCTTATGACCGGCTTGTATTTGTGCGCATGACCGGGCAGGGGGCGGAGGTGCTGCATTCGGTGGATGCTCACAACACGCTGGACCGGGATGACCGACCGGCGGACTGGCCATTTCCAACCTTCCCGGCCGTGATCGAAACTGGCGCGGATGTGCCCAGCAGCCGGGCCATGGTCTGGAATGGCGCGCAGGCGCAGATGCAGTCACCGGCGAGCGCGCGTCCGCTGGCCAGTCTGGTCTATCATGAGCGCCCGATGGCCCTTGACCCGCTCCTGCCCGCAGGTGGTTGTCTGGACTTTTCAGAGATTTGGTGGCGCGATGATGCGCGTGCAGAGCACACCCAGATGGTCCGCGGGCTATTCTGGACCATGACGAATGCCGCGCTGGCCCTTGAAGGCATGGAGCAGGTGGGCGCGACCGCCATGGCGCTGTCCCTGCTCCAGCCGATCACGGCAGGGCGCATCGTAGCGCTCCAGCCGGATGATCTTCTGGGGCGGTATACGGCAACGCTCTATGCGCCGGACGCCGATGGGGTCGTCTCGGCCCTTCCACTCGGTACCATCGACGGTCTCAAACGCCTCACGCAGGTCGAAGTGATCACCGCGGCCGAAGAACCCCGGCGCCTGTGGGGCCGGCTTTATCGGTTGACCCACGCCTCCGACGGGGTGGTGGCTGTCCTGGGTAGTTTGACTGCTGATGGTTCGGCACCCGGCTATAGCGGCTGGCGCGGCCCCTTCGATAGGCCGCCGCCGCAAAGCGATGCGGCTGGTGTGATTTACGGCCTCGCGCCCGGCCATGCAGTCATGGTGCTCAATCCGGAAGATCCCCTGGATTGGCGCCTGATCGAGCTGAAACGGTAAAGACCTCACATAACAGGAGATCACGTGTCATGGGACTGAAGGAAAAGCGTATCATCAATCATCTGCAGGACGGCCAGATCGATTTCCATAAAACCAATTTTCAGAGCATTACCGGGACGCCGCTGGACGTGGTCGTGGACTGGGATCAGTGGTCGAACGATCACGACGGTCTGCTCAACCTGAACGGTTTTGTGCTGCAGCAGTTCACGGATAGCCTGAACCAGATCGGTATTGATGCCGCCGCTAAGGAAGCTCTGGGCGAGCAGATCAAGACCGTCAAAGTGGAGCGGGTCGAGGATCCGGCCGCCAAGCAGATCGCGCTGGCCAACGGAACCCTGGTCCTCACCGTGGCACCGGCCCATGGCTGGGACGGGGTCATTCCGTCCGGTGACATCAAGGACTATCTGCTCAATAATCTCTGAGCGGACCATGTGGAAGGAAGCGGGATGACAGGTTCCATGACAAAGACACGGTCCATGACAGGGACCGCGCGTCTGGTCCTTGTGATGGGCGCTCTTCTGGTGCTGGCGGGGTGCGGGGGCGGCGATGACACCGCCGCCAATGCGGACTGTTCCGCGTTGCCCGATGGGTGGCCGCGCTATGCGCTCGTGGAAGAACCGCGGGTGATGAACGAAACTGTAACCACCCGGGCCAGCGGTTCAGCGTTCACCCTGACGATTGATGATCTGCGGTTCCGCAAGTCCGAAAACGGAGATGCGGTCGGGCCGGTTTATCGGATCGACATGCGCCTGCCGGCCCATTGCGCGCTCGGTCAGCTTGAAGGCACGGTGAGCGGCCATGTGGAGACGGGCGAGGGACAAGCGCGTCTGTCGCTGCGCCTCGACGGGGCGGGCCTGACCCATGACTGGGGCCGTGACCGCAACGAGGCCTTTGCCCTTGATCTGGCGCGAGAGTATCAGCCGGGCTTCATTGATCCCCGCTTGGCGCCTGCGGGCGTGGCGCAGGACAATGAGACTGCATATCGCATTGAGGTGATGCTGCAACCGTCTTTGTACGGAACGACGGGCGAGGCCAAACTGATAATTGAACAGGCGCAGATCGAGCCGACCATCGTGGCGGCCCCGGGCCGGGACGGCTGAGCCTGCGCAGACGGCTTGTCTCACCCGGGCGAGTGCGCTTGCGCGGCAGCCTCTAAAGGCGGCAGCAGCCTCAGCAGCCCCATAAACCACGACCGCCCGTTTGTACCGACCATCGCAGATTGGGTGCAGGTCGGTCGGCTTGTTCTGGTGAGAGGCGCACGCTTGCATCGACGTGCACGAACCGCATGGCGGCAAAGGGGAATCGGTCCATGGCTCGACTTCTCTATCGCTTGGGAGGGCCCGTTTATGATGCGGTTCATTGGATTCTCACGCTGGGCTGGGAAGAAAACCTGAAGCACCAGTGGATCCGCAGACTTGCGGATTGTCCCCATGAGACGGTGTGTGATTGGGGTGTTGGCTCGGGGCTGTCCGCCATTCACATTCTCCGCCTGCTGCCCAATCTCCGCCACCTGCATCTGGTGGACTCGGAAGTGAATATGCTTGGACAAGCCCGTGCCCGCATCGAATCCCTTGCAACGCAGAAGGGCGTCCTGCTGACCTGGCACGAAGGAGACGGCCTCGCTTTGCGTCTCCAGCCGGCCTGTGACGTCATGGTGTGTTCCTACAGCCTGGGCATGCTACCGGATGATCAACATGCCTCGGCGATGACCATGGCGCGCTCTAATCTCAAATCCGATGGCCATCTGCTCGTGCTTGATATGTATCCCCATCAAGAACTAGACCGTCTCATCAATCAGATCTATCTGGTGATCAGCCGCTTTGTGGCAGCGCGGGTTTATGATGTGAATTTCTCCGGAACCTTGGTGGAGGTGGTCCAACAGGCATTCACGCAGACAGATTTGGTCTATTACGGTATGAGGGAATCTTTCGCCTTTCTGGGGCGCAATGAATCGGTCGGGGTCGATCAGTCTGGTTTGCGCCCCACGAGCAGTCCGTAGATCATAATCCGCTTGGTGAATAATGGTTCCTGAGCTATGCACCCTTCTATATTCTGTGTCAGGAGTGGTGCTGTCAGCCCCAGTGCTTGAGTCAGTCGCAGCAAAGGGAGTGCCCATCGTGATTGGCGGGCCATATCCCGCGATGTACGAAGAATGTTTGCCGTCTTGTCTGTAAATTCGAGATTGACGAAGCCGCCTTCGGCGAGTCGCTCCTGGATCGTTTCGACCGTAAGCAGGGGAGCCAGGTGAAAGCCCTCATAATATGCGGCAAGATGGTCCGCGTCGGCGCCGTTTGCCATGGCGGGCCCGCGAAAGCCATCCATCACCACAAAGCGCCCGCCCGGCACCAGCAATCGCCAGGCCTCCTTGAGGAACTCATCGAGTCGTTCGTGTACATAGCAGATACTCTCCAGGCCCCACAGCACCTCGAAAGCCGCATCTGAAAATGGTGTTGCACAAAGATCTCCTTCGTAAAAGGCAAGACGATTGGCCTGTGGCGTCTGTGCCGCCTGGTCTGCCCCCCGTTAATTGGTCCAAAAGCTGCTGGAGTCTGATCACCTGAGGA
>CAZVEE010000146.1:0-4470 GCA_964625525.1 uncultured Alphaproteobacteria bacterium | reverse complement strand
TAGTTCAGGTCGAAGACCAGCAGATGAACTGCGACACGATCGTTGCAGAGATCGAAGCGAACAATAACCGCATCCGCGCGCTGGTCGAAGAAGAAGGCTGGAAAGTTGCGCAGAACGTGGCTGCAGGCGTTGGAGGTATACTGATACCGGCTCTCTGGTTCGGCAGGGACTTCCAAGACGCGGCCGGCAAAGAGGCCCAAGCCTACTCCCAACGCAATCAATACCTGTCCAAGCTCGCGGCTAACAAATGCGCGGGTTACGTCCCGCCAGCCAAGAAGACGTGAGTTGCAAGCCAGCCGATGCCCAAGTGTATCACTAGGCCTTTGTTGCAAGACCTTCCGTGAGCTGAGCTGCTGGCGGTGCAGTGGACACGCAGTTAAGCTTGCCAATCTCCTTCCTCGAAGTCGAAGGGGCTTAGGTTGCTCCAGGTCCTCAAATGGTTGTCGGGGCTCATTTCCCAGCGGATGTTATAGTGCGGCTGGACGCCCGCATCGTGTGCCCCTGTCCTCATGATCCATGCATATCCTCACTGAACTCTGCGCGTCCGCAACGGGAACCTTTGTTTTTCCAGGTAACAAGGCGGGCCGTCCCCTTTCCAGCATGGCGATGGCCATGCAGGTGCGACGCATGGGCAGAAGTGCCTACTCGGTCCATGGTTTCCGATCGAGCTTCAAGACGTGGGCGGTTGAGGAAAGCGACTTCCCGAATGAATTATCAGAGGCGGCGCTGGCCCATGTCACCGGCGATGCCGTGGAACGTGCCTACCGAAGAACAGACGCACTCGAGCGCCAACGCGCGCTCATGGATGCGTGGAGCACTTTCCTCGCTTAAAGGATCTCCCGCTCCACTTGGAGCGCAAGAGGGCGTGCAACAGGAAGTCTCAGTGTGTTCGGGCGCCGCACTCCTGCAGCTCAATTCTTCGAACCGGACAGTGGCGTCTCGTCGACAGTCTCGTCTTTTCACACGACAATAAAGGACGCAGAAGATGCGAGCTTCCGCAGCCAGACCTCCTGGCGAATATGGTCAAGAAAAAGAATATCTTGACGTTACATGTTTTACCGAAGAGCTCAACCCGTTCGAGGCGCTTGAGAACGAACTCCAACGCCTTGGGACGTTCCTCATCGAGATTGAGTATGCTATTCGCTGGGCCGTTGCGCACCAGCTCAAATCCACGCAGATTTTGTCTGACCGATCTCACCTTATTGGACTTGCCTTGAATATTGCAAAGTTGGAAGGTCGCCTCAAACCGAGAATGCAGGTTATTCCGGAATTTTTAAAGAAAACCGAAGCCGTATCTCATGGAAAAGTTGACGATAAAGAATGGTTCGATTTTCTTGCTTCCTTTTCGCATGATGAGCGCTTCGATCCGAGCGATCGGGAAACGCTTTCAGAACTCCTCAATCAAATGGCTCAGTATAACGCCGCCAGTGAGATGGGCGCACGGCTTTGCTGCGCGGCACGCAACAGAGAAGTAGAGCTTTGGGGGCACGAGGGGCCGATTAGCAGAGGGCCTTCTAAATTCGGCCTTCCGGCAGAGCGGATAGATCCAGACGTCTTTCGCAATCCAACGCATTTCTATCTGTTTGAGAGTATTGTGTCGGATCGTTACAACAGATGCTGGAAGCGCTCGAAGATTTCAGCACAGGACATTCCGAAGCACCTTTTTTCGCCAGAGCAATCCTCATGCCAGAAACCACTGGCCGCGGGTGCTGAACACAAACGCGGCCCAGGACGCCCGATGGGATCGGGATACAATGATGAAAAACATCTCAGGCGCATGTATGAACTCTTATCCAGTGGGGAGGCACAGACACCGTATGCGGCTGCTATGATAGCGGCAGCCGATGCGCCTGGTACGTCTGTACTTGAACACAAGGCAAGGCGCCTGATCAAAAAATTCAGTCAATGGCTGCAAAATAATGGGCTTGAAAATAAATGGCTATGAGTTCAGCTTTTTTCTCAAATTAATTCGATTGAAGAGATGCAAACAGACGATCATGGTTCCAGGCAAACAAACATGGAGGTTTGTCTGATGCCTGACGACGCAGCCCCGCCTGTCGCACCATGCTCCGATGTTATTCTGGCGCTTCCAATCAACGACGCCTGTCGTGCGCTGGGGATTGGTCGATCATCGCTCTACGAACTGATCGCCAAAGGCCGGATCAAGACGGCCCGCGTTGGCGGCCGGCGTCTGGTGCCGCTCAGTGAACTCATACGCCTGTTGGACGAAAGCACCGATCGCGGCGCCAGGCAGTCGCCGACCGGGCCAATTTGACATGATCATAGCAACGCCCTGTTTGACACCAAATCGTCCCCTCCCAAACACGTCGTGGGTGAGTTGGGCGCCAGCTGTTCGCACCTGGTTCCGCCGTTTCAGCTTGCGAGAGCTTTGTTTCGCTCGCTGGCCTGCGCTGTGTTCAAGAGCAGCCGCATTTTGTGAATGATGCGGGATGTAGACGGATGATCACCTGCGCTGGCGCACCGGGTCATCCGTGCGGCCCGTCGTCGTCGTCGTCGCGGATGCTCAGAACGCTGCGGCCGGAACACCTTCGCAAAGTCCGGGCGTCACCAATCACTTCCGAACCTCGTCAGCAAATACCGCACCGGTGCTTTTGTCACCGTGCGGGCCGTCTGCATGCGCCTTCATGGAGGACCGGCGTGGAGCTTTATCATGAGTGGAGCCTTGGAGACGACCTTCTCGTCGACCATCACCTGCAGCCCTTTGACGCTAACACCGATCTTGGACCAAGGTTCGGCCTGCCGCGTTTGACTGACCACAATGTGCGAAAATGTTCAAACGCCATGCTGCTGTCTGCCATCAAGGCCGCATCACAGGGTTATGTCGGCTTTCGTTATTCCAGGGACCGAAATCGCTACCATGGGCAAGCATGTCGGTTTCCAGCTTTTTTCACACTTGAAAACATCAAGCGCGCGGCTGCGCACCTCGCCCTAGCGACAAATTTTTTTCAGCACGAGCAGCAACGTCCCACCGTTTCGGCTTCATACAAATCACCGAAGCCTCAATCACGCTTTTGTTTTTTGCCCGATTTTGTCGCATCAGACTTCAGCGATCTTTTTGATCCTATGGCCACGGAGCGGCGTCAGAGGATAATCCTGAAAGATGCGCACGGAAAGGAAAAAGCGCTCCCCCTAAACGATCCAATCCTGTTTGAAACCAACGCATTTTTGGACATCTACGATGAAGCAATTGATGCAGTCGAGATGGCTGTCGATCACCCGTCCCTGACGCCACTACAGGTTGATGGTGCTTATCTGTCGCGCCTGAAGGGGCGAAACCGCCGCATCCTATGTTCCCAACGACGCCTCACTCGGGTTTTCTCCCGGTCAATGCGTGGGTGCGGGCGTTGGTTCCATGGCTGGTGGATGTTGCTGCCCGCTCACCAGCGCGCCAAAATTCTTATCAATGGCGAGCCTGTCGATGAATACGATTATTCGTCCTGCCATCTCCGATTGGCTTTGGCTGCCTATGGTCAAACTTATCCATTGAACGAAGATCCGTACAAATGTTTCGCCACGGGATGCCATTCACGCAAGCATGTGAAGCTTGCGATCAATGTCATGTTCAACGCCCCCTCGATCAGGTCTGCAATTCGCGCTACTGTGGCTGGAATTGGTCGAGAGCCTTCAAGCGAGACCATTCGGGATGTGGGTGCGCTCATGACACAAATCGTTGAGCGTTTCCCAAAACTGCAGTCGCTGTTTTATTCAAGAATAGGATTGCGATTGATGTTCATAGAGTCTGAAATTATGCGGCACAATCTCGCTGATCTTTTAAGCGAAGACATTGTAGCTCTCCCCATTCATGACTCAGCCATTGCCCTTGCACGTCACCATGATCGGTTGCGCCATGTTATGGAGAGTAATTTCGAGATGCATGGCACGGCGCTCGCGAAGCAATATCTGCCAACCCAATCAACAATCGACCCTCTTGTTCGACAGGAGGAAATCGCGGCGGTCGTGGGGAAACTGACCAGCGGTCAAGTGGACCCACCGAAGCGGATCTCAAGAGTGGTGAAACCGCCAGGTCACATTAAAGGCAGGCGCGTGCTGAATGAGCAAGATCGTGCAAAGGTGATGGCGTGGGCGCAAGGGCGCATTCCCCGGTTGATCGGCATTGAAGGCATTGAACCCTGGCATGGTAGCGGAATGTCTCGCAGCGCATGGTACAGCGCAAATCAGACGCAATACGAGCGTCAGACCGCGGCACTGTCTGAGCTGACGGGTCGTGGCGATGAACCAAGCAGGCAGCAGCTTGGCACGATCATCTCCAAGATCGCGGATGCAAAAGCGCTGGTTGAGAGGCTACCCGATGATCGGGGAAAGCCAGCGAAGATCCTGATCGAGCAGCTTGAGCAGGTTCTAGCCGACCGCGAAGCTTTTTCGCGTGACCCGCAGGAGCGTGATCCAGACACACGTGAGACAGAGTGAACGCAGGAACCTGATGCTGGA
>CAZVEE010000145.1:0-4507 GCA_964625525.1 uncultured Alphaproteobacteria bacterium | reverse complement strand
CCATGGTCGAGATACCGCTGGTCAGATCCGCGCCCGCGCCCAGGCGGCGGGTGCGCTCGGCATAGGGAGCGACGGCGGCAACGGCGGCGTCGAAGAAGCTGTGCATGCCCTCGGGCGCCGCGGCCTTGTTGTCTTCGCTGAGCCAGAAGGCGGCTTCAGCCTCGGCAACAACCAGTTCGGCATTGGCAAACGCGGCCTCACCACCGGGGGCAAGACCACCGGCGTGATCGGGGTGCAGGTGGGTGATGAACACATGGGTGATGCTGGCTGGGTCGACCCCCGCGGCGGCCAGCGCCGTCGGCAGCTTACCCAGGGTCGGGCCGAAGGCGTTGGCGGTGCCGGTGTCCACGAGGATGCGGGCGTCACCGCTCTCGATCAGAAAGGCGTTGACCGCGGTTTGGGTTGGGACCTGGACGAAGTGAGCCTCGGCGACCTCGGCAAAGCGGGCCTCGTCGACCGTCGGGAAGACGCTGGCGTCCAGCGGCAAAAACCCATCGGACAGGGCGTGGACAGTGATACCACCAACACGACGGCGCTGAATACCCTGGAAGCCGTGAGACTGGGCATCTTGGGCGCGGCTAGAGCGGCGGACTCTCTAGTTTCACCACGGAGCAGCTGCCTCGCAAGGTTCACCATAGCCGGCGGCGTGGAAGAAGTTGAGGCATTCGTCTGGGGAGAAGAGGTCGCAGACGTCCCCCACAGCCCGCCACAGGGCATCGAAACTGCGTACCGCCAAGCGCCTGAGGTGTGCCTTGAGCTTTGAGAAGGCCATCTCAATGGGGTTCAGGTCTGGCGAATACGGGGGCAGGAACAGCATCCACGCACCTTGCTCTGCCAGAACCTGGGCAGCTCCTGGGCTCTTGTGAGCGCTGAGATTATCCAGGATCACCACATCGCCCGGCCCCACCGCCGGGGCCAGCACCGACCCGACATAGGTGTCAAAGGCGGCACGATCCATGGCCCCGTCCAAGACCCAGGGGGCGATCACACCATCGACTGTCAAGCCAGCAATAAAGGTCTGGCTGATCCAATGGCCAAACGGAACGTCATCCTCCAGACGCTGTCCAACAGGCGCCCACCCCCGTAATCGCGCCATCTTGGTGTTGATCGATGTCTCATCCACAAAGACCAGCCGCGATGGATCTCGGCGCATATAGGGCATTCGGCCTCTGATCCAGTGCTGACGCAGACGTTTAACCCGCGGTGTCTTGGCTTCAGTGGCCTTCAGCGTTTTTTTTATAGCTATAGCCCCAGCGATTGAGGGCACGGGAGATTGAACGTCCAGTCACCTTGACGCCTTTCGTCTCGTACAGAAGGGCTGCGATCTCCTCGCGACTGCGGCCTTCGCCAGCGCCGGCGAGGCGCAGGATCACCTCCTTATGGGGCTCCAGAGGGCCGTGCCCCGGGCGTCCGACCCTGGCCTTGGGGGCCAACTCCCCGGTCTGAGCCAGGCGGGTGCCCAGCTTGGAAACAGAGGAAGGGCTGACGCTCAGCCGCCGAGCCACCGCGCGCAGAGATTGGCCAGCGCGGCGCGCTGCGATGATCCGTTCGCGCAGGTCCATGGAGAGGGGATTGGGCATGGCAGTACTCCTTTCCCCAAAAGTGAATCACACCTGCGTCCCCAAGGGAATCCCCCCAACCTCTCCGATTCAAACTTGGCGTCCGTTGCTCTAGCAGCCTGTCGGAGTGGTGTCGTCGGGTTATCGGTTTGGGTTGGTCGGCAGGACAGGCGAAAGCCGGCGGGGGAACTCGGTTGAGGCGGTCGCTCGATCGGTTGAGAGCCCGCCAGTCGCGCTTCGGTGAAGGGCATGGCCTGACCGGCTCGATGATTGCGGCCTCCAGGTCTTTGGGGCATCAGGCGGCGGGGGCGAGGGCGAACAGCCGCTTCAGGTTGTAGGCCATGGTCACCAGACTCCACTCGCCGCGGACGTTGTCGAGGCCGCGGAGCAGGAACTGGCGGAATCCGAGCGCCGACTTGATGATGCCGAACACCGGCTCGGGGGTGTGCTTGCGCTGGGCGTACAGTTTCCGGCCCTCGGGCGTCTTCAGGCGATGAGCCATCGCCTCCACCGGGGTCGGGTTCTCCGGCGGTGGTGGCGCGCAAGCGAAGCGTTCGGCCAGTGGCAGGTGATGAGGCTGTCGCCCGATCGCGATCAGCGGGTCGATCCCGGCCGCCGCGCAGGCGGCGACGTTGGCGGCGCTGAAATAGCCGGTGTCGGCCAGCAGCGTCTCGATCGTCCCCAGATCCTCCGGCAACGCGGCGAGCTTGCCCAGCATCGGCTCGATCTGCCGCTTGTCGTTGGCGGCTTGCACCACATCGGTGGCCACCACCAACAGGCTGCCCGCCGCCACCGCCGCCTGCGCGTTGTAGCACTGCTCGAAGCCGCCACCCGGCACCGGCATGATCCGGCTCTCCTCGTCGGTCAGGTTGACCTGATCGGTGGGAGCGGGTCCCTCGACCGGAGGCGCCGGCGGTCGGCCGCCGGGTTTCTTGCCGGTGGCCGCCTGCTTGGCCGCGCGCGCCGCCATTTTCGCCTCGTACTCGGCCTGTTCGTGGGCCTTGCGCTCCTTGGCCCGTTCCTCGATGACCGCCCGCGCCCTGGCGATCGCCGCCAGGCGCTGCTCGCGCCGGGCCAGTTCGTCCGGGATCGACAGGCCGTCGGGCAGGTCGGCCTGATCCGCCGCTTCGGCCTTGGCCATCAGTTCGGCCACCTCGGCCCGCAACCGCGCCTCGATCTTGCCCGCGTGCTCATACGACACCGCGCTGTGGCGGCTGGCGTTGGCGTGAAGCTTGGTGCCGTCGAGCCCGAGCGTGCCCAGTTTCAGCACCCCCATTTCGCGCGCAAGCCGCAACACCTCCACGAACAGCGCCTCGATCTCCTTGAGGAAGCGCCGCCGGAACGCGGCGATCGTGTCGTGGTCCGGGTGCTGGTTGGCGGCGATGAAACGGAAGGCGACCGAATCATAGGTCGCCCGCTCCAGTTTGCGGCTGGAGAACACGCCGGTGGCATAGCCGTAGATCAGGATGCCCAGCAGCACGGCCGGGTGGTACGAGGCCTCGCCGGAGCCGCGATAGCGGCCGGTCATCGCCCGCAGATCAAGGCTCCCGATCACGTCCACCACAAACCGCGCCAGATGCCTTTCCGGCAGCCATTCGTCCACGGACGGCGGCATCAGGAAGCCGGTGTCGCGGTCAACCGGGCGAAAGTTGCTCATGCTGCGCAGATCCAGGGAGGTTGGAAACACCAATCGGATGTCCCAGAATTCTACACCAACCGAACGCGTGCGTTAAGTCCGACAGGCTGCTAGGTCCCGGTGATCCGGTGCCCGACGCAACGACGATCTGGCTGTTCCGTGAACAGCTCACCAAGGCCGGTGCTGTCGAGACCCTATTCGCCCGGTTCGACCGGCTGCTGGCGGACAAGGGGTATCTGGCGATGTCGGGCCAGATCCTGGACGCCAGCGTGATCCCGGCCCCGCGCCAGAAGCTCGATGAAGGCGAGAAGGCGGCGATTAAGCAGGGCAAGTCTCGCGCCGAGATCTGGCCGGACAAGCCGGCGAAGGCCGCTCAGAAGGACGTCGATGCCCGCTGGACGCTCAAGCGCGCCAAGGCCAAACCGGACACCGAGGGGGCCAAGCCTGGCCCGGAGATCGCCATCCCAATCTTCGGCTACAAGAGCCATATCGGCATCGACCGGCGCCATGGCCTGATCCGGACCTGGCTGGTGACGGACGCCGCCGCCCATGACGGGGCCCGGCTTCGGGAGGGGCTGATCGATCAGGAGAACACGGGATCGGCAGTATGGGCCGATACGGCGTATCGCAGTCAGGCCAATGAGGCCTATCTGGCCAGCCTCGGCAAGCTCAGCCGCATCCATCGCAAGAAGCCGCCGGGCAAGCCGATGAGCAAGACCACCGCCCGGGCCAACGCGGCCAAATCCAAAATCCGCCGCGCCGTCGAGCACCCCTTCGCGCACCAGAAGGCGATCATGGACCTGGTCGTTCGCACCATCGGCAAGGCCCGCGCCGAGACCAAGATCGGCCTCGCTAACATCGCCTACAACATGCGCCGATTGATCTGGCTCGAGGGCAGACGTGCGCCCGGATGACCGCAAAGCCTCTCGCAGAACAAACGCGAGACCTCCAAACCAGAGCAATCAGCCCGCCCCCGTCACACCCAACAACGCCCCGCACATCAAATCACCCTGGAAACCAGGTTCTTCGAGGTGTCCATATGATAGGTCAGCTTGAGCAAATATTGTCCGCGGTCGTCGTGTTCTGTGTAATGCTCGGCATGGGCGCTTCGCTAACGCCGCGCGATTTCAGGGTTGCGCTGAGTAAACCGCAAGGCATGGCCATTGGCCTTGCTTGTCAATTCGGCATTATGCCGCTCTTGGGATTTTGTTTGGTTGCGGTTTTGGCGCTCCCGGATGCGATCGCTGTTGGGGTCCTGATCATGGCGTGCATGCCGGGAGGGACGACCTCCAACATGTTCACCTATTTCGCC
>CAZVEE010000144.1:0-4513 GCA_964625525.1 uncultured Alphaproteobacteria bacterium | reverse complement strand
GGATGGGTGGCCGAGTGGTTGAAGGCACCGGTCTTGAAAACCGGCAGGCGGGCAACCGTCTCGTGGGTTCGAATCCCACCCCATCCGCCAGATTTCGTCTGCAGGGTGCTTAGCGCACAGCGCGAACCGCCGGATAAAAAGGCTGGTCTCGCATAGCCCACACGCGGGGCTCGTCGCACTTTCCGTCACCTGCCTTTCAATCAAGCTGCGGGTCACCATGGTCATGGCTCACACTCTCGCTGGACACAATCCGTTTACGGATCTTCTAGACCTGAAGGTCGCGGGCCTTGTTGCCATTGTGACCCTCGCCTGCCTCTACGGAGGGGGAGCGGTCATCGTCGCCGTCCTGGGCTGCTTGATGCTGTGGGCCGCCACGAAACCGACGCGCATCGTGCATGCGGTCATGCTCGGGGTTGCCGCCACGCAGGTGAACGCGGTCCTTGGCGCGACGACCATGAACTTCTCGCCCGTGCGCTGGCTCTTGCTGCTGTCCTGCGTGGGTTTTGTCGCTGGAGCCTTGGTTTTTGGACGGCGCAGGTTTAATCCGCCCACAATCACTTATGTCCTGCTCGCCTTCTTGATGATCGCGCCCTTTGTTTCCATCTTCACCAGCCACGACACGGCCATCAGCGTTTTGAAGATCATTTCCTTTTCGCTCGTGACGCTGATGCTGACGGTTCTGTTCTCGATCTTCACCGAGGAAGAGCGGATGGCGCTTGGGCGATGGACGGACAATTTCTTCATCGGCGTCGTGATCGCGACGATCGCCATTCTGCCCTCCGGCGAGGGATTTTTCAGTCTTGGGTTTCTGCGGGGCTTCATGAGAAACTCCCAGCCCTTCGGCGTGCTCATCGCGCTCGGTATCGCCTGGTTTTTCTCCCGCGCCATCATCACCCAAGGCGCCTACCGGCAATACTTCATCACCCTGTTCATGATCTTGGTGGTGATGCTGATCCTGACCAAGACGCGCACAGCTTATGTGGCCGTGGGCCTGGCTTTGACGATCCCGCTTGTCTTCTCCCAGGACTCCCTGATCGCCAGGCGGATCGGCGGGATCCTCGTGTCGATCCCGTTCTTTTTGTTCCTGGCCGCCGGACTGACGGCGATTACGTTCTTTCCCAGTTTGTTCCTGGACGGACTGGTCGACCTTATCCTGAAGTACAATATTCAGATGGATTTGCTGGAAGGCTTCACACGCAGCCGGGTCGACGACATGGAACAGTCCTGGGTGAATTTTACCGAACACCCCATTTGGGGCATCGGCTTCGGCATCGCCTCAAGCCTTTCATTCGAGAATGTCCGCGTGGACCCGCTGTTCGGCCTTCCTATCGGCGCGTCGGTGGAAAAGGGTTTTTTGCCGACAGGCGTTCTCGAGGAGATCGGCATTGTCGGTTTCATATTTTTCCTGACGCTGATTATTCTTTTGGTCCGCAATGCCGATCCGCGTATCGCCGGCCTGCCCGTCGTTCTGGTCGCCCTTTTCGTCAATGTGGGTGAGGCGGTGTTCTTCTCCATGGGGGGGATGGGCGTTTTGACATGGGTCTTTTTTGGTCTTGGGGGATCCTTTAACGCGCCGCAGCGGGCCCCCGCGGCAGACCTGTCCGCGTAACAAGAGCGGGCGAGAAATCCAGATCAGTCCGCGTTCAGCGCGCCCCTTGGTCCGATTTTGGTTCCGCGCACGCGCCCCCGCCGGACCTTTCGGTGGCGCTCCGCGAGGGCGGCGCTCCGCGAGGGCGGCGCAACGGCGCCAAAAAAACAGAGCGGCAAAGCGTTCTGGTTTCGAAGGGATCGATACCAGTCGCCTGCCGCTCTTCCATACGCCCGATGCTGAAGGTGTTGTCGTCAGCCGTCAGCGTGCCATGGCCGGATGCGGCGCATCGAGAAGTTTGCCGCGAGCCTGGTGGTATTCATTGACCATGCGGTCCACCACCTCGCCGACGCTGGGCACATCGTGGATGGTGCCAACGCCTTGGCCCGCGCCCCAGATATCCCGCCAGACTTTGCGTTCCTGATTGCCGCCGGATCCAAAATTCATCTTGGAGGGGTCCGACTCCGGCAGATTGTTGGGATCGAGGCCCGCCGCCTCCACCGATTTGGTGAGGTAATTGCCGTGAACGCCGGTGAAGAGATTGGAATAGAGCACGTCCTGCGCCGCGGACTGTACGATCATCTCTTTATACGGACCTTCCGCATTGGCTTCTTTCGTGGCGATGAAGCGCGTGCCGATATAGGCGAAATCGGCGCCCACGGCCTCCGCAGAAAGAACCGCGTTGCCAGTGGTGATGGAGCCGGAGAGGGCAATGGGCCCGTCGAAGAATTCGCGGATTTCCGGCACAAGGGCAAAGGGCGAGAGCGTGCCCGCATGGCCTCCGGCCCCGGCGCACACGGCGATGATGCCATCCGCGCCCTCGTCGATGGCCTTTTTGGCATGCCGGATGTTGATCACATCATGCATGACGATGCCGCCATAGGAATGGGCACCGTCGACGACCTCTTTGGGCGCCCGCAGTGAGGTGATGATGATGGGCACCTCATGCTTCACGCACATGTCCATATCGTGGGACAGCCGATCATTGGACTTGTGGCAGATCTGATTAACCGCAAAGGGCGCCACATACGCATCCGGATTTTCCCGCTTGTACTCGGCGAGTTCCATCTTGATCCGGATGATCCATTCCTCAAGCAGTTCCTTGGGCCGGGCATTGAGTGCCGGGAAGGACCCGACGATGCCGGCCTTGCACTGGGCGATCACGAGTTCCGGACCGGACACGATAAACAAGGGCGCACCGATTACGGGAATGCGCATGTTGCCGTGGAACACCGGCGGGACGGAGCGTGTGGACAGGGTCATGGAGCGTGCCTCGACTGTTCGTATCTTTAATGAAATATGGACCGCGATCAGAAGCCGGCCAGCGAGGCGTAGCGCGCGCGGTGGAATTTGCTGTCGCCATAAAGACATTCGGCAACGGCGGCCCGTTTCAGGAAGAACCCGATGTCGTGCGCGTCCGTCATGCCGATTCCGCCATGCATTTGAATGGCCTCCCGGGCCACCAGGTGCAGCACGTCATTGGCGCGGGTTTTGGCAAGACTCGCCAGCATGGCGACCGGCGCCCCGGGCTCGTCCACCGCCGTCAGCGCCTCCGCGACGACGGCGTGGAGCTGCTCAAGTTCGGAGAACATGATCGCCGCGCGGTGTTGCAGGGACTGGAACTGGCCGATCACCTGGCCGAACTGGGTGCGCTGCTTCAGGTAATCGAGGGTGATGTCGAAGGCCGCCTGGGCAGCGCCCAGCATTTCCGCGGCCAGACCGATGCGCGCCAGATCGAGCACCTGGTCAAGCAGGGAAAAGCCCGCATCAACCGCCCCCAGCACCCGGGCGTGGTCCACGCGCACAGCCTCAAAATGGACCTTGGCGGCGTTGCGGTTGTCCACCATGCCGGTCTTGGTCACCGTCACGCCCGGCGCGGAGGCATCCACCAGAAACAAAGTGATGCCATAGCGGTCCTTGTCCGATCCGGCAGTCCGCGCACTGACGATGAGCAGATCGGCGCCGACGCCGTCAACCACCAGGGTCTTTTCGCCGTCGAGCGTAAAACCGGCCGCGTCGCGCCGGGCCCGCGTTGCCACCTCATGGGGGGCATGGTGGGGGCCTTCGTCGCAGGCGAGCGCCACCAGAACGCCGCCCATGGCAAGACGCGGCAGCAGGTCCTGCTTGAGGTCTTCCGGCGCGCCGGCGGCAATGGCCGAGGCGCCAATGGCGGCCGTCGAGAGCAGCGGCGAGGGCGTTAAAGCGCGGCCGGTCTGTTCCAGAATCAACCCAAGGCCCTGGAAATCAAAACCGACGCCGCCATAGGCCTCCGGCACGCGCAGCGCCGTCCAGCCCATCTGCACCATCTGGTCCCAGACGGCCTTGTCATAGGCGCGTTCGTCCTGGCGCTCGCGCAGTTTGCGGAAGGAGGACAAGGGCGCCTTGCTGTCGATGAAGCTGCGCGCGCTGTCCTGGAGGAGGGTCTGCTCCTCGGTCAATACCATGGCCATGATCGCCTCCCCTCTTCTTACTGGTGGTCGAGCAGGCCAAGGACCCGCTTTGAAATGACGTTGAGGTTGATTTCGCTGGTGCCGCCTTCGATGGAGTTGGCGCGGCTGCGCAGCCACCCCCGGGGGACTTTCAACTCATCCTCCGAGAAGCCTTCACCCTCCCAGCCGAGGGCCGAGGCGCCCATGGCCTCCATCATCAGGTCGAATTTCTTCTTGTTCAGCTCGGCGCCGACATATTTGAAGATCGAGGAGGCCGCGCCCGGGCCCATGCCCGCCTTGGCCTGCTCCGCCGAGCGCTTGAGCGTGAGTTGGAAGGCATGGCCGTTCATCTGGTGGGCGGCGATGGCATCGCGCAGCACCGCATCGGCGATCTGGCCCTCTGCCTCGCCGGCATAGGCCTTGGCCACCTCGGGCAGGGGCACGCTGGCGCCGCTGGTGAAGCCGCCGGCGGAGATGTTGATCCGCTCATATTGCA
>CAZVEE010000143.1:0-4704 GCA_964625525.1 uncultured Alphaproteobacteria bacterium | reverse complement strand
CACCCAGATTGATCGCTACTTCGATGGTCTCGTCGAACTTGGCCTTGGTGCGCTCGCGCAGCATTTTCACGGCACTGTCCAGCGGATAGAGCGTTTTGCTGTCGATGCCCTCGCGCACCGCCGTCATACGTTTGGTTAGCTTGGCCATGCGCCTTACTCCCTCACCTCAAGGCCCATGGACCGGGCCGACCCCAGAATGATCTGGCATGCCGCATCGAGATCATTCGCGTTCAGGTCCGTCATTTTGGCCGTCGCGATCTCGCGCACCTGATCCATGGTGACCGATCCTTTGGTCTCCGAACCCGGCTTATTGGCGCCCTTATCGATCTTCGCGGCCTTCTTGAGGAAGTAGCTGGCCGGCGGAGTCTTGGTGGCAAAGGTGAAAGACTTGTCCTGATAGACCGTGATGATGGTCGGGATGGGCATCCCTTTTTCCATCTCCTGGGTCTTGGCGTTAAACGCCTTACAGAACTCCATGATATTCACGCCTCGCTGACCGAGCGCGGGCCCGATCGGCGGTGACGGATTGGCTGCGCCCGCGGGCACCTGCAGCTTGATGTAACCTGTAATCTTTTTCGCCATCTCTCCCCTCCCGGTGGATCACGCCGCCGCGTCTGGCGCCCTGTCCCACGGACCTGGTTGAGGGTTAGCGGTCAACGGCCCGAACCAGAGACGATCGCCCCGATCCGTGGCCTCCCGCACACCACAGCCAGCGGTCTGCGCGCCGTCAGGCGCCCTTATCCACTTGGCTGTATTCCAGCTCGACCGGGGTGGCCCGGCCGAAAATAGACACGGCCACTTTAAGCCGCGCCCGTTCTTCGTCGATTTCCTCGACGACCCCGTTGAAGGAGGCGAAGGGCCCGTCTACAACGCGCACTTGCTCGCCCACCTCGAACAGCACCGAGGGCTTGGGCCGCTCGATGCCTTCCTGAACTTGGTGCAGAATGCGGTCGACCTCGGTCTGGCTGACCGGGATAGGCTTGTTGCCCGACCCCAGAAAACCCGTCACCTTGGGGGTGTTCTTGACGAGGTGGTAGGCCTCGTCGGTCATCACCATTTTCGCCAGCACATAGCCGGGGAAGAACTTCCGTTCCGCATTCACCTTTTGCCCGCGCCGCACCTCGACCACTTCCTCGGTCGGCACGAGGATTTCTTCAAAACAGTCCGCCAAGCCTTTTTGATCGGCCTGCTCGCGGATTGCTTCCGCGACCTTCTTCTCGAAATTCGAGTAGGCGTGGACGATGTACCACTGCGCTGTCATGAGCGTCGCTGTCTCTCTGGCCCTGTTCTTTTTCTCGGCACCGCCTGTCACGGTCCGCTTCTTGGCTGCGCCCTCGGAGTCGCCCATCTTATTGAGCGTTTTCCTATCCGCTGGCGCGGTCGCGGTTCGGTGTTCCTGGCGTGAAACCCAATCCGCGTTTGGCGATCTCGCCGTTAGCCTCCCATCCCGAGGATAAGGCCCATAATCAGGCTGACCAGCCAATCGACGATCATGAAGAAGATCGCCGCGATCACCACCATGATGAACACCATGATCGTGGTGACGGTCGTTTCCTGCCGGGTCGGCCACGTCACCTTGGAGCCTTCCTGGCGCACCTGGGCGACGAAGTCAGTGATACTGGTGCGCGGCTTGACGGGCTCCGCCTCGGCCTCGTCAACAGGCGCTGACCCTGTCGTCAAGGCCTTGGACGCTTTTTTGGTTTTGGAACCGCTTTCGCTTCCGGATGCTTTACCTTGCCGCGCCATAGGTTCCGCCACCACCCCTTCAAAGTCCGCCGCTGCCATTGCCAGCCGCTGCTCTCGCCGACTGCCGCAGTCAGCCACTGTCTCGCCACTGTCGTCCGAGCGGTGTCGCGCTCTCCTCCACTCGCATGGTTGACCGCAAGTCGGGTGCGGCACGCGCTCGCCTGAGACCCCTCAGAAGAGCTTGACTTCAACCAAAACGAGCAGGGAACGCGATGACTACATCGCCGCCTCAGGCCTGAGAGCGTTGTTCTACCGCTGAATACCAAGAAACGTAAATAGGCAAGTGCAAAAAAAATCCAAGAGCGCTCAACGCCAGTGCGTCGGCTGCTGTCTCACCCACGTCCACGCCCGGAAGAGAGCGCCTCAAAGCTTGGCAGGAGTGGAGGGGCTCGAACCCCCGGCCCTCGGTTTTGGAGACCGATGCTCTACCAGCTGAGCTACACTCCTACACAACGGCATTGGGTAGCAACTCCGCCTGGGTCCAGCAAGGCTTTTCACGTCACTGGCGGGACCGCGTCCATACGAGCCATCCGTGCCGATGTTGTATCTTGCGCGCAAAAATGGGCCCTCCTACACTTCGAGGGATAGCAGCGCTCTGCTGACTATGGGCTTAGGGCTTAGGGGGACTTCGAACGGTGCCGTCACACGGCCGCCGCTCGATGCAGTGCATGGCTGACGACGCTTCGCGGAATGATCCGCCACGGACCGGCTTGGGAGCAAACGGATCACCGTCCGACGGTGGCGTTCCTAACCGTGCGCCGCTCGACAATGCGCCCTTGGCCGGTCTTATGAAAAACGATCAGCCAGGCTCGGCGGCCTCGCAATACGAAGACAACGAAGTTCTGCTCGCCCAAGTGCGCGTGCGCCACCGGGTCGGCAGTGGCGAGGACAGCCACCAGCATGAGGGCGTCCTCACGCTCACCCACGTATCCCTCGATTTTTGGGACTTTGCCTATATCCGCAACGTGCCGGTGCCGCGGGAGCGGCTGATGGACTTCACATGCATCCTGCCCGAGGAGTCGGCGGACGAGCTGGCCTTGGAAGGGGATGTCACCTGTGTCCTGATCCTCCAGTCCGCGCCGGGGCGACGCTTCGTCTATGAGTATTGCGGCGATACGGCCGATGCGCTGCGCTTTGCCGACAGCGTGCGCACGGTCCTCGTGGACGAAAAAATGCCGGAGCCGCAGAACCTCCCCTTTGAGCCTTGGGAGGATCAATGGGACCAGGATTCGTTCCGCGGCTGCATTGGCTGCCTGCTGATGGTGATTGTCATCGCGGCCTTCTGGCTCCTTGCCGTGCTGTTCGGCAAGGACATGACAGAAACGGGCGCGGCCCTGGTGGACCGCGCCCGTAGCTATTTCCTCGCTGACTAGATCAGGCTCAGTTGCCCGACAGCCAGTATTCGAACGACGGCCCCGGCCGGCCCACATAGCACAGGCGGTTGAGGCTGTAGCGCTCAATCACCCGCAGCGCGAGCCGCGCTTCCCGACGATTCGGGAACACCTTGATCCGCGAGCGCCCGTCCGTCAGCAACCAGCGATTCGCGCCATCCTGGCGGATCGTATAGTTGCTGGCGTCGTGGCGGATGCAATCCTGACCCGGCATCCGTCCGCCAGGCACGCGGTTACCCCGCTTCAGATAAACCATGGAGGGATCCGGCCGGCCCACATAGCAGGCGCGATTGAACGCATAGTTCTGGATCACCTGAAGCGACTGCTCGGCCTCGCGCCGGTTGTTCGCGAAGTCAAACAGCCAGTTATTGCCGTCCACGATCTTCCAGCGGCCCTGGCGACGGACCACTTCCGCATTACGCGGGTTGAAGCTCACGCAGTCTTCCTGAAGCGGCGGACGATTACCGGCGCCACCGCCACCGCCGCTGACCTTGCGCATGGAGCCCGAGACTTCGTAATTGGTGCGGTTGCTGCCGTCGGTAAACTGGGCAAAGAGCTGATAACTCAGCCGGTTGCCACGGGTACGCAGCACCAACCGATAGCGGCCCGGCGCGGCATTGTACTGCACAAACAGCGCCGAGGCGTCGCGCTGCGGGCGAGAGGATACGCTGGGCGCGAAGACGATCGCCCGGTGCTCGCCATTATCGCAATCAGTGGGGCTGCACGCGCCATAGACATGCACGAAGACCCGGCCACCATTGCGGCGGATCTCCAAGCGCGTCAGGTTGCGTGTGTCACTGTCCACATTGCGCCACGTGCCGGTGAAATCGCGGATGGCCGCGTCCGCTGCCCCCGGCACCAGCATCACAAGAAGACCCAGGCTCAAGGCCAGGGCCGCCACTCGCTTCAGCATGATGAAGTCCCCACTCTTTGTGTCATTTGTCGGGAAACGCGTTTCCCCAATGGCAGGCTAGGCGGGTTCGCGCATCCAACGCAACTCTCAGCATGCGGGCCTGTGCCCGCGCGCACAAAGCGGCACCGGGCCGAAAATCCGCACCCGGCCTTTGAACACATTCAGGAACGCCCCCTGCACGTCCACCTGGGCCTCGATATCCCGGCGCGCCGCCAGATCCGCCGTGCGCGGCAGGCATCCCAGAATACGCAGACCCGGCCCCAAGGGCAGTTGCAGCGTCATCAGGACTTCCGTGACCTCGCCGAACTGCGCTTTGCGGGCCAGACGCCGGGTTTGATCTCTGTCGGGCTCGGCGGCGAAAACGGCCAGATGACAGCCGAACAGATGGTGACGCGCCGTGATGCGCCGGCCTTCGACCAGATGCGCTCGGTCGGCCTGCGCCAGTGTCTCCAAAGACAGCAGCTCTGCCTCCCGCCCCATGGTGGCGGTAAAGGGTCCATCCAGCATTTGCGCCCCCAGCGTGCGACCCACCGTCAAAAAAAAGAGGGCGCCGGATGGCCCGGCGCCCTCACGCTCTCAACGCAGAGCGTTACGAGATTTACTCGATGATTTTGGCGACGACGCCGGCGCCGACGGTGCGGCCGCCTTCGCGGA
>CAZVEE010000142.1:0-4817 GCA_964625525.1 uncultured Alphaproteobacteria bacterium | reverse complement strand
CTGCTTCACCTGCTGAAGGCGAAGGAGGAGAACAACGCGCCGTTTATCGTGTGCGACCCGCGCTTCACCCGCACGGCCGCGCACGCGACCGAATATGTGCGCTTCCGCCCGGGCACCGACGTAGCGCTCGTCTGGGGTATCCTCTGGCACATCTTCGAGAACAGCTGGGAGGACCGCGACTACATCCGCCAGCGCGTCTGGGGCATGGACGAAATCCGCAAGGAAGTCGCCAAGTGGACGCCAGAGGAAGTTGAGCGCGTCACCGGCGTTCCCGGCTCGCAGATGCGCCGGGTGGCCCGCACGCTGGTGAACAACCGGCCCGGCACGCTGGTCTGGTGCATGGGCGGCACGCAGCACACCAACGGCAATAACAACACCCGGGCTTACTGTGCGCTGCAGCTCGCGCTGGGCAATATCGGCAAATCTGGCGGCGGCGCTAACATCTTCCGCGGCCACGACAACGTGCAGGGCGCGACCGACCTCGGCGTGCTGTCGCACACGCTCCCTGGCTACTACGGCCTCAAGAAGGGCTCGTGGCAGCACTGGGCGCGCGTCTGGGATGTCGACTACGAGTATCTCAAGGGCCGCTTCGCCTCTCAGAAGATGATGGAGTCGAAGGGCATTCCGGTCAGCCGATGGGTGGACGGCGTGCTTGAGGACAAGGCCAATATGGACCAGCAGGACAACCTGCGCGCCATGGTCTTCTGGGGTCACGCGCCGAACTCGCAGACCCGCGGGCCTGACATGAAGAAGGCGATGGAGCAACTGGACCTTCTGGTCGTGGTCGATCCATTCCCGACCGTGTCTGCGGTGATGCACGACCGCAAGGACGGCTGCTATTTGCTGCCGGCGTCCACGCAGTTCGAGACTTACGGCTCGGTCACGGCCTCCAACCGCTCGATACAGTGGCGCGAAAAGATTGTCGAGCCGCTGTTTGAGTCGCTCCCCGACCACACCATCCTTTACAAATTCGCGCGGAAGTTCGGCTTTGAAGGCGAGATGTTCAAGAACATCCAGATGAATGGGGATGAACCACTGGTCGAGGATGTTACCCGCGAGTTCAATCGCGGCATGTGGACCATCGGCTACACCGGCCAGTCGCCGGAGCGTCTGAAAGCCCACATGAAGCACCAGCACCATTTCGACAAGACCACACTGCGTGCGCGCGGCGGTCCGCTCGATGGCGAGTACTACGGTCTGCCGTGGCCATGCTGGGGAACAGCGGAGATGGGGCATCCGGGCAGTGCGATACTGTACAACCCTCAGCTGCCGGTATCCGAAGGCGGCCTGGGCTTCCGCGCCCGCTTCGGCGTTGAGGCGCCAGAGGAGTGGGGCGGAGGCAATCTGCTCGCCGAAGGTGGCCAGGAAGGCTCGTCCTATCCGGTCGGCTCCGAGATCAAGGACGGCTATCCGGAGTTCACGATGGCCATGCTCAAGAAGCTTGGCTGGGACAAGGACCTGACGGCTGAGGAGCGCCAGACCATCGAGGCCATCGCTGGCGACAAGACCAACTGGAAGACCGACCTGTCCGGCGGCATCCAGCGCGTCGCGATCCTGCATGGCTGCGCGCCATACGGCAACGCCAAGGCCCGCACGGTGGTCTGGAACTTCCCCGATCCGATACCGCTGCATCGCGAGCCGCTGTACACGCCGCGCCGTGACCTGCTGCCGAAATACGCGACCTATTCAGACCGGCAGATGTACCGCCTGCCAACCCGCTACGCTTCGATCCAGGAACAGGATTTCTCAAAGGACTATCCGATCATCCTCACCTCGGGGCGTCTGGTGGAATACGAAGGCGGCGGCGACGAGACCCGGTCCAACCCTTGGCTGGCAGAGCTGCAGCAGAACATGTTCGTCGAGATCAATACGGTCGACGCGAACAATCTCGGCATCAAGGACGGCCAGATGGTGTGGGTCGAAGGTCCGGAAAAGGGCAAGGTCAAGGTCCAGGCCATGATCACCGAGCGCGTCGGACGCGGCGTGGCGTTCATGCCATTCCACTTCGGCGGCTGGTTCCAGGGCGAGGACTTGCGCGCGAAGTATCCCGAAGGCGCTGATCCTTACGTGCTCGGCGAGGCGTGCAACACCGCGCAGACCTATGGCTACGATTCGGTCACCAACATGCAAGAGACCAAAGCCACGCTGTGCAAGATCTGGCTGGCTTAGGGAGGACACGTAAATGGCTCGAATGAAATTTCTATGCGACGCGGAACGCTGCATCGAGTGCAACGCTTGCGTTACTGCCTGTAAAAACGAAAACGAGGTGCCGTGGGGCATTAACCGCCGCCGGGTCGTGACCATCAACGACGGTCAGCCTGGGGAACGGTCGATCTCGGTGGCGTGCATGCACTGCTCCGATGCGCCGTGCATGGCGGTCTGCCCGGTCGATTGCTTCTACCAGACCGATGACGGCATCGTCCTGCATTCCAAGGACCTGTGCATCGGCTGCGGCTACTGCTTCTATGCGTGCCCCTTCGGCGCGCCGCAGTTCCCGCAGGCCGGCAACTTCGGCAGCCGCGGCAAGATGGACAAGTGCACCTTCTGCGCGGGCGGCCCGGAGGACAACATCTCCGAAGCCGAGCGCGTGAAGTACGGCCGCAACCGGATCGCCGAGGGCAAGCTGCCGATCTGCGCCGAGATGTGCTCGACCAAGGCCCTGCTCGCGGGCGACGGCGACGACGTGGCCGACATCTACCGCGAGCGCGTGGTGGCCCGCGGCTTCGGCTCGGGCGCCTGGGGCTGGGGCACGGCCTACGACCAGAAGGACGGCTGACGCCGCCACCCAGAAGACCTGCGATGGCCGCTTCCGAGCGGCCATTGGCCTTTGCGGCACCGGCCCGCATCGGGCATGGTTGGCCGTACCATAACAGGGAGAGACAAACGGCAATGACCTGCATGATTTCGCGCATGAGACTGCTGATCGCCCTTGTCGCGCTGGCCTTGTTCGCGGGCTTCGGCGAGCTTGCGGCCCAGACCGCGGCGTCGCCGGACGGGCCGGTGGCCGGAGCGGTGCCCGGCAACACCACGGCCGGAGCCGCCGCCGATAGCGAACTGTGGCGCGCGGTGCGCGAGGGGGCGAGCTTTTCGACCAGCGGCCAGAACCCGCTCGGCGGCCAGCTGATCCAGGCCGAGGGCCATGGCTGGGAACTGACCCGGAACGGGCCGCTGGCGATGTACACCGCCATGGCGCTGACCGGCACGCTGATTCTGCTGTCGCTCTTCTACGCTCTGCGCGGCCGGGTGCGCATCGATGCCGGACCTTGCGGGCAGACAATCACGCGCTTCGGGCTGCTCGAGCGGAGCGCGCACTGGCTGCTCGCGTCATCCTTCATCGTGCTCGCCCTGACGGGGCTCAACCTGCTCCTCGGCCGGACCGTCCTGCTGCCCGTGATCGGGCATGAGGCGTTCTCGGTCATGGCGCTCTACGGCAAGTACATCCACAACTATGTGGGCTTCGCCTTCGCGGTCTCGGTGGTGATCGTCTTCTTTCTCTGGGTCTGGCACAACATCCCGAGCCTTCTCGACCTGAAGTGGCTCGTGCGCGGCGGCGGGCTCTTCGGGGGCGGTCACCCGCCGGCGAAGAAGTTCAACGCCGGCCAGAAGCTCATTTTCTGGACCGTCGTTCTGGGTGGAGGATCGCTCTTCGCTTCGGGCTGGGCCCTGATGAACCCGTTCGAGACCGGGATGATGGCCGCCACCGCCGAAAAGGCCAACGCATGGTTCGGGCTTGGGCTCGCCACCGACATCTCGCCGATCCAGGAACAGCAGTATCAGCAGATCTGGCACACCATGGTCTCGGTGGTGATGATGGTGATCATCATCGCCCATATCTATATCGGCTCGGTCGGCATGGAGGGCGCGGTGGACGCCATGACCACCGGTGAGGTGGATCTCAACTGGGCCAAGGAGCACCACTCGCTCTGGGTCGAGGAGCATCTCGCGGACGTCCATGACAAGGCGCCCGGCTCGGGCCGTCCCTCCGCCACGCCCGCCGAATAGCATGGCAGCGGCCGCGCGCCGTGCCACCGCCGGTGCCCTCGCACTGGCGGTGACGGCCCTCGCCGGCACGCCGGCGCTGACAGACACCGCGGATCTGCCCGCGGTGCTGGAGGGCCATGGCGGGCCGATCAAGTCGGTGACCGTCGCGCCCGACGGCGCCCATGTGCTCACGGCGAGCTTCGACTACGCGCTGATCTACTGGGACGTGAGCGCCCCCGATCCGCGCCAGGTCCATCGGCTGCGCGGCCATGGCGGCGCGGTGAATGACGCGGCCTTCGTGCCGGGCCGGCGCGCTGCCGTCTCGGTCGGCGACGATGGCACTCTGATCCTGTGGGATCTGAGCACGGGCGATCCGCTCGGGGCGGTGCCGTCGGACCCGGTGAAGATGCTCGATGTCGACGTGTCGCCCGATGGCCGCATTGCCGCCGCCGCGGCCTGGGACGGCACGGTCCGGCTTTATGATCTCGATGCGCTTGCCGAGACCGCCCGGCTCGAGCACCGCGGCCCCGTGAACGCGGTGGCCTTTTCGACCGATGGCGCGACGCTCTACACTGCGGCTCAGGATGGCCGGATCGCGGAATGGGCAGTGGCCGAGCGGACCCTGATCCGACCCGTTCTGGACTATGGCTGGGGCGTCAATGCGCTGGCGCTTCTGCCCGGGGATCGGCTTGCCTTTGGCGGGCTCGATGGCGGCTTTGGCGTGCTCGACCTCGCCGAGGGAACGGCCACCGAAATCGCCCGGTCCGACCGCCCGATCCAGACCGTGCGCGGCAGCGCCGATGGCGCGCTCGTGGGCTTCGGCGACGGGGCGGGCG
>CAZVEE010000141.1:0-5060 GCA_964625525.1 uncultured Alphaproteobacteria bacterium | reverse complement strand
CGTGCCCGCCTCTTCGATCCGCTGGCCCTCCACATCCGCGAACAGATGATGATCACAGCCATTAGGGATCATCTCAACCGGCATACCATAAGGCAGCCGCCGCGCGATGCCCTGGGCAATGCCCGGCGACAGGCCGATCGTGCGGTGAGCGGAGCGATAAGACAGCCACTCCAAGACATTCATCATCCAAAGCACAACCGGGTTCGTCACCACACCCATGGCTTTGGGCAATTCCGGCCACAAATCGCGCACTTCAAACACGAAGGGTTTGCCGCGCAGCCAACGCGCAAACAGGCCCGGAATGCCGGCGGTCAGCGGCGTCGACGTCGCAAAGAGCACATCATAGCGCTCGGTCAGCGCCAGCCAGATGCCGGCAAAGGCCAGCTGCAAAAACTTCCAGGCCCGGGTGACCAGCCCATCATAATTCGAATAGGCAATGTCATATTCCACGACCTCGATACCATCGACGGTGCCGCGCCGCACGCCCCGCTCAAAAGGGGTATTGAGCACATTGGCTCCCGAGCCGCACACCATGGTCACCGCATGACCGCGGGCCAGCAGCGCTTTGGCAAACTCATAAGAGCGCGTGCCGCCGGCCCCACGCGGGGTGCTGAAATATTGGTGGAAATAGAGAACACGCATGGAATTGGCCATCGAGTTGAGGGCGACAGGGCGGCCTGGCGCCGCCGGGGGTTACACGTCCAGGATCTGGATCACCGTTTCCAGACGGCCCGTATCAGGGCCGACTTCGACTTCCAGCACCGGAAGCGGTGTGCGCTCCTGATAGCGTCGAGATTCTGTACTCTCGACAAGCGCCAACCGGTTAACGGCCCCAGACGTGGAAACAGTCAAGCGCAGGCCCTTGCCTTCTACGCCATTTTCCGTGGTTGTCCAGGTCCCTGGCTGTAACCGCCACCGCAAAATCGCGCGTGCGCGAAAGCCGCCAATCTCATCCGTGACGATCCACCGGTCCGGTGTTGCATCTAGGCTGCGCCGGTGGCGGGCGCCGCGCCAGGTGGTGCAAGCGGCCCAAAACCGCACCCGGTCGTGCAGGGCGAACACGGTGGGGGCTGTGACCGAGTCCATCCAACCGCCCAGAAGAAAGCGGCTGATACGGGGCATCTGGACCCCGTCATCAAAGGCGATGGTGTTGTGTGTTTTTGCGTCGCCGAGCGCTGGCCCCTCGCCCGGCGCCGGGTTGTAGGAGCCGGTGCCATCATCGCGCAGCACGTTGTCGCCGTTCACCCAGAAGTCAAGATGCAGGGCGTCCGCGTGATGGGGGCGGAAGCGGTAGCGGGGAAACCGCAACACCGCCATGGGCGCGCGCGGGTCCTCCGGCTTCGGGCGTAAGACGGCGAGGCCACCGTCGGCGAACAGGGCACGGGCCGGGCGCGGCGCCGTCATGGGGCGCGTCAGTCCTAGCCAGCATAGTGGTTCGTCCCAGGGACCGGGCGCATAAGGCGCGGCGGCTTGGAACAGCACAGCGGCGGTCTGGACACTGGGGCGAAACTCACGAGCCCCGAGGCTCGTGAGCCGGTAGACATACGCGCCGTCATTGGACCCCAGATTGGGGGCATCCCCCGAGACCGGTGACACCAATGCGCCAAGCCACTCGGTGGCGCTGGCGGCCCGACCATAAACCATGTCGCTGAACGGGGGCGCCTGGACGTGCCGGCGCCACACCTCAGCCTGGCACAGCGTGTCCAGCATGAGTCGGTGATAGACTAGCGAATACTGCGCAAAGGTCCCATCATCCAGGATCAAGTGGCGGGCACAGCGCTCCAGCAGCCAACGTCCCTGCTCCGCCCACGTCAGCGCCAAGCGGCGCCACGGACCGGGACCTTGGGACAACAACCATTCTCCGCCCACAAATAGAGCCGCCGCCTCGCTGATAATGTGGTTGTTGTCCTGGGCCATGGCATAGCGCAGGGTGGGTTCGATCCGGGACAGATGGGCGACAATCAAATCGGCGATGTCGGCCTTGGCGGCGGTCTCAAACATCTCGAAGGCGCGCAGCATGTGCAGCAGGCGGATGGACGCTTCTTGTGCACATTTCCAGTTGGTGCCGCGATGGGGTGGATTGCGCACCATCCAATCGGCGAGCCAGGTGGCGGCGGTTTCGCGATACGCGTCTTTTCCTGTCACCCGCCAAGCGCGGGCCAGAACCAAAAGCCACTCGCAACGGGACCATTCCCAGACTGTCTTGATGTCACCAGCGCCGGACGTGAAATCAGAGACCTGCGTCCAGTGACCATGGGCGGGCGCCGTGCCGCCTGTCCACACATTGGAGAACCAGTCGGGCGGCGAGCCGACCACAACACCGTCCTGGCCAAAGGCGCGCAGCGATCCCGCGACAATAGCGTCGGCTTCCGCCTCAAGGCCAGCCCGCCATGCGGGGTCGTATCCTGCTGGCGGGCTTGACGGTGCGGGGCCCGTGCACAGCCGCTGCGCAGAGTTGGGATCCGGGGCCACCGGACTTTCCGTTTCAAGCATGCCAGCTTTGATCCGGGCCCGGTGTATCCCCACCCGCGCGATATTCGCGACCCCGAGCCGCAGGGCGGTCCGGGCTTTCATGGCAAGGATACGCAGACGCTCCAGCATGCTTTCGGGCCTCAAGCGCTGATCGCCAGGGCGGGTGAATCCGCCCCGCCACTGTCTGCGCCGGCGGATGGCGTCGGTGTCGTAAAGGCAGCGGCATCAATGGTAACGCGGCTGACCTCCAGAATTTCCTCAAGCGGAATGGGCGCGGCGCGGCCCAGCCGGATCGCATCCAGGAAAGCCACCATGCAGGCATCGTGCCCCTTATCGAGACTGCCAAGACCCCAGTCGAACGAGGCCCCGGGGTCGTCCCATCCCCGCACCGTCAGCTTACGGAAATTATCCAGTGTCATGGTCTTACCGTCACAAGTGACTTCCAGACGTTCCTTGGGGAAGTCATTCGCGCCATTGGCAAAGTAATGCACTGTCCCAATAGACCCATCAGCGAAGCCAAGCGAAATCACCGCTTTGTCGTCGCGCACCTCCACACCCGGCGCCGCGCCGATGCGCTGGGCGCGCACATGAGTGATGGGCTGCCCCGTCAGGAAGCGCAGCAGATCAATGAAATGGCAGGCCTCTCCGATGATGCGTCCACCGCCCACGGCCGGATCCTGGAGCCAGTGGCTTGCCGGGATCGCGCCAGCATTCACGGTATAGACAAATGATTTCGGCGCGGTTTCCGCGTCCAAAAGAGGCTTCATGCGCTGCACATGAGGGGCAAAGCGGCGATTGAAGCCGATCATCAGCAGTGGTCCGTGCCCGTCTTGGGTCGCCGTCTTATAGGCTGCCTCGACACGCTCGATCTCGCCATGGGTCAGGGCCAGGGGCTTTTCCACGAACACATGCTTGCCGGCGGCCAAGGCCCGCTCCACCAGGGACGCATGACTGTTATGGGGGGTGGCAATCAAGACCACATCGATATCAGCCGTTTCGAACACTGCGTCGAATGTGGTGGAGGCCCATTCAAAGCCCGCCTTGCGGCCTTCCACAAAGCCTGACACTCCCGCGCGGCTGACAATAGTGTGCAGGCGCGCATCCGCCTTCACCATGGCCGGGATCATCATGCGCGCCGCGTAGTTGCCCGCGCCGATCACGCCACAGGCCGGGGCCTTGGTGACACTCGCTCCCGGCAACGCCACCATATCACGGCGCAGATGCTCAGCAGGTTCATCCGCATAGCGCAGTACAATGCCCAGGCCGCCCGAGCCGCTCTCCAGCGCAGCATAGGCGCTTTGGGCTTGAATGATGGGATAGCGATGCGTGATCAACCGATCGACTGCAAGGTCCCCACTCTCTAACAGCGACAGCACCGCCTCGAAATTACGTTGCTCCGTCCACCGCACATGGCCAAGCGGGTAGTCTTTCCCCCCTGCCTCATAAGCGGGATCGTAGCGGCCAGGGCCATAGGAGCACGACACCTGGAAGGTGAGTTCCTTCTCATAGAATTCGGCCCGGTTCAGCTCAAGCCCCGTCACCCCGACCAGCACGATGCGACCACGCTTACGGCTCATCTGCGCGGCTTGCGAGACCGGCTCGCTCGATTTGGTGGACGCCGTGATCAGAACAGCATCCACGCCGGCGCCGACAGTAAACGCGTGCGCGCGCGCGAGCAGATCCTCACCCCGGCTCAGATCGACGGTCTCAGCCCCGAAACTCCGGGCGAGCGCCAAGCGGTCCGCGTCGAAATCCGCACCCAGGACATGGACACCAGCCGCCCGCAGCACCTGCACCGTGATCAAGCCGATGAGCCCAAGGCCGAGAACGACCACCCGCTCGCCCAGATCAGGTGCCGCCAAGCGCACCCCCTGCAACGCGATGGAGGAGAGCACCGTGAAGGCGGCCGCCTCGTCGCCCACATTCTCCGGGATGCGGGCACAAAGCGTCGCGGGCATACAGACGATCTCTGCATGGGCCCCGTTTGAGACCACCCGGTCGCCCGCCGTAAACCCTTCAACGCCTTCGCCAACGGCCAAGACGACGCCGGCATTGCAATAGCCCAGCGCCAGCGGCTGATCGAGTTTGGTGCGCACCGCATCGACCGTGGCCATCAATCCGTCAGTGCGGATCTTGGCCAGGGTCTGGCGGACTTTCTCGGGCTGTTGCAGCGCCTTTTGCACCATATTGGCTTTGCCGAACTCGACCAGCATACGTTCCGTGCCCGCCGACACCAGGCTCGCCCGGGTCTGAATGAGCAAATGGCCGGGGCGCGGATGGGGAGCGGGCACATCGGCAACTTCGATGTCACCGGTGCGGAGGGATTGCAGAACCTGACGCATAGACACAAACCTCGTGGAGGCGGAAGGAGCAGATTACATACGGAAGACACCGAAGCGGGTCGCGGGAATGGGCGCATTCAAGGACGCGGAGAGCGCCAGCGCCAAAACACGGCGGGTATCGCGGGGTCGAATAATGCCATCATCCCAAAGCCGCGCGGTCGCGAAATAGGGATGGCCTTCGCGTTCGTACTGGTCGCGGATCGGCGCCTTGAACTCTTCTTCCGCCGCCGCGCTCCAGCTTTCCCC
>CAZVEE010000140.1:0-5726 GCA_964625525.1 uncultured Alphaproteobacteria bacterium | reverse complement strand
TTTGCCAGCAAAGCTGTGCAGCGCCTGGGCATCAAGCTTGGGCAGGCCCGTGAGCAGATCCGCCACCTCGCCGTAAAGGGTGAGGCCCTCGCCAGCCGCCAGGCTCAGCAAACGGCCGGCACTGCCATCAGCCAGGCGCAGGGCCGCCATGCGGTCCGCCTCATCCAGGGAGAGACCATGATCAGCTAGAACCGCCGCCAGGTCCGGCTCTGCCAACGCCTTCAATGGCAACCGGCGACAGCGCGAGCGGATCGTGGGCAACAGACGCGCCGGGCGGTGCGCGATAAGCAGGATCAGCGCCCGCGGCGGCGGTTCCTCCAGCAGTTTCAAAAGCGCGTTCGCCGCGCTGCGGTTCATGTCATCCGCTGCATCGATCAGCGCCACCCGCCAGCCCCCCATGCTGGCGTGATGGGCAAATACACCGTGCAGCTTGCGCACTTCGTCCACGGTGAGCGCGGTCTTGAAGCGCTTGGCCTTCTCGTCCCAGGGACGGCGCAAAATGATCAAATCCGGATGGGACTGCGCCCTGACCTGACGAGCCACCGGATGCTCCGGATCAAGCGTCAACCCGTCCGGTAACGGATGGCCGGCGGTCGGTCCATCCGCGCCATGGGCGAGCACCGTGCGGGCGAACCGATAGGCCAGCGTTGCCTTGCCAATGCCTTCTGGCCCCGCGATGAGCCAAGCATGGGGCATCTTGCCAGACCGCAGCGCCTCCAGGATGGCCTGTTCCGCGCCGCCATGACCGTGCAACGTGGTCGTCTCGCGAGGATGGGCAAATCCGTCCAGGCGATCAGGTTCCAGCACCTCGCCACTCATGGCCGGGCATCCATGGCCGGGTGTGGTGCCTCTACGGCGGCCACGATCCGTGCCGCCACCGCATCCTGCGAACCGCGCGCATCGACGACCCGGCAGCGTCCAGGCTCGGCCGCGGCAATGCTCAGAAACCCCGCCCGCAAGCGCTCGTGAAAGGCCACGTCGAGGCCTTCAAAACGCAACTCGTCCCCCGCCCGCCCTTTCGCCCGCGTTAAACCCTCCGTCACCGGAAGATCAAGGATAATCGTCCGGTCCGGCCGGTTTGGCCCTACGCTCATGGCATGGATCCCGGCGATCATCTCCAGGTCAAGCCCGTGGCCATAGCCTTGATACGCGGTCGTGGAGTCCATGAACCGGTCGCACAGCACCGTGGCCCCGCGCGCCAACGCCGGCCGGATGGTGCGCTCCAGATGATCGACCCGGGCCGCGGCAAGCAAGAAGACCTCGCTCAAGGGCACCCAGCGATCCGCATCGCCCGTCACCAGCAATCCGCGCACTGTCTCTGCACCCGGTGAGCCTCCAGGCTCGCGGGTGAGCACCACGTCTCGTCCATCGCGGGCCAGATGCGCGGCCAGACGGCGGATCTGCGTGGACTTGCCCGCCCCCTCGCCGCCTTCAAAGGTGATGAACCGAGCCCCCGTCATGGCCAGGGCCTCAGCGGTCCACACCGACGGTCTTTGGCGCCGGGACCGGCTCTTCATTCCCTAGCGCCTTATTGGTGCCCCAGAGCACCAGGCCACCGAAGAAATCGAGTTCCTCAACGCTGGCGCTGGCGAAGACCGGCAACACGATGTCGGCCTGCCCCGGAATCGTCACCGTCATAACGCCAATCTCCTGGCCTTGCGCGACCGGAGCAATCAGCGGGTCTTGATAGGTCACACTGGCCCGGACATCCCGGCGCGAGCCTTTGTGCACGAACGCGGTCACTTCACTTTGAATGACGAGCGGGACGGTCTCTGTGTCGCCGCCATAGACGCTCGCCTGAGCCACTGTCTGGCCGGGCGCGAACAGGTCTTGGCGCTCATAGGCCCCGAACGCGATGCCCATCAGCCGCCGGGCCTCAGACGCGCGTTGGCGCTGACTATCAAGGCCATTGAAGACGACGATAAAGCGCTGGCCGTTGCGCTCGGCCGAGCCCACCAGACCGTAACCGGACGCCTGCGTGTGGCCGGTCTTCATGCCGTCCGCACCCGGAAAGACATGCAGCAGCGGATTGCGGTTGCGCTGCGTGATGCCGTTCCAGGTGAACTCGGTTTCCGAGAAAATCGGATAATATTGTGGAAACTGCTGAATGATCCGCCGCGCGATCAGCGCCAGTTCCCGGGGCGTTGCCAGATGGGCCGGATCCGGCCAGCCGGTGGCGTTGGCGAAGATCGAATTGTCCAGCCCCAGTTCGCGGGCTCGCGCGGTCATCAGCGCCGCGAACTGTTCCTCAGAGCCCGCAATGTGTTCCGCAATCGCGATGCAGGCGTCGTTACCAGACTGCACGATGATGCCGCGCAGCAGATCGCGCAACGGCACGCGGGAATTCACGGGCGCGTACATGGTGGACGATTCTGATGGGGCGCCGCCCCGGCGCCACGCGTCCTCACTGATGAGGATTTCGTCATCCATCGTCAGTTCACCGTTCTCCAGCCGCTCAAAGACGAGTAACAGGGTCATGAGCTTGCTCATGGAGGCCGGCGCCATCAGCTCATCGGCGTTTTTCTCGTACAGCGGAATTCCGGTCTCGGCATCGATAATGATGGCGTAGTCAGCTGGGGTGGTGAACGGGTCTTCCGCCCGTACCGGCGCCGCAAGGGCCCCCAGCAGCGCCACCACGGCGCAAAGTCGCATCACGGTCCCCACTGCAATCCAACCCCAGTGCCGTCCCATGCCTTTTCTCCTTGCCGTCATCCGCTTCGCCCACGCCCCAGCTTGCGACCCTCATGTGGGGGCGCGTTTAGTCGATGACCACCGTCGTATCCAGATAGCCCAGCGCAATCAGCCGATCACGGGCCTCGCGGGCCTGCGCCTCGGACGACAGCGGCCCCAAGCGCACCCGGTGCAGTGTCCGGCCGCGGGATTCAATGGGCCAGATGCTCAATTCGCCCAACCCGTCCGTGCGCCCGGTGAGTTCCGCGATCACTTCCCGGGCGTTGCGCTCAATGAGGAACGCGCCGAGCTGGATGAACACCTGGCGCGTCTCACGGGGCGGTTCGGGCAGTGTCGCCGCCGCCGGTGGCGGCGCGGCGGCGCGGGTTTGCACGGGCGGCGGAGCCGGCGCGGGGCCCGGCTCCAGATCCAACTCCGGCAGGGATGACGGCGCGGGCGTCGGGGACGGGTCCGGTTCTCTTGAGGGCGCGAGCGGGCTCACCAAGGGGCGAACCGGTTCAGGCTCCGGCGGTAAAGGGGGCGGCGTGCGGATCTCTTGACCGGCAAACTCCGCGGCCAGAATGGCCTCCACGCTGAATTCGCTGAGTTCTGGGATTTCCGGCTGGGGCATGCGCCGGGCCGCCTCAATGGCGGGTACGGACGCGTTCGGATCGCCAAGCATGGACGCAGACGCCATCGGCTCAAGCCCGGGAAGCGCCGGCTCGGTCAGGGGCGCATCAAGCAGGCGCGGATTTGGATCACCCAACCGATCAAGGGCCGCACGCGCCTGTTGCGCGTTCACGGCCGGTGCCTCCTGGGCCAAGACTTCCGGTGGCGGCAGCGCCTTGGCCCGCACGGCCGCGAGCGGCACGCCTCCCGGCGGCACCGGGCGCGGGATTTGGCCACTGGCCGGCACGATCATGGGCGCGACCGCGTCCGGCGCCACTTCCGCCATGGGGCCAAGCGGCGCCCGCCCCAGCATCTGCACGCGCACGCGCGCGGTGCCTTGCAGGAAAAAGCCCAGTTCCTGCGCCGCGCGCATGGACAGATCAATGATGCGATCCCGCTTAAACGGGCCTCGGTCATTGATCCGCACCTCCACCGAGCGACCATTCTCAAGATTGGTCACGAGGGCGCGCGTCGGCATGGGCAATGTGGGATGCGCCGCCGTGAGCGCATGCATGTCGAAGACTTCGCCATTGGCGGTCGGGCGCCCCTGGAACGTCTCGCCATACCAAGAGGCCATGCCGATCTGATCATAGTTCCAGTCTTCGCGCGGGTAGTACCAGCGGCCGTCGATCTGATAGGGAGTGCCTACTTTGTAAAAGCCGCCCCCTTGGGGCACCGCGACAGGCCCCGCCCCGGGCCCGCTGCTGCGCCCGGCGCACCCCGCCAGCAGGAGCGCGCCCACAAGAGTCAGCCACAGGGCTGAACGGGCAGCGATCCACACTTCCGCGCGGTCGGCGAAACGGTGACGAGCGGTCATGGACGGTTGCACTCCGTTCTTGGGTTGCGCCGCGGCGGCGCGAGCGGTTTGGTATGACAGCGCATTCAGCCATTTGCGAGACGAGCCCGACCCTGAACGCGCCCCCGGGTCTTAACACAAGGTGAGCACGCCGTACCGATGACCGCATTGCCCGATCCCATGATGACCCAGAATAGCGATTCCACCGTGAATCCCCCACCGCTATCGCAGGGCAGCCTGACAGAACACCTGGCCCAGCATCTGCTGACCAAGCCAATCACTGACACGGACCGGCGCATGGCGGCCGCTTTCGTGCTGGATGCGGTGGCAAACGCCTTGGGGGGACGCGCCTCGGAACCCGGACGCATCGTGCGGGCGTGGTATCGCTCGCTTGACCCAACCGCCGTGGGCGCGCGAGACCCTGGCCGCGAAGCCTTCGTCATGGGCGCCTTGACCCACATTCTGGAAGTGGACGACCTGCACCGGGCGTCGGTGGTGCATCCGGGCTGCGTGGTGGTACCGGCGGCCTGGGCCGCGGCCCGGCATACGGTCGCGGACGGGACGGCCTTTCTCGACGCGGTCATTCGGGGCTTTGAAGCGTGCTGCCGGATCGGGATGGGTGTGGGTCCGGCGCATTACAAGACCTGGCACAACACCGCGACATGCGGTCCCTTCGGCGCGGCGGCGGCGGTCGGGTCCTTGCTCACGCTCGATGCGCCGGCGCTGGTCCATGCCCTCGGCAATGCGGGCACGCAGAGTGCTGGCCTGTGGGAATTCCTGGACACCGGCGCCATGAGCAAGCACCTGCATGCGGGCCGCGCCGCCGAAGCAGGCTTTCTGGCCGCCAGCCTGGCGGCCCATGGCTTCACCGGCCCGCCCAAAATTCTGGAGGGTGAGCGCGGGTTCTTTCAGGGCGCGTGCCCGGATGCCGAGCCAGATCGTGTGCTCAGCGACCTGGAGGCGCCGTGGCAGATCCATCTGACATCCATCAAACCCTGGCCATCCTGCCGGCATACCCACCCCGCCATTGATGCCGCCCAGGACATCCGCGCCCAGATCGCGGCCCGCGACCAGGGGGCGGATCAGATCGGCGCAGTTCATGTGCGCAGCTATGACGCGGCCCTGGCCTTATGCGACCGCATCGCGCCGACCAGTGACTATGAGGCGAAGTTCTCGCTCCAGCATTGCGTGGCGGCGGCGCTCGGCCAAGACCAGGTGGACTTCACGGCTTTCGACGCCGAGGCCCGTAAAGCTCTGGCGCCATTGCGAGCCCGGGTCACGGTCATGACCGAACCGCTCTATCAGGCCGCCTATCCCACGGCTTGGGGTTCGGCTGTGTCGGTGACCTTGCGCGATGGCACACGCCTTGATGCCCGGCGCACCCACGCCAAAGGGGATCCGGAGGCCCGGTTGTCTATCGCCGAGCTGAGCGAGAAAGCACAAATGCTGTTTGATCACGGCGCCGTGGCCAACGGTGCCGCCTGGGTGGAACTGCTCCTGAACATCGCCAATGCACCTACATTGCCGGATCTGCGCCGCTCCTGGGCTGCTGCCCCAGAGCCGCAATCCTAGAGCGCTTTCAGGAAAAGTG
>CAZVEE010000139.1:0-5960 GCA_964625525.1 uncultured Alphaproteobacteria bacterium | reverse complement strand
AGGAGGTCATATGCGTTGAATAGGAACGCAAATGCGAGTCGGACCTCCGCTACCAACCTAGTCCTTATCACCTCTGCCCGTCTTCAGCGGGGCCGCACAGGGCCAGCGCTTGGGGCACATCACGGGGCGCGCCCTCACTGTGATGTGCGCACGGCCCGGGGGTGTCCCGACCATGGAGCGGCGCCGTGTTGGCGCCCGCCGGATCAGCGGCCAGACGCGTCTTTTTCCACGCGCTGATGTCAGGCATGATCGCCATTGACATGACGCGGCCGGGTACGGCTCTCAGTCCTTACTTTGACGCGCTTTCACGGCGGAAAACCGCACACACTTTTCCTGAAAGCGCTCTCGTGGAGGCTTTGAACGCATGACCACTGTGACCGAGGTCATCCGTGTGCCCCAGGCGGGTGGACCGGATATCCTGCAAATGACACAAGTGCCCATGCCGGTCCCCCAACCTGGTGAGATTCTCATCGAGATGGAAGCCGCCGGGGTGGCCTTTGCGGATCTCATACTGCGCGAGGGCCGATATCCAGGTGTCTCTCTGCCAGCCATCCCAGGTTATGATGTGATCGGACGGGTTCGGGCATTGGGTGACGGGGTGGAGGACTTCGCGGTCGGCGACCGTGTTGGTGCTCTGACGGTCCAAGGTAGCTATGCGCGCCATCGCACCGTACCGGCCAGCTGGGCGGTGAGAGCGCCGGATGCCTTGGATGCCGGCCTTCTGGTCGCCGTGATCCTGAACTACACGACCGCGTTTCAAATGCTGCACCGCTGCGTACCGCTGGAGGCCGGAGACTGGATCCTGGTGCATGGCGGCGCGGGCGGCGTGGGCCAGGCGCTGTTGCAACTGGCCGCCCATTACCGTCTGCGGGCCATTGCGACGGCCTCCACCGCCAAGCAGGCCGTGCTGGAAACCTTGGGCGCCATGGCCATTGATTATACGCAGGAGGACTTTGTCGCCCGGGTTGCCGCCATCACCGATGGCGCGGGCGTCACGGCCGCGTTCGACCATATGGGCGGGCACCATATGCGCCGCTCTTATGAGGCGCTTGGCCCCTCGGGGGCCGTGATCAGCTACGGTGCCATGGATGTCTTTCCCAGCGGACGGTTCAGTCTTTGGAGCGGGCTGCGGCAGGTGCTGTTTCAGCCACGCTTCACACCACTTGATCTGCTGGCGGATAATCGCGGTGTTATGGGGTTTGACATTGCCGGCCGGCGCGCGGCTCAACCGACCCGGTTCAATGATGATCTGCACACGCTGTTCACGCTTTTGGAAGACGGCGTCCTCGCGCCAGAAATCCATGATCGCCTGCCGCTTGCCCGTGCGGCGGACGCTCATGAGCGTCTGGCCGCGGGACGCCTCACAGGCAAGCTGGTGCTGCTCAATCACTGAGGGCCATGGACGGATCAGACTTTCCGTCCGCTTCCTTCCCAATACGGTGCGCGCAGCTTGTCCTTGAAGATCTTACCGCTGTCATGGCGCGGCAGGGCATCGTGGATATCGACAATGCGCGGGAGTTTAAACTTGGCCAGGCGCGGCGCTAGGAACGCCCGCACACTGTCCAGGGTCACAGAGGTGCCCGGCTGACAGGTGACAGCCGCCACGATGATCTCGCCGAACTCTGGATCGGGGGCCCCAAACACGGCACAGTCCGCAATCTCCGGCATAAGAATGAGTTGCGCCTCGATCTCGGCAGGAAAGATATTGGCGCCGCCGGAAATGATCATGTCTTTCTTGCGATCGCTGATGAAGATATAGCCGTCCTCATCCACATGCCCCACATCCCCTACGGTCGAAAAGGCACCCTGGCGCTGGCCGTCCAGATTGCCGTCGACATTCGTGTACCGATAGTCTCCGAACATGGGCAAATGAATATAGAGCAGGCCCACTTCCCCTGGTGGCAGCTCATTGAAGTCTGCGTCGAGCACTTTGACCGCTCCCCCGGTTAGAATCTTACCCACCGAACCGGGTTTGGCGAGGGCCTCCTGACTGCTGATCAAGGTCATGAACCCGATCTCGCTTGCCCCATAAGATTCGTTCAGTACCGGGCCGAACCAATCGATCATGGCGTGCTTCACATCCACCGGACACGGCGACCCCGTGGAAATCGTGAACCGCAGGGAGCTGATGTCATAGCGCTCCCGCACCGTCTGGGGCAGTTTGAGTAGCCGAACCATCATGGTCGGCACAATGTAGGCGTGAGTGATCCGGTGGTCATGAACCGTCTGTAAGAAGAGTTCCGGATCGAATTTCGGATCGATGAATAAGTCCACATCTTCTGTGGCGAGCACAAATCCCGCCAGTGCATTTGGGGCACTGTGATAGAGGGGGGCGGCGTTGTAGAAGCGATCGCCCGCCTGCGCACCAAGGAGGTTGCGCCCCAAACCCGCATAGGTCTGCCAGGTGTCCGGGCCATCCGGATTGAAGGCGCGCCGGATGCCCTTGGGCTTGCCCGTACTGCCGGATGTATAGGCGAACATGCCGCGATACTTCTGGGCCGGCCCCTCATAGCCAGGCGCCGTGTGCAGAATATCCGCCATCGACACAGCGCCGGGCACGGCCGCGTCCTGTACTCCATAAGACGCGGCAATGGCTGGCGGCACCGGCGCGCGCACCACGCCAACGCCCTCGGGAACGGCGTCCAAAAGCGGGGCGAGCAAGTCCGCATGGCCATAGAGCAGCTTGGCTTGCGAGTCCTCCAAAATGTGCTGCACTTCCGGCGCCGCCGCATGCCAGTTGATACTGACATAGCGCAGACCCACATACCGGGCCGCCTCGGCCACGGCGAGGGCCGCGGGGTCATTGCGCATGATCAACGCGATCACGTCATCGGGGCCCAGCCCCCGCGCGATCATGTCCGATGCTAAGCGGCGGGCATTCTGCTCAAAAAGGCCGCGCGCCGTCTTTTGACCGCTGAAATACAGATCACCTGCCATGGCCGTTCCTCCCTGTTCTTAACCGGTATTTCCGCATGGCGGCGGCATGGCGGTCAACTGGGATGGCGGGGCTCTGGAGCGATGGGCGTCTGGAGCTTACGGGCGCGGCACGAACTGGCCCGTGGCTGGGTCCACCGCCACGTAAGGAAAGCCAGCGTCTTTCCACGCACCCAGTCCACCGTCCATATGGGCCAGACGTGTCAGGCCACTTGCGGCACACAGTTCCGCCACTTTGCGCGAGCGCATCCCCGACCCGCAGTGAAAGACCACGGGCTTGCGCGCCTGATCGGGCAGCTTGTCCGCGTCGAAGAACGCGATCGGGAAAAGCAACGCACCCGGAATATGCTCGGCGGCATATTCATTGGGCGTGCGCACGTCGATCAAGACGATCTCATTGCGGTCGAACCGCTCTTTCACATCCGCCGGGCTCAGTGTTTCCAGCGTCGCCGCGCCGAGGTGTTCCGTCGTGCTCATCGCAAAGAGGTCCTTGTGAGGTTACGGGTGGGGTGGCGCCTCAGCGCCGCGACAATAGAAGTGGTGGAGAACTTGGATCACCGCCGCCGCGGGCCCCTCCGCCAGGCGGTAATACACCGTGCGCGCGGCCCGGCGTGTCTCCACGAGACGCTCCAGCCGGAGGCGCGCCAGGTGTTGAGATACGGTCGCCTGTCGCAACCCAACCGTTTGAGCGAGATCACCCACCGACCGCTCCCCCTTGCCTAGTGTACACAGCAGCATGAGCCGGTGCGGGCTGGCCATGGCTTTGAGCAGATAAGACGCGGCGGTGACCTGCGCCGTCCACGCGAGAGACTCATGATCGATCAGTGGCTGCGGTACTGTATCCATATAATATGTATATATACAATTATATGAATGTGACAAGCGCGTCCTCTGTGGTGCACCCCAAATCGCATAAGATGCGCTGTCTATAAGAGACAGGCATTGTAAGGACCGGATCATGGTCACGATTTCGACACGCACGCCCGACGGCACGGGCAACAATACCGACAGGCCCGATTGGGGCGCGACCGGAACGGCGTTACTGCGCCTGGGCCCGGTGGGGTACCCGGACGGTCAGGGCGACTTGCCCGTGGGCCGGCCCGACCCGCGCAGCATTTCCAATGCGGTCTTCCGCCCCGAAAGCGATATGCCCAACAGCCAGGGTGCCAGCAATATGCTGTGGGCCTGGGGCCAGTTCATCGACCATGACATCACGCTGACGGCGGAGGGCCACACGGAGTTTGCCCCCATCATCGCGCCGGCCGGCGATGCCTTCTTCACGCCCGGCAGTATGATTCCTTTCGAGCGCTCGGAGTTTCGCGACGGCACCGGCGTGAACGGCGTCGCGCGGGTCCATGAGAATGAGATCACCGCCTTTTTGGATGCCTCGATGGTCTATGGCTCAGACGCGGCCATGGCGACGGCTCTGCGCGGCCCTGGAGGTCTGCTCTACCTAACGCCAGACGGGTTTCTGCCGGAAACGGACGATGATGATGGCCTGCTGGCTGGCGATGTCCGCGCGGGCGAGAACATCGCGCTCACCTCGCTGCATATTGTGTTCGTCAAAGAACATAACCGCCACGTGCGCGAGCTGGCCGAAGCCCATCCGTCGCTTTCGGCGGACGAACTCTATGGCGCGGCCCGGGCGCGGGTCGAAGGGCTCGTTCAGGCCATCACGTTCAATGAATTCCTGCCGGCATTGGTCGGCGGCAGCGCCTTGCTGCCCTATGCGGGGTATGACCTGCAGATCAATCCGGGCATCAGTACGGAGTTCTCCACCGCGGCGTTCCGCCTTGGGCACAGCCTGTTGTCACCGGAGATCGCACGGCTGGAGGAGAACGGTCAGTCCGTCCCCGAAGGACCGGTGGCTCTGCGTGACGCGTTCTTTCAGCCGGATCTGCTGCGCGAAGCCGGCGGCATCGACGCGGTGTTTCGTGGTCTCGCGGCCACCCCCGCCCAGGAGTTGGACGCCATTATCGTGGAAGATGTGCGCTCGTTCCTCTTTGGAGCGCCTGGTGCCGGAGGGCTCGATCTCGCGGCGCTGAATATTCAGCGTGGCCGTGATCATGGCCTTAGCACCTATAACGAGTTGCGCGTGGCCATGGGTTTGCCCCCCGCTGCCGACTTCAGCGACATCAGCAATGATCCAGCCGTGCAGGCGCGCCTTGCTGAGGCCTATGGCTCGGTGACCTGGGTGGATGCCTGGGTCGGCGGTTTGGCGGAAGATCCGGTGGCAGACGGGATGCTAGGGCCACTGTTTTCGGCCATCCTGGTCGATCAGTTTTCACGCCTGCGCGACGGTGACAGCCAGTGGAGCGAGCGCATGCTCGATCCGGATGAACGCGCGGAAATCTGGAGCACCAGCCTGGCCGATGTGATCGAGCGCAATACCGATATCGATCAGCTTCAGGACGATGTCTTCGTGTTCTACGAGCGAGATGCGGGCGGCGCGGCCCTGGACATGATGACCGGCGGCACTGCCCGTGACCTTCTGATGGGCGGGGACGGCAATGACATGTTGACCGGTCACTGGTCGGATGATGCCCTGGCTGGCGGGGCCGGCAATGACGTACTGCAAGGGGATACGGGCGGGGCGCAGACGACCAAGACCACCGCATCCGGATCGGATGTCATCATGGGCGGGGCCGGCAACGACATTCTCATGGGTGGTCCGGAGGCGGACATCTTCAGCTTCGGCCCTGGCGATGATGGAATGGATATCATCAAGGACTTCGAACTGGGCGGCGACTGGTTGGATCTGACGGATTTGGGGGCTAACCGCTCCGTGCTCGTCAAAACATTTGAGCCCTTGGGTTGGGTGGTGGTGTTCGCCGTGGGCGAAGATGGCACCAGCGTCCAGATCCTGCTTGACGGTATCATGGCCGATGAGATGACGGCCGAAGCGGACCTGTTCGTTTAACCAGCCTCCCCGCCCCTGCCCTCAAAACGCAAAACGCAAAACGCCCCGGCCAGATCCAGGCCGCGGCTTTAATTGTCATTCTACAGCCCTTTCAAAGAAAACCAAA
>CAZVEE010000138.1:0-6188 GCA_964625525.1 uncultured Alphaproteobacteria bacterium | reverse complement strand
AGATTGTGCGGGCCTCGTCATCGGCGTCCGGCGCGATGATCACCTCGGTGAAGATCTTCGCCATCTCCGTGGCCGCTGCGCCGTCAAGGGTCTGGTTCACCGCGATAATGCCGCCGAACGCGCTGACCGGGTCACAGCGCAAGGCAAGCTGATAGGCCTGCATGAGGCTCGCCCCGCGCGCCACACCGCACGGATTGGCGTGCTTGATGATGGCGCAGGCGGGGCCTTCGGCCGGGTCAAACTCGCTGACCAGTTCAAAGGCCGCGTCCGTGTCGTTGATATTGTTGTATGAGAGCTCTTTGCCCTGCACCTGGGTCGCGCCGGCCACGCCGGGCCGCGCTTGGCCGGTGGTGTAGAAGGCTGCGCTTTGGTGTGGGTTTTCGCCATAGCGCAGCGTCTGTTTCAACGCCCCGCCGACCGTGCGCCAATGGGGCGCCTCCAGCCCCAGCTCGCCCGCAAACCAACCGGAAATCGCCGCATCATAGGCGGCGGTGCGCGCATAGGCCTTGGCCGCCAGTCGCCGCCGCAACCCCTCCGATGTGGCACCCTGATGCGTGTCGAGATCATCAAGCACCACCGCGTAATCGCTTGGCTCCACCACGACCGTAACGAAGGCGTGGTTCTTGGCCGCCGAGCGGATCATGGCCGGCCCGCCAATATCGATATTCTCAATGGCTGTGGCGAAATCCGCCCCGCCGGCGACGGTTTCCTCGAACGGGTAGAGATTGACCGCGATCAGATCCACGTCCGGAATCTGATGCGCCGCCACGGTCGCCCGATGCTCGGCGTTGTCACGCCGGTTCAACAGCCCCCCATGCACCATGGGATGCAGGGTCTTCACCCGCCCGTCCAGCATTTCGGGAAAGCCGGTCAGCTCCGCCACGTCGCGCACCGCCAGGCCCGCGTCCTTCAGCGCCCGCGCCGAGCCGCCGGTGGACACCAATTCCACCCCGTGGCGCGCTAATCCCTTGGCAAATTCGATAAGGCCCGCCTTGTCGGAAACGGAAAGCAGGGCCCGGCGAATGGGGGCTGTTTCACTCATGGTAATCTCACTTGGATGCTGAGAAGGCCGCGCGCGGCGCAGACCCTGTGGGCCGGATACAGGGCGTCTCTAGCACAGGCCAAAGCGCCCGCCTACCGACCCGCCCCAACCTCACAATTGACGCAAACCCCGTCTTACGTGAGGGTCACGATGCAATCAGGGCGGTCGGACGGCATCATGCCCCTGCCGCCGTTCATCAGACGGATGCTTTCATGCCTAAGAGCCTGTTTCGCGCCGCTTGTCTGGCCGCTTGTCTCGCGTTCACTCCGCTCGGTCTCGCCGCGCATGCCGATGACGAGATGCAAAATCCCCATCTCAGCGCCCAGGACCTGGCGGATCTGGATCGGGTCAGCGCCTATCTCAACGATCTCACGACGCTCAAGGGCAGTTTCGTCCAGCTGTCGAGCAATGGCGGCATGGCCACCGGCACGTTTTACATGCGCAAGCCCGGCCGCATCCGCTTCGAATATGATCCGCCGGTGCAGGTGCTGTTTGTCTCCAATGGCACCTTCGTCTCGGTGGAAGACAAAGAGTTGGAGACGGTGAACTCCTATCCGCTCAGCGCCACGCCCTTGAAGCTGTTGCTCGATGACCGCATCAACTTGGCCGAGGACACCACGGTCACCGACCTGGACCGGGAGGAGGGCCGCCTGTTTGTCACCGCCGAAGAAGAAGACGGCTTGGCTCAGGGCCGCCTGACCATGATCTTCTCCGAACCCGACTTGGAGCTGCGCCAGTGGGTGATCATGGATGCGCAAGGCATTGAAACCACCATCGCCCTGCGCGATGTGGTGCACGGTGTATCGCTGGACCCGGCCCTGTTCGTGCCCACGGACTACGACTTCGAGGATGTGCGGGATTGATCCATGCGCCCGCTCATCGCGATTCCCTGCGACCGCAAACCGATCGATGACCTAACGTATCAGGCGGTGGGCGAAAAATACGCAACCGCCGTGGTTGACGCGGCGGCGGGGCAGCCGCTGTTGCTGCCCGCCCTCCCCGGCCCCCCGGAGGATGCCGCCACCCTGCTCGCCCCCTTCGACGGGCTCCTCCTCACCGGGTCGCCCTCGAATGTGGACCCGGTACACTATGGCGGCCCGGCGCCTCGCGACCGGGACGCTCTCGACCCCGCCCGTGATGGGCTCACCTTGCCGCTCATCCGTCATGCCATCGCGGTAGGCCTGCCGCTGCTCGCCATCTGCCGCGGCCACCAGGAAGTGAACGTGGCGCTGGGTGGGACCTTGCACCAGCATGTGCACGAAGTGCCATCCGCCCCCGGACACGCACCACGCCTTGACCATCGCGAACCCTATGGCAAGCCGGTGCAGGCTCGCTACGCGCCCCGCCACAGCGTCACGATTGAGCCCGGCGGCTTGCTCGAAACACTCCTCGGCCCGCTGACCACGGATGGTCACCTCGACGTCAACTCCCTGCATGGCCAGGCCATTGACCGTCCGGCCCCGGATGTGCGTATCGAAGCCCGCGCGTCCGACGGCACCATCGAGGCGATCTCTCGACCCGGCGCGCCGGGCTTTATGCTCTCTATCCAGTGGCACCCGGATTGGCGCCCCTTGGAAACGCCTCATTATCGGGCGCTGTTCGCGGCCTTCGGCGATGCGGCCCGTGCCTATGCTCAAGCGAAAGCCCTCCGCCATGACCACCCCATATGATCCGGATACAACTGATATCGCCACTTGGCTGAAAGCCAACCGAGTGAGCGAAGTGGAGTGCATGATCTCTGATATTGCCGGCATTCCCCGCGGCAAGATCCTGCCCACGGCCAAATATCTCGCCACCGCCGAAAGCGGTAGCTTGCGCATTCCTGAATCCGTCTTCGGACAATTGGTTACTGGCGATGTGGCCGACAGCCCGGTCATTCAAGAAACCGAACCGGATGTTATCCTGGAGCCAGACACCGCCACAATGCGGACGGTGCCTTGGTATGAAGAACCCACGGCCCAGATCATCTGCGATGCAATCTACACGGACGGCAAGCCTGTCTCCATTGCCCCCCGCCATGTGCTGCGCAAAGTCTTGGGTCTTTATGCTGAGAAGGGGTGGCGCGCCGTCATTGCCCCGGAACTGGAATTCTATCTCTCCAAAACCAATCCAGACCCAGACTATCCGCTGGAACCGCCCGTGGGCCGCTCAGGCCGCCCGGAATCAGGTCGCCAGTCCTACGGCATCGATGTGGTGAACGAATTCGATCCGTTGTTTGACGATATGTACGACTTTTGCGAGGACCAGGGCCTTGACGTGGACACACTCACCCACGAGGCCGGCGTCGCGCAAGTGGAGATCAACTTCAACCACGGCGACCCGCTGGCCCTGTGCGATCAGGTCTTCCTGTTCAAGCGCACCGTCCGCCAGGCTGCTCTCAAGCACGGCGTCTACGCCACATTCATGGCCAAGCCCTATGAGCAGGAACCGGGCAGCGCCATGCACATCCACCAGAATGTGCTGGATGCCAAAACCGGCAAAAATCTGTTTGCGGAAGAAGACGAGGTCCTCTTCATGGGCCATATTGGCGGCCTGCAAAGCTATTTGCCCGCCGCCATGCCCTTGATCGCGCCTTATGTGAACTCTTACCGCCGTGTCTTGAAATTCTATTCCGCGCCCATCAACACCCATTGGGGCAAGGAGAACCGCACGGTGGGCCTGCGTGTGCCGGATTCAGCACCGGGACAGCGCCGGGTCGAGAACCGGGTGCCGGGCGCGGATGCCAATCCTTATCTGGCGGTCGCGGCCTCACTGGCTTGCGGCTATCTGGGGATGGTCGCGGGGCTGACGCCGACGGAGCCGCTGAAGGGCAGCGCTTATGAAGTGTCTTCCTATGCCCTGCCCCGGCACATGCTCCACGCCATGGACCTGCTGCGCCAGGAGAGCGCGCTTCACGACGCTCTGGGCGAGTCCTTCATCAAACTGTTTCTGGACGTGAAGGACGAAGAACATGACGCGTTCCAGCAGGTCATTTCGCCTTGGGAACGGGAACACCTGCTGTTGAATGTGTAATCAGATCTTCCGGACAGGGTCTACAGGCCACACCCTTTGATGGGCCGCGATTGCAACCCACACGAGATCATGACGGGCGAACCTGAGACTGGAAAAAATTTTCCCGCGCGCCGGTGCTTAAATACCACAATATCTTGGGGGTCCGAGACCCGCACACCCAAACAGGGAGTATCAAGCCGATCAGCCCGCCACGCGCGCAGGCCGCCCGGCGCCGATTTAACGCTCTTTCGCCATTGAACCCGCAACAGGGTCTCCCTAAATTTGTTTGGACGGCGGGACGAATGTTGGATCACTGTTGCCCCCCCGCTGAGAGATCCAACCCCGCCCGATGCGCCGGATCATCCCCTCCCGGCGCGCGCTGCGAAAGCGCACTCTGACGCCCGGTCTGCCCAGCAGCCGGGCGTCTCTTTATGTGGGGCTCAGTGTGCCGCTCAGCATGACCCCTTCGAATCGTTGTTTTCCCGGCACGGTCAAGGCTCCCGACCGACCGCACCATACACGCAACGCGTGCAATTCCCCGTCGCGGGCGGGCGCGACACAACGCTCTCTGTGACAAGGCGCATGACAGCACGCGCCGAGCGGCGTAAAAGCCCGGCCATGAGACCTTCTGGCGATATGCCCTTCCTGGATCCTGAAGACGGCGCGGACCTGCCTGACGAGCTTGTGGACGTGCGCCCGAGCCTGGCCCTGGTGCGCCGCTTTGTCGAAACCGCCCGCCACTGCCCCTGGTTTACCGCTCTCGGCAATCCGCCGGGGCGCACGGTGCACACGGTGGCCCGGCGCTACCTGGACAATCTGGGTTTTCCCGACGTCACCCTGACGCCCCTATCAACGTGGGACGATGCGACGGACGCGGCGCAAAGCCTCGACTGGGACACCGCGTCCTGGGAGGCGGAAGAGCAACTGCGCGCCGCCCTCACGGCCGAGGCCGTGGATCTCTTGGGCGAAGAAGCCCTGGATGTGGCGCTGACCTATGTGGCCTCAGAAGTCACCGCTCCCATTCGCCTGGGCGTTGATACCGCCGCCGGCCTCTGGAACGTGCGCGACACCGGCATCGTCAATGCCGCCGCTGGCGCCGCCGTGCAAGCCTGCCACCTTGCCGCCCTGAGCCTCGTCGTTGGCCAGGCGGACCCAGACCATCCCTTCACCGCGAAATTCGAACTGTTCGAAGCCGGCCGCTGGCCTGTGGGCATCGCCGGCTCCAGTTTCAACTTGTTCTGAGAGGGCCCATGCCCAGCTTGACCGTTGCCACCTGGAACATCAACTCTGTCCGCCTGCGGATCGGCCTTGTGGAACGCTTCCTGGAAACAGCTAAGCCGGACATTCTCTGCCTTCAGGAAACAAAAACACCGGACACGAAGTTTCCCTTCAAGCCGCTTCATGATCTGGGCTACGAGCACATCGCCATGCATGGGCAGAAGGGCTATCACGGCGTGGCAACGATCTCCCGCGTGCCCTTTACGGCCAGCGACAAGATGGGCTTTTGTGGCAAGGGCGATGCGCGCCACATCCAAGTGACCGTGGCCGATGATATTGAGATCCATAACTTCTATGTGCCCTCAGGCGGCGATGAACCCGACCCGGAGAAGAACGAAAAGTTCGACCACAAACTGAAATTCCTGACGGAGATGAAAGAATGCTACGGCAGTCGCCGCGGCAAAAAGACCGCCAAACTGCTTCTGGTCGGCGACCTCAACGTTGCCCCGCTCGAACATGATGTGTGGAGTCACAAACAAATGCTGGGCGTGGTCAGTCACACGCCCGTCGAAGTCGACCATCTGAGCGAGGCGCAAGCCTCCCACGATTTCGTTGATGTCACGCGCCGGGATCTGCCGGAGCCGGAAAAAGTCTACACATGGTGGAGCTATCGGGCGAAGGACTGGCGCGCCTCCAATCGGGGTCGGCGCCTTGATCACATCTGGGCCACGCCCACGCTGGCGGACCGCACAAGCGACATCCGCATCTTGAGCGATGCCCGCGACTGGCCCCGCCCCTCCGATCACGTGCCCGTGCTGGCGAAGATCGACATCTAGAGCGCTTTGAGGACAAGTATGTGCGGGTTTCGGCCCGGAAAGCACACTAGGGTCTGTTGAGATTCAGGATTCCCATTTTTAGCGAACAGTGATTCAAGCTC
>CAZVEE010000137.1:0-6284 GCA_964625525.1 uncultured Alphaproteobacteria bacterium | reverse complement strand
TCTCAGCACATGGGCCCGGCGGATGGGTCCAGTGGCCGGAAAACGCCCAAACGGAAGGGGGCGGGCCGCCGTTCGCCGCGTTTGCCGGCCGCGCCGGTGGTCGAGGCTTTCGAAGAGCGTCTGGGCCACAGCTTCTCTGACCACGACATTCTGCTCGAAGCCTTGACCCATGCCAGCGTCGACCAGAAGGCTGCGGCCAAGGGCGGGGCCAGCGTGCGCATCAATGAACGTCTGGAGTTCCTGGGTGACCGGGTCCTTGGCCTGATGGCCGCCGAAGCCCTGCTGAAGGCCTATCCGAAGGCGCCCGAGGGTGATCTGGCGCCCCGCCTTAACGCCATGGTGTGCAAGGAAACCTGCGCCGAAGTGGCGGTGGAATGCGGCCTCGACCAGCTCATTGTGCTGGCGGCGTCCGAAAAAATGGCTGGCGGCGCCTCAAAGCCGGCGATTCTGGGCGATGCCTGCGAGGCGCTGATCGCGGCCCTCTATCTCGATGGCGGTTTTGCCGCCGCGCTCACCTTCTTTCGCCGCTTCTGGGCGGACCGGATCGAGGCCCTCGATGCCGTTCCGCGCGATCCCAAAACCCGGCTGCAGGAGTGGGTCCAGGCCCGCATTCGGGAGACCCCGACCTATACCGTGGTCTCGCGCGAGGGGCCGGACCATGCGCCCGAGTTTGAGGTTGAGGTCACCGTGCCGGGCCTTGCGCCGGCGCGGGGGGCGGGCGCGTCAAAGCGGGCAGCGGAACGGGCCGCGGCCGAAGCGGTCCTGATCAGGGAAAACGTGAATGAAGACCAGACCTCATGAGTGACGAGACGCCCCCCGAAGCCCCCCATGCCGAGCGCAGCCGGTGCGGCTTTTGCGCCATTCTGGGCGCGCCCAATGCGGGCAAGTCCACGCTGGTGAACCAGCTCGTCGGCACCAAAGTCTCCATCGTCACCCATAAGGTCCAGACGACCCGCACCCGTATTCGCGGCGTTGCACTCCACGGCGATGCTCAGATCATCTTTGTGGACACGCCTGGCATTTTCGCACCCCGTCGGCGCCTTGACCGGGCCATGGTTGATGCCGCTTGGGGCGGGGCGGAGGATGCGGACGCGGTGGTCGTGCTGATCGACGTGGCCCGCTTTGCGTCCAAGGATCGGGGCGGCAAGTCGCGCGAAGACACTGAGCGGATCGTCGAGGGCCTCACGGCGGCGGGGCGCAGCGCGGTTCTGGCCCTGAATAAAATCGACGACGTGCGCCACGAACAGTTGCTCCCCCTGGCCCAGGAATGGTCCGTCGCGGGCCCGTTTTCGCAGACTTTTATGATTTCGGGGCAGAACGGCGACGGTGTCGGCGATCTTATGGACCATGTGGCCGGGGCCATGCCGGCCGGTCCCTGGCTCTATCCGGCCGATCAGGCCGCCGACATGACCCAGCGCCTCCTTGCCGCCGAAGTGACGCGGGAAAAGCTTATCGTGCGTTTGCACGATGAGTTGCCCTACAACACCACCGTGGAAACGGAGCGCTGGAAAACCCTGCGCGACGGCAGCATCAGAATCGAGCAGATCATCTATGTCGCGCGGGACACCCAGAAGGCCATTGTGCTAGGCAAACAGGGACGAACCGTGCGGGAAATCGGCTCCCTGGCGCGAACGGATCTTGAGGAGATGCTCGAGACCCGGGTGCACCTGTTCCTGTTCGTCAAAGTGCGGGAAAAGTGGCAGGACGAGCCGGCGCGCTACCGGGAAATGGGGCTCGACTTCCCGAAGGAATAGCCTTGCGGGTGAAGCGCCAGCGCAGCCACGGGGACGGGGGAACGGACGGCAATGCTCGGCCACCATCATCACCATACGGATGCGCCTGCCTGTGGCCATCACCACGCCCGCAATGAGGGGCGCGCCCTGTGGGCCGCGCTCATCACGGGCGTTTTCATGGTCCTTGAGGCCGTGGGCGGGATCATTTCGGGCTCCCTTGCGCTCATTGCCGACGCGGGGCACATGCTCGCCGATTCCGCTTCGCTGTTCTTGGCCTGGTTCGGGTTTCGCCTTGCCCGTCAGCCCCGTGACGATCTGCGCACCTATGGTTATCACCGCTTCCAGATCCTGGCCGCCTTCGCCAACGGTCTGACACTCGTGATCATCGCCGGTTGGATCGTCTTTGAGGCGGTGCAACGCCTTCTTGCTCCGGTTGCGGTTGAGGCGCAGACCATGCTCGGCATTGCGATCATGGGTCTGCTGGTCAATATCGCGGCGTTTTTCATTCTGCACGGGGCAGATCGCGATAATCTGAACATTCAGGGTGCGCTCGTCCATGTGATCGGCGATTTGCTGGGCTCCGTCGCGGCCATCATCGCCGCCCTGGTGATCACCTGGTATGGCTGGCTCGCCATTGATCCACTGCTCTCGGTTTTGGTGGCCCTGCTGATCCTGCGCAGCGGCTGGTCCATTACGGCCCGCTCGGGTCACATCCTCCTGGTGGGGGCGCCGCCGCATATCGACGTCCACGCCGTGCGGGATCGCCTGATCGCGGAGGTGCCCGGTCTGCGCCGGGTGGAGGACCTGCACATCTGGTGCCTGACCCAGGACCGGATCCTGGCCACGCTCCAGGCCTGCGTCGACACACAGGCGGATACCTGCGAGGCGCGTGCGGCGATACGGGACAATCTGGACACCCATTTCGGCATCAGCCACGTGACCATCGAAATCCGCCCCGATACCGAGGCGCCGACCTGACGGTTTCGCCGGCTCTCCTTAGCAGCGGGCGAGAAATCCAAATCGGTCTGTGTCCAGCTTGCCGCTGCACTGCTGTTTGGTGCGCTCACGCGCCCGATCGGAGCTTCGGGGGCGCAGCTATAGGGGCACAGCTTCGAGGGCGCATCTTCAGGGGCTCATCTTCAGGGGCGCTGGGCAAGGGCGGCGCAGTGGCGCCTGGCCGCAGTTTCAGCCTTCAGTGCAGTGCCGATTCATCGCCCGGCACCCTAATCTCACTTGTGCGTGTTCGAGAGGCAAAACCCGGTCGTTGCGCCCAAGGCTGGGATGAGGGTGCGTGCGGCGCGAAATCCGGGGTGATTCCCCGTTTTATCCGCCGCTTGATGGAGGGGCGATGGTGGCCGGCCGCCATTCAATGTCGGCGCCGTGGGGGTGGCAATGGGCAAGGCGCCGGGTGACGCCGCCCGGCCATTGGGTAAGACGGATCTCCGGAATCGCGTCGGGGCGCTCCGGCTCCATCCTCAACCAGGCCAGGGGGGCCGTCCGGGTCGCCCGCGCGCCCGCGGCCTCAATCAAGTCGATGCAGCGTTTCTGGGTGGCAAGCGGCATGTAGTGCCACATGATGGAATGGAACAGGACGGTACACTGACCGTGCTCCGGCGCGTCCAGGGACCGTTCCAGCCAGGCGGCCGCATCTGCCTTTTCGAGCAGGATGCCGTAGATGCGGGCGAGCGCCGCCCCGGCCCGAAAGCGTGCGAGGCGATCGGCCTGTTCTGGCCAGATATACGCCTCGGCCACGCAGAGGTCATCGGCAAGCTGAACATTGAGTGGATTGATATCGCAGCCCTCGCGGGACACGACCGAAACCGGCGCTTCAAGGGCCGGCGGCATGCCGCGCCATTTGATGAACAGATTGACGGGGCTGTTCTCCGGTCCCCAGGTCAGTCCCATGAGATCGTAATGGAAGGTATCCCATAGCAGATTGAGGCCGCAGCTTGCGCCAATCTCAAGGAGGCGCAGCGGCAGGCGGGTCGTCTCGGCCACGTCCAGAAATCCGCCCAGAAGGCAGGAGGAGCGCGCCAGCTCGTTCGTCTGTACGGGGCGTGTGATGAAGGTGCGAATGAACTCGCCATGTTCGGCCACCGCATCCTTAAGCAGGGCCTGGAGCCGGCCCGGGGCGGCACCGGCAAAGGGCGGGGCATAAAGATCCGCATAGGCCGGTAAATGGCCCTGATGCAACAGCGTTTTAAGCGCGCCCGCGATTCGCAAGGCCAGGGCGGCGGCCTGCGGGTCTTCGGTCCAGTCGCCCAAGAGCTCGGCAATCGGGCCGCCGGAGCGAATATCCCGTGCCGCAACGGTCAGCATACTGCCGTATAAGGGGGAGCCGAGGCGAAGGCACCATTCCGCCTGCCATTCGAAATGCGCCAAAAGGGCCGTTCTGTCCACGCGGTGGCTCCACAATTTTAGGCTATAACACCCACAAGATACTGTACTGATCTTTCGGCTAGTGGTCTGGCGATGGAGGTCTTGGCCCTGTCCAATCGAATTCCACTTTTTCTTTGTGCTTTATATAAGGCTGGCGAGAATGAAAAGCCATGTAATCTCGGAATGATTGAGTGGAAAGATGAAGCCATTGTGCTCGGGGCGCGCCCTCACGGTGAAGGGAACGCCGTCCTGATTGCATTGGGCGCAACCAAAGGCCTATGGCGCGGACTGGTTCGCGGCGGCGCGTCGCGGCGCATGGCGCCGGTGCTCCAGCCCGGCAACACGGTGGAGGCGACCTGGCGGGCACGCCTGGAGGATCAACTGGGGCAATTCACCGTCGAGCCCGTGGCGGAGAGGGCCTCCGCGCTCATGGGCACCGCCGACGCGTTGGCGGGTCTCAATGCGGTGTGCGCGCTGGCCGCTGGAGGACTGCCCGAACGTGAGCCGATGCCGGGCCCCTATGCGGGCCTCGCGATCCTGCTCGACCGTATGGACAGCCCCGAGCTGTGGCCCGCCTTGATGGTCCGCTGGGAAATGGGTCTGCTTGAGGCCCTCGGCTTCGGGCTCGATCTGTCACGCTGCGCGGTAACCGGGAGCCGGGACGGGCTGACCCACGTGTCCCCCCGCACGGGCCGGGCCGTGTGCGCCGATGCCGCGACTCCCTATCTCGACAAACTTTTGCCTTTGCCGCCATTCCTGCTCAGCCGGCAGATGAGCATCCTGCCCGGCGATGTGCGCGATGGACTGCTGCTTACCGGACACTTTCTGGCGCGTCACGTCTTTGCGGCCCAAAACCGCCCTTTGCCGGAGGCGCGCCTGCGCCTTGCCGACCGCTTTGCCGAGCAGGAGCAGCCACCGCCGATCGCACAGCAATAAAGACCGTATGCCGATCACCGCGGGCCCCGCGGGTGGTCAGAGCAGCCGGATCACGGCCACCGCGGCGATGACCGCCAGAAGCAGCACGGCAAGAACCCCTGACCAACCGAGCGCCCGCTGCCCCAAACGGTTGCGCGCGCCCAGTATGCCCGTCGCCAGGGTAATCAGCATGCCCGCGATATAGGCAAGAGCCCAGGCCGTAAAGGCCCGGCCCGCCATGACATGGAAAAGCCCACCAACGAGCAGCGCGGCCACTGGGGTGAACAAGCCGATCCACAGGCTTGCATGGCCAAAGGCACTGGGGACCGGATGATCCGTTTCAAGATGGGCGGCGGGGGCAACGGGCAGGGCGGCGCCATAGTCCCGATCCCGGGCCATGGGCTCGTAGGCTTGCGATGCGAAATCTTCCAGACCATCCGTCGGCGGTTCATACTCGGTATCCTCAAAGGCGCGTCTGGCGCGCGCCTCCAGGCGCTCGCCCTGGCGCTGATCCTCGCGGGCCCAGGTGGCAAGCGCCGGTCTGTCATCGCCGCGATCGCCGAAGCGGGGCCCCGGTGACCATGACCCAAGACCATCCTCACCCGCCCTGCGCCGCGGCTCATTGCCGGGCCGTTCGTCGCGGTCCATAATCCCGGCAGGAGTGCCGTTGTCTGCCTGCGTGTCTTCTTCGGCCACCTCGTTCGGATCATCGAATTCCGGAGGGGGCGGCGGGCGGGTCCAACTGTCCTCCAGGGATGTCTCAAGCGGGGCCCGCTCCGGCGTCTCGGGCAGGTCCACCACTTCCACATCCGTATCGCCCGGGTCGTAATCCTCTCCGGTCCGGTCCGGTGCGCGCTCGGCCGCCTCCTCGGAGGAACGGGGAAACAGGCGAAAGCTGTCCGGATCGCTTGTCCGGGGGGCGCCATCTGCGGTCAACTGGCCGGCGGGGAAAAGGCGCACCCCAACAAGGCCCTCGGTCTCCTTGGATCCCTTGGGCCACAGGCGAAATCCGTCCTCGTCCTTTTCGGCCCTGTCGTCACTGTCCGCCGGCGCCCAGACGTCGACGCTCGTGTCTGGGACGCTCGTGTCTGGGACGCTCGTGTCTGGGACGCTGGTGTCTGGGTCGCTGGTGTCTGGGACGCCGGCATCGGGATCGCTGGCAGTGAACGCGCTGGCATCGGCCGCGGCTGGGCTGAGCGACCCGCTTCGCGAACGCATCCCGGGCGGCACATCCCCGGATTGCGGCCGCGCCACATC
>CAZVEE010000136.1:0-6349 GCA_964625525.1 uncultured Alphaproteobacteria bacterium | reverse complement strand
CCCCCATGGTCCGAGGCCGGAAGGGTGAATATCGCAAGGAATTCGCCGACCTGCTGAAGCGCGGCTTTCAGCGGGTGAAAGTCGATGGCGCGTTCTACGAACTGGAATCCGTCCCTGCTCTGAACAAAAAGGTGAAGCACGATATTGATGTGGTCGTGGACCGGGTCGCGGTGCGCGAGGGGCTGGAGCAACGGCTGGCGGATTCCTTCGAAACGGCTTTGGGGCTGGCGGATGGCATCGCCATCGCCGAATTCGCCGATCGTAAAACGGCAGACGGCGATCCTGAACGCGTGATCTTCTCGGCTAAGTTCGCCTGCCCCGTCTCGGGCTTCACGATCCCGGAAATCGAGCCGCGGCTGTTCTCGTTCAACAATCCGTTTGGCGCTTGTCCGGCCTGTGACGGTCTGGGGTCGGAAGTCTATTTCGATCCCGCCAATGTGGTACCAGACCAAAGCCTGTCCTTGCGCGCCGGCGCCATCGCGCCATGGTCGAAATCCACCTCCCCCTTCTATACCCAAACGCTGGATGCGCTCTGCCGTCATTATAACGGCAAGATGACAACGCCTTGGCGGGACCTGCCTAACACCTTGCGCCAAGTGATCCTGTTCGGCTCCGGCGAGGACAAGATCGCCTTCACCTATGATGATGGCTTGCGCCGCTACGATACCAAGAAGACCTTTGAGGGCGTCATTCCGAATATGGAGCGGCGCTGGCGTGAGACGGAAAGCACCTGGGTGCGCGAGGAAATCGAACGCTTTCAGGGCAAAAAACCGTGCACAGAGTGTGATGGCTACCGGCTGAAGCCGGAGGCGCTCGCCGTGCGCGTGGCCGACCGGCATATCGGCCAGGTCGCTGAGCTGTCCATCAAGGAGGCCGGCGCCTGGTTTGCGGCTCTGCCGAAAACACTCAGCCGCAAGCAAAAGGAAATCGCCGGGCGGATCCTGAAGGAAATCAACGAACGCCTGCACTTTCTCAACAATGTGGGGCTGGAGTATCTCACGCTGTCGCGCGGGTCGGGCACCTTATCGGGGGGCGAAAGCCAGCGCATCCGGCTCGCCTCGCAAATCGGGTCGGGCCTCACGGGGGTGCTTTATGTGCTCGACGAGCCCTCCATTGGCCTGCATCAGCGCGACAATGACCGCCTGCTGGAAACGCTGAAACGGTTGCGCGATCTCGGCAATACGGTCGTGGTGGTCGAGCATGACGAGGACGCGATCCGCACCGCCGATCATGTGGTGGATATGGGCCCGGGCGCGGGCGAGCACGGCGGCACGGTGATTGCCGAAGGCACGCCCGCTGAGGTGATGGCCAGTGCAGACTCGCTCACTGGTCAGTACCTCACGGGTACACGGATGATCCCGGTGCCCGCCGAACGCCGGCCAGTCTCCGCCAAACGACAGCTCCGGATCAAAGGCGCGCGGGAGAACAATCTGCGCGACATTACGGTGGATATTCCGCTGGGTGTCATGGCCTGCATCACCGGCGTTTCGGGCGGCGGCAAATCCACCCTGACCATTGAGACGCTCTACAAGGCGGCGGCCCGTCGGCTCAACGGCGCGCGGGACCATCCCGGTGCCCATGACGCCATCGAAGGGCTTGAGCATTTGGACAAGGTCATTGATATCGACCAGTCCCCGATCGGGCGCACACCGCGTTCCAATCCGGCGACCTATACCGGCGCCTTCACGCCCATTCGCGACTGGTTCGCCGGCCTGCCGGAGGCCCAGGCGCGCGGCTACAAACCTGGGCGTTTCTCGTTCAATGTGAAAGGCGGGCGCTGCGAGGCGTGCCAGGGCGACGGCGTCATCAAGATCGAAATGCACTTCCTGCCGGATATTTATGTGCAATGCGATGTCTGTAAGGGGAAGCGCTACAACCGCGAAACTCTGGATGTGCGCTTCAAGGACAAGTCCATCGCCGATGTACTGGATATGACGGTCGAGGAAGGGGCTGAGGTCTTCAAAGCCGTGCCGGCAGTGCGCGAAAAACTCGACACCCTCAAACGGGTGGGGCTTGGCTATATCCGGGTGGGTCAGCAGGCGACCACTCTGTCGGGGGGCGAGGCGCAGCGGGTGAAACTTGCCAAGGAACTGTCGCGCCGGGCAACAGGACGCACGCTGTACATTCTCGATGAGCCGACGACCGGGCTGCATTTTGAAGATGTGCGCCGGCTCCTGGAAGTGCTGCACGAACTGGTCGATGCCGGCAACACCGTGGTCGTGATCGAGCACAATCTGGAGGTCATCAAGACTGCCGACTGGATCGTGGATCTGGGGCCGGAAGGCGGCGACGGCGGCGGCCAGGTGGTGGCGCAGGGCCGCCCCGAAGACGTGGCGCAGACCGAAGGGTCTTACACCGGGCACTACCTGAAAGAGATCTTGGCGCGGTCCGCACCTGACCCCAGAAAATCGGCACCCAGCAAATCGGCAACCGCGAAGAAGCCAGCGGCCAAGAAAAAGGCCGCCGCCAAGTCTGCGCCCAGCAAAACCACGTCAAAGCGGGCTCGTGGCAAAGCCGCTTGAGCGGATCAGGCGTTAAGGCCTCTCAAACACGAGGGGCGTTGGCCGGATCCGCGCCGCCAGCACGGCTCAACTCGTCCGTCAACGCATCATAGGTTCCGGCCGTGAGGCAGGCGAACAAGGCCGCGATGACAAACTGATACAGCGTTGCCAGGAAGGCGCCGATAATCGCCTGCGGCAGCGAGATCGCCGTGCCGCTCTCCAGCGGGAACTGTCCCATCCCCACCAAAGCGGCATTCACCAAGCCGTCAAGCCCCAGGCCTTGCAGCACAGACACCACCACAATGCTCAAGGTCATGCCCGCCAAAATCGCCGCGAGCATGCCCACAACAAAGATGCCCACAAGCAGCCAAGCGTGGTCCCGCGTCATGGCCCAGGCCCCGGCCAGATCCATCTGTTCCGTCCGCACCACATGGGGCGCGACCATCCAGATCCGTCCAAAGGACCACAACGCGAAGGCAAAGAGCGCCACACCGCCCGCCACCGCAACAAGCCCTGCCAGCACCTGCCCCGCCAGCGCGCCCAATAGTCCCGCCACCGTCCCGAGGATCAGCGCCCCCGCCCCAAAGGCCAGGGACCAAAGCAGCGTCGTCGCCAGATACGCGCCCAGCAGTTTGAACTGGGTCGGGCCTTCCCACAGAATCGGCGCGGTGCGCTCAGGCATCCACCAGGCGCGGAACAAGCCGGTCCAGAGAATGACCGTCGGCACCATTGCCACAAAGCCCCAGCCATAGACGACCGTCAGGTAGGAGATCAAAAGCTCCTGATTCTGCGGCTCAAACAGCTCTTCTTGAGACACCATGGGTGTGTTGAGCACGCGCAAGGTCGCAATGATCATCAACACGACGATCATGGGAAGACTGATGGAAAACAGCCGTCCGACATGCTCGAAGGCAAAGCCGAAAGAGCGGCCGATCACGCTACCGATCGTCAATGACCCGGTCATGAGGTCCTCATCTGCGGGTTGGCGCCGCCACGGCCTGATCAGGCGGCGGCGGCAGGTTCGGCCGGGGCCGCTGCGGCGGCCGGTGGTTGCGCGTCACCATCGGCCATGTCGCCGGTGACCGCTTCATAGGCCGCACCGGTCAGGCCCACCTGGAAGGACAGCAGAACCTGGATGTAGAGAACAAAGAACACTGCGAAATACACGATATAGCCTTCCATGGCGGCCGGCGTGCTCACATCGTTAGGGGCTCCTGCCGGCATGATGCCGTCGGCGAAAAAGCCCAGGATCCCGAACACAATGCTGATCAGGATCGACAAGCCGATGCCGCCAATCAGGAAGGCGAAGAACAACTTCAACACACTGCCATGAGTGCTGTGCCACGCGGCCGACAAGTCGATGGAACTCGTGCGCGCGGTTTGCGCCAGGAAGGTCGAAATCCGTACAGAGAACCAGATGAGAAAGATCACGGCCATGAGATAGGCGATTCCCATGGTCACCCCCGTGATCAGCCCGAAGGTCTCGTCCGTGCCTTCCCCATTCAAGGCCGCGAGCGGGCTTTCCCCATCAAAGGACAGCTGCCCCACCCCGAAGAGAATACCGACCACAATGCCCATGCCGATCATGACCACAAGGCCCGCCAGAATGGTGACCACATATTGCAGGATCATCGCCAGCAGCAGGCGGAACGGCTCGATGAATGACATGCCGAGCGGCGGTGAAATCCCCGGCACATAAGGGGCCCAGTCATTCATGCGGAAGTAAGCGCGATAGAGCGCCATCAGCCAAAAGACCGAAAGCAGTGTCAGCAGGCCCACATAGCCGAGCATGGTCCCCGCCAGCACCACTGGCTCATTGGCGATCGGCCCCTGCATCCCCTCCAGGATGGTCCCGGACATGTAAAAGCCCAGCGCGGCACCGAGCACGACCACCGGCAACGCCACGACGATATTCCGGAAAAAGCCGAGAAACGTGAATCCGAGGGCCCGGCCCACAATCTGAAATGTCGAATAGGTCGCGGTCATGTGTCGCCCCACCTGTGCCAACGTGCACCGAATTTACCCGAACCGAGGACGCCCGGCCAGCGCCGATGCGCTAATGGCGCGCGCCCCCTCCATTTGTGCCACTCGCCGTTGCCCTAAGGCCGCCGGATCACTACGGTGCCCCCATGTCAGACACCCGTTTTGCACCGATTCACATTATTGGCGGCGGCCTTGCGGGCAGCGAGGCGGCCTGGGCCGTGGCGCGCGCCGGCGTGCCGGTGATCGTCCATGAAATGCGCCCCGTCCGCGGCACCGACGCGCATCAAACCGACGGGCTGGCGGAATTGGTCTGTTCCAATTCCTTCCGCTCCGATGACGCGGAAACCAACGCCGTGGGCCTGTTGCACGCCGAGCTGCGCCGCTGCGGCTCGGTGATCATGGAAGCCGGTGATGCGCATCAAGTGCCCGCGGGCGGCGCTTTGGCGGTGGACCGGCATGGCTTCTCCGCTGCCGTCACCGCGGCGCTGGAAGCCCATCCACTGATTACGATCGCACGGGAAGAAGTGGCCGGCCTGCCGCCGCAGGACTGGGACAGCGTCATCATCGCCACCGGCCCGCTCACCTCCCCGGCACTGGCAGAGGCCGTGCAGGGGCTGACCGGCGAGGCGGAACTCGCCTTTTTCGACGCGATCGCGCCCATCATCCATAAGGACAGCATCGATTTCGATGTGGCCTGGTTCCAGTCCCGCTACGACAAGGCGGGCCCGGGCGGCGACGGCGCCGACTACATCAACTTTCCCATGGACGAGGCGCAGTACAACGCCTTCATCACCGCCTTGATTGAAGGTGAGAAGATCGCCTTCAAGGACTGGGAAGCCAACACGCCCTATTTCGAAGGCTGCCTGCCCATCGAAGTGATGGCCGAGCGCGGCCGCGAAACGCTGCGCCATGGGCCCATGAAACCGGTGGGCCTGACCAATCCGCACAAGCCCGATGAAAAGCCGCACGCGGTGGTGCAGCTGCGTCAGGACAATGCGCTGGGCACGCTTTACAATATGGTCGGCTTCCAGACGAAACTGCGCCACGGCGAACAAACACGCGTGTTCCGGATGATTCCGGGGCTGGAGCGGGCCGAATTCGCGCGCCTTGGGGGCCTCCATCGCAACACGTTCCTCAACAGCCCCAAGCTGCTCGACGGGTCCTTGCGGCTCAAGGCTATGCCACGGCTGCGCTTTGCGGGGCAGATTACCGGCGTTGAAGGCTATGTGGAAAGCGCGGCCATTGGGCTCCTGGCGGGCACATTCGCGGCGGCCGAACGCCGGGGTGGGTCGCCGGAAGCCCCACCCGCAACGACGGCGCTGGGCGCCTTGCTCGCGCACATCACGGGCGGCGCGGACGCGAAGACCTTCCAGCCCATGAATGTGAATTTCGGCCTTTTCCCAGAGATCAGCGTGCCCAAGCCCGCCGACGGCAAGCGCCTGCGCGGCAAGGAAAAGGGCGTTGCACGCAAACGCGCCCTCTCTGCCCGGGCGTTGGGTGACCTGGAAGCCTGGACTGGCCTCACCCGACAGGCGGCCGAGTAGACGGCCGACACGACACCGAGCCACGAAAGGAACGCCAAAAAAAGGGCGCCAAACGGCGCCCTTTATCCTTGGAGAGGCCGAGGCGCCTCACTCCTCGTCGCTATCGTCCTCATCACCGGTCTCTGTCACCGCCTCTTCCACGTCAGCGGCACCGCTCTCGACCTCGGCCGCGACCTCTTCGGCCGCCTCGCCCACGCCGACCGTCATGTCCTGCGATGCCGGAGCGTTAAACGGGATCATCGCCTCGGACGCGTCAGAGGCCGCCGACGCATCCGGAGCACTCGGCACATCCAGCGGTTCTGGCTGCGGTGCGGGCTGCGG
>CAZVEE010000135.1:0-6564 GCA_964625525.1 uncultured Alphaproteobacteria bacterium | reverse complement strand
GCGGTTTTCCGCCCGGAAAGCGCGCCAAACCAAAGACCGAGAGCCGTTTCAATGAGCTGGTTGTCCTTGAAACGGCTCTGGTGAAACGGCTCTGGTGAAACGGCTCTGGTGTCGGCTCAATGGCCGCCGCTGAGTTTGCCGGTCTGGATTTCGTAATCGACAGCCAGGCCGTAGACGGGATCATCATCGGAATCGACCATGAGCTGTCCGGCGCGGGCCAGCAGGCCGTGGCAGTCGCGGGAAAGATGGCGCAACTGAAGCGATTTTCCGCGGGCCTCGTATTTGGACGCCAGATCCTCAATCGCTTGCAAAGCGGACTGGTCCACCACCCGGCTGCCCATGAAATCCAGGATCACGGCGTGCGGGTCCTCATCGGGTGCGAAGAGTTCTGAAAAGCCCTCTGCGGAGCCGAAAAAGAGAGGCCCCTCGATGCGGTAGATCTTCGTGCCGTCCGGGGTGATCTCGATATCGGCGCGGATGCGCGTCGCGTTGTTCCACGCATAGGCCAGAGCCGAAACGATAACCCCGACAATCACCGCAACGGCGAGGTCGGTCATCACGGTCACAATCGTCACGAGCACGATCACCACCGCATCGGTCAGGGGAATGCGCCGCATAATGACGAGACTGCGCCAGGCAAAGGTGCCGATCACCACCATGAACATGACACCCACCAGGGCGGCCAGCGGGATCTGCTCGATGAGGCTTGAGCCCACCAGGATAAAGCTGAGCAAGAACAAGGCGGCGGCGATCCCGGACAGACGCGTGCGCCCACCCGATTTCACATTGATCATGGACTGCCCGATCATGGCGCATCCGCCCATGCCGCCGAAAAAGCCTGTGAGCAGATTGGCCAGGCCCTGGGCCACGCATTCCTGAGAGGCGCCGCCGCGCTGGTTGGTCATCTCACCGACCAGATTCAAAGTGAGCAGACTTTCGATGAGGCCGATCGCCGCCAAAATGAGCGCATAGGGGAGAATAATCTCCAGGGTCTCCAGCGTCAGCGGTACCATGGGGATGTGAAAGCTGGGCAAGCCACCCTGGATGGACGCCAGATCCCCCACCCGCGGCACATCGATTCCGAAGCTCAGCACCAGCACCGCGACAATGGCAATACCGGCCAGCGGTGCGGGCACCGCTTTGGTCAGTTTGGGCATGCCCCAGATGATAGCCATGGTCAGCCCCACCAGGGCCAGCATGGTCACCAATTGCCAGCCGCTCATCCAGTCCTTCGCGCCGTCCGCGCCGGGCACTTGGAACTGGGTAAGCTGGGCCAGGAAAATCACAATGGCCAGGCCGTTGACGAAGCCCAGCATGACCGGATGCGGTACCAGACGGATGAACTTACCGAGCCGGAAAATGCCGGCCGCCACTTGGATGATGCCCATCACCACCACAGTGGCGAAGAGGTACTCCACCCCATGAGTGGCCACCAGCGATACCATGACGACAGCCAGTGCACCGGTGGCGCCGGAAATCATGCCGGGGCGCCCGCCAATGACGGCGGTAACGAGCCCGACCAGAAAGGCCGCATACAAACCAACGAGCGGATGCACGCCCGCGACAAACGCAAAGGCCACCGCCTCGGGCACCAGGGCCAAAGCCACGGTCAAACCCGCCAGCAGCTCAATGCGCAAGCGCGCCGGAGACAAGGTCGCGATGTCGCGGACCGACAGATCTGGGCGGGAGATCCGGCCGGCGATGGCAGCAAGCGTTGGTTTGATCAAGGAAAACCCCAAGGGTGAAATGGTCAATGCTGGGGGGCTTGTATAGATCTTTTTGCTGCGCTGCAACACACAGGGCGCCGGATCGGTCTCCAGAGCGTGCGCGGGGAAGGATCCCGTCCGCACCGCGACAAATCGGCCACACGACCAGAAAGGCGAGGGCCCGGATCGGGCCCAAACCGGCGCGCCGTTTCCATGATTTGACGTTCAGCACCGCGGCGCTTGGGCATCAGCATTGGTGCTGTCGGTGGCGCCGTCGGTGGTAGAGGGCAAGCCGTGTTGGTGCCGCCGCGCCAAACCGGGGCGTCACATTGTGGGCCCGGACTTTGGGCGTGGCGCGTCAGTCTTCGGTCTTGTTGATCGACTGAGATCCTGGCAGGCGCCGGGCCACCGCCAGCACTGCCGTGCTTGCTTCCGCCGCTGACAGGGTCGTGCGGGTGTCGCGTGAGCCGGCCGGGAGCAGAGCTGTCAGCCCGTGGGTGCTGTAGGGGCCGGTCTCCGCCCCATCGCGCTCGGTGACGGTATCGATGTGGTGTTCCACGAGGGACTCGACGAACTGGGTGGGATCGTCGGCCTCTTCCTGGCGAACCCGAATGCGCGCGAGGCGGCGCACGGGGCGGCCGCTGTCGAGAAGGGTGAAGCGGCTCGTCAGGGCGAGTTCGGTGCGGGTGCCGGGGGCAGCGAGATTATCAAGGGGGCCGGGGGTCTCGAGGGTGCCGAAGACCACATTGCCATGCTCGGCGCCGAAGCTCACAATCACGTCCACCGGATCATCCGAGATCAGGGCATCAGGATAGACGCCTTCATCGGCCGGGATCTGGGTGCTGAAACTGACGGTGCCATCTTCGCCGTCGGCCGGTTGCCATGCGGCATCGCGCATGATGGCGAACATGCTCTGGACCGTTTCCGCATGCACGGGGACGTCCGTGTTCCCATTAGCGCTCAGCGTGGTTTCCAGGACTGCGCAAAGCTGCCAGCCTTGAGGCGAGCGGTCCGTGTCGGTGATGGCGAGGGCCTGGGTGCGGTCATCATAGCTGTAGGTCAGCTCGCAATGCTCGTTGAGCTCGGGGCCTAAAGCGGTGGCGCGCACCCGGCCATCGACGGTCAGTGGCACCGGCTCAAAGCGGCCATGATAAGCCAATGCACGTGCCTCCGCTTCCGCGAAGCTTGCGGGGGCAACCCCGGTTTCGGGGCCTTCGCTCTCGCACCCGGCCAGCGCCACACCTCCTAAGACCACTGCGCCCACAAACAGAGTGCGTTTCATGTCTGCATCCTCTGACTAAACCACCACTGGCGGCGATCTGACGGCATTTGGCGTCCGCGTACAAGCGCATGCTATACGCCCGGGATGGGGGAAGGAGCATGACAGATGAGCGCCCTAAGCTTTGAGATCGCCGCAACCGATGGCGCGGCCCGGACAGGGACCGTGCGCCTAGCGCGCGGCGCCATTGCCACGCCCGCTTTCATGCCCGTGGGGACAGCCGGTACGGTGAAGGCCATGACCGTGGAGACGGTGCGCGCCACCGGTGCGGACATTGTCTTGGGCAACACTTATCACCTGATGCTGCGCCCCGGGGCGGAACGGGTGGCGCGTCTTGGGGGGCTACATCGCTTTATGCGCTGGGAGCGGCCGATCCTGACAGATTCGGGCGGCTTTCAAGTCATGTCGCTGGCGAAGCTGCGCAAGCTCACCGAGGATGGGGTTACATTTCAATCCCATGTGGACGGCACCAAAGTCGCGTTGAGCCCGGAACGCAGTATCGAGATCCAATGCCTGCTGGGCGCCGATATCGTGATGCAGCTTGACGAATGCACGCCCTTTCCCGCCACGCCCGAGGAGGCGGAGACCTCCATGGAGCTGTCGCGCCGGTGGGGGCTGCGCTGTCGTGATGCGTTCGGGACGCGGGAGGGGCAGGCGCTGTTCGGCATTGTGCAGGGCGGTATTTATCCAGAGCTGCGGGCGCGCTCGGCGCGCGGGCTTCAGGAAATCGGGTTCGATGGCTATGCGGTGGGCGGCCTGGCTGTGGGCGAGGGGCAGGCGTTGATGTTTCAGACCCTCGACACGACGGTGCCGCATCTGCCAACAGACCGGCCGCGCTATCTGATGGGCGTGGGCAAGCCGGGGGATTTGGTGGGCGCGGTGGCGCGCGGGATTGATATGTTCGATTGCGTCTTGCCGACCCGATCGGGGCGGAACGGTCAGGCCTTCACCCGGCGCGGCACGGTGAACCTGCGCAATGCCCGCCATGCAGAAGACCCGCGACCGCTCGACGAAGACAGTGCCTGCCCGGCCTCCAGCCAGTACTCTCGCGCCTATCTCCACCATCTGGTGAAGGCGGACGAGATTCTCGCCTCCATGCTGATCTCCTGGCACAATATCGCCTATTACCAGAGCCTGATGGCGGAGATGCGCGCGGCGATTGCGGGCTGTCGGTTTGCGGCCTTTCAGGCCCAGTTTGCGGCGGAGCAGGCGGCCGGAGATATCGAGCCGCTTTGAACACGGGCCGCACGAATGTGACCCTGTGACCAGGACGAGGCTATGGTCAGCCGGCCCCCATGGAGTATGCTTTCTCCAGTAGGGGACTCAGTGGGCCGAGGGCAGAACCATGACATCGCTCGTTGTCGTCATGAACAACAAAGCCGCCGCCGTGGCCGCGGACAGCGCCATGACTGTCGCGGACGGCCTGGGCAATACCCGCACCCGCACGGGCGTGCGCAAGTTGTTCCCCATTTCCGAGGCTCAGCCCGTGTCCTTGATGATTTACGGGTCAGCCGAGATCATGGAGATGGCCTGGGGCCCCTTCATCGTGAACTATCGGCGCCAGCGTGGCGATCGGGTGTTTGACACGGTGCAGGACTACGCCGCCGATTTCCTCGACTACCTGGATAACTATGACGGTATTTTCGATGCCGGCAGCCAGGACCGCGCTTTCGAGCACTACGTCAACGTGATGTATGACTGGGTGCGCTACAACGCGAACCATATCGTCGATCGCGAGAACGAAGACCCCACGCCAGAGGGCCCGCGCACCATGCGCGATGTCATGCGCCAAGCCACAGAGTTGGTCTATCAGGACGTGACGCACTATCCCGACGAGAGCCCGCGTGACGTGCTGGACGGGTTCTCCGACAGTTTCGGTGAAGGCCTTTTGAGAGAATTCGGCGATCGGATCGACGGGCTGATTAAAGAGTTCTTCGGCGAAGTGGACATGGACCGGGAAACGGTGCGGCGCCTGCGGGCCATCGCGCATCTGTCGGTCACGCGGGATTTCTTCCCTGACTTCTTCCCCAATACGGGCCTTGTGTTTACCGGGTACGGCGCCAAGCAGATCACGCCGCAACTCAGCGCCCATCTCGTGGGCATTGCGGTGAACGGTCAGCTGCGCCAGCGCCAGTCGAGCCTGCGCACCATCAACAGCGAGGATCCGGTCATCATCGCGCCGTTCGCGCAAGACAAGATGATCCACACCTTCCTGACTGGCATGGATCAGGAGCTTTCTGACTATCTCCAGGATCAGATCATTGATCTGTCCATCGGTGTGCGGGACCGCACCATTGCCCAGATGCCGGAATTGAACCGCAGCCAGCGCCGCCGGTTCTCTGAGAGCTATTCTGATGATGATATTGTCGAACTGATCAACGACTTCATTGGCCGTCTCGATCAATACCAGTACGAAGTGCACACTCATCCGATCTTGCTGGCGGTGGAAAGCCTGCCGGAGCGAGAGTTGGCCCAGACGGCGGAGATGCTGGTGAAGCTCAATGCCTTCCAGCAGCAGGTGGGCAATACTTTGGAGACAGTTGGCGGCGATATCGACGTGGCGCTGATGACCAATGAGGAGTTCCGCTGGGTCAAAAAGGCGGATGCCTGAGGCCTGTACTGGACCCAGAGACCTGTGCTGGACCCAGAGATTGGCACTCGACGATGAGCGGATCGAAGGAGACGGATGATGGCCGACCAGGACGCCCTGACAAGCAAACTTGCCGCGCTCACCTTGAAGCGCATGGGCAAGGCTCTGCCGCGCGCCATTGAGCCGCTGTTCGCGGCAGACCGCGCGCACCGGTCCGTACCGCCGGGGGGCGCCAAGGCGCCACGCTATGGGCGCAATGTGGCGGCGGAAACGATCGGCGCGCTCTATGGCAATGGCCCTCGGCCCATGGTCGTCGCAGACCCAGTGGGCGCGGAATACTCCTGGGAGCCGGTGACGGGCCTGACGCCGCTGGCGGCGGTGCCCATGCCCTCTCTGGCACCCAATGGGGGGCATGCGCCGAGCAGGGAACCAGCTCCTCAGGCACCGGCGCCCAAGCGTGTTGTGATCGCACCTAAGGCCAAGCCGGCCGTGCTGGAAGAACCGCTGCTGCGCGATCCGAAAGGGGAGGACGACCAGGGCGGTGGCCCCACCGCGCCGGACATGCCGCGTCCGCGCAAAAGCAGCGGCTTTCTCGGTCTTGTTTTCGGAAGCCGCTCCTAATCATTGGCTTTGGTATCCGGCGCCCTTGCTCCCGTGGCTCTCTGGCGCAGCCACATCGCTTGACCGCACGCAAACACCTTAGTAGCGTGCGCGCTCGTTCGCCGGGCATGTCTGTCCGGCCCTCAAGGGCACGTAGCTCAGCTGGCTAGAGCACTCGACTTTTAATCGAGCGGTCCTGGGTTCGAGTCCCAGCGTGCCTACCAAATCTCGGATAATCAGTGTTGTGGATGCTAAATTCAGGGGCATCCTAGCGTAGCCGGTGCACCACACGGTGCACCGACCTCAGGATGCAATCCGATCCGCGTCAGCCTTTTAGAGCCGTTTCAATGAAAACCAGATCATTGAAACGGCTCTCGGTCTTTGGTTTA
>CAZVEE010000134.1:0-6631 GCA_964625525.1 uncultured Alphaproteobacteria bacterium | reverse complement strand
CGGGGACGCGACGTCATTCACGGCGCCACCATCGCCTCGGCGGAATTCGATGACGAGACGGACGAAAAACGCCCCACAGTTCAAGTGGGCGATCCGTTCACGGAGAAACTCCTTCTGGAGGCATGCCTGGAGTTGATGGCCGAGGACGCCATCATCGCCATTCAAGATATGGGGGCGGCGGGCCTGACGTCGTCTTCTGTGGAAATGGCCGCGAAAGGCGGTGTCGGGATCGAGCTTGACCTTGATCAGGTGCCCCAGCGGGAAACCGGCATGACCGCCTATGAGATGATGCTCTCAGAAAGCCAGGAGCGCATGCTGATGGTGCTGCGCCCCGGCCAGGAAACCGTTGGGGAACGGATTTTCCACAAATGGGGCCTTGATTTCGCAGTGATCGGGCGCACGACGGATACAAACCGTCTTGTGCTCACCCACAAAGGCGAGACAGTGGCGGATATCCCGCTGCATCCGCTGGCCGAGGAAGCGCCTCTTTATGAGCGCCCTTGGGAGCGCACGGAACCGCCGGCACCGCTCGACCCGACCATGGTGCCTGCCCCCAATGATCTGGGCGAGACCCTGCTGGCTTTGGTGGGCTCGTGTGATCTTGCCAGCCGCGCCTGGATCGCTGAGCAATACGACTCCACGGTCATGGGCGACACGGTGTTCACTGGCGGTGACGCGGCCGTGGTGCGGGTCCATGGCACGACCAAAGGCCTGGCGCTGACCACTGATGTGACGCCGCGCTATTGCCTTGCTGATCCGGTCATGGGCGGGCGTCAGGCCGTGGCCGAGGCATGGCGTAATCTCACGGCGGCCGGCGCCGAGCCGCTGGCGATCACCGACTGCCTGAATTTCGGCTCGCCGGAACGCACGCGCATCATGGGCCAGATCGTGGGGGCTATCCAAGGCATGGGCGAAGCGTGTCAGGCCCTCGCGTTCCCGGTCGTCTCCGGCAATGTCTCGCTTTACAACGAGACCCTGGGCAACGCCATTCTGCCGACCCCGGCGGTGGGCGGTGTGGGCCTGATCAGGGATCTCGCCCATGCGACCCACCCTGCCCTGCGCGAGGATGGTTCGGCGCTCGTGCTCATCGGCGAGACCCGCGGCCATCTGGGCCAGTCCCTGTACCTGCGCGAGATCGCCGGGCGCGAGGACGGGACGCCACCACCGGTGGATCTGGCCGTGGAGAAGCGCAATGGCGACGTCGTGCGGGGGCTTATCCATGACGGCCACGTGCGCGCCGCCCATGACCTCTCGGACGGCGGCCTGCTGATCGGCCTCACCGAAATGGCCCTGGCCGGAGAGCGCGGCGTCACCATCTCCTATGACGGAGCGGTGGCGATGCATGCCTTCCTGTTCGGTGAAGATCAGGCGCGCTATGTGATCGAAGTGGCGGCGGACGCGGCCGATGCGGTGCTGGCGCAGGCGCAGGCGGCGGGCGTGCCCGCGCAGCGCTTGGGCACCACAGGCGGTGACGCCATCACGGTCAATGGTCGCCCGCTGGCGCCGCTCAGCCAGTTGCGCCAGACCCACAGCCGCTGGCTGCCGGATTTGATGAGCGCGTGATCGCAGAAGGAGAGATCGGAATGCCCATGACCGCGAGTGAGATCGAAGGGTTGATCCGCGAAGGCCTGCCCGGCGCGGATGTCATCATCACCGACTTACGCGGCGACGGCGACCACTATGCCGCAACCGTGGTCTGGAGCGGCTTTGCCGGTAAATCCCGTGTGCAGCAACACCAGCTGGTCTATGCGGCGCTCAAGGGCAATATGGGCGGCACGCTGCACGCCCTGCAATTGACCACGGAAGTCCCGGATGGCTGAGGGCGTCTGGGCCAAGCGCATCTTGACCGACGCTGGCCGCTCCCTATGTCCCAACCACTGTCTGAAACCGGCTTGAGGAGCCCCATTCATGTCCGACACGCCGATCACCGAGACTATCGACACCGCCGTCAAGGCTGAGGAAGTCGTGCTGTTCATGAAAGGCACGCCCACCTTTCCCCAATGCGGCTTCTCCGCCACCGTGGTGAAAATGCTGGACTATCTGGGTGTGCGGTATGCGGCGCACAACGTGCTGGAAAGCGACACCCTGCGCCAGGGCATCAAGGACTACAGCAACTGGCCGACCATTCCTCAGCTCTATGTGAAGGGGGAATTTGTGGGCGGCTGCGATATCGTGCGCGAGATGTTCGAGACGGGCGAGCTCAAGACCTTCCTGGCTGACAAAGGCGTGGCCATGGAAGCGGCCTAAGCGCCGCGCTCTCCCCTCTTGCAAGGCCGTGACCCGCTGCCCTTCCCGGGCGGCGGGTTTTTTCATGCGCGTTTTCCGATTAAGCCGGTCTTCAGCCCTCCTCTCTTAAGCATGGTTGCGCAACGGAAGGACACCGACGTCATGATCGGCGGCGTGATACGGGCGCTGGGACTGGGCGTGCTCGTGGCCCTGAGCTTAGGCGTGCTCCTATGGGCGGCGGACCGGCCGGCCCGGGAGAGCGGGCGGCTGGCGGCTGTGTTTCCGCCCCATATGGCGCCGCAAGCCGCACTTGCGCGCCTCACAGCGCTTGACGTGCGGATCTTGGGGACAGGCGGAAGCGCCCGCGTCTTTCTGGTGGAAAGTGAGCAGCCGGGGCTTGCGGGCCAGTTGCGGGCCGCGGGCGCGATCCTCGTTCTGGATCCAGACGACGCCGGCGGGTGCATGCGACGCCAGACCGGCGCATCGGACATGAGACAGCAATAACGCAAAGGGACCGGGACGGATGACGCACACAGGAATCGCCCAAATCCGTGAACTGGCTGGTTTGTGGGCCGTGCGGGCCCAAATCGCCTTTCCCCCCTTGGTCCTGGCCACGGCCCTGACCCAAGGCAATCCTTGGGTTGGCCCGGTCCTCGTCAGCATCGCTCTGGGGGCGTTCATCGCGGGATTTGCCTGGTGGTTTGGACGCGGCGCCCCGGCCACCCAATATGCGGTCACCATCGTTCTGATGACACAGATCTCGCTTCTCGTGCTCGAAGCCGCCGGCCCGTGGCAGATCGACTTCCACATGATCTATTTTGCAGGCTTGGCCGTGCTTCTGGCGTTTTGCAATTGGAAGGTTATTCTGCTTGGCGCCGTGACCATCGTGCTCCATCACCTGCTGCTCAACTTCATCATGCCCTATGGCGTGTTCCCCGATGGCGCGGATTTGCGCCGGGTGCTCTTTCATGGCGGCGTGGTGGCAATTGAGGCCATCGTGCTGATCCCGCTCGCCTATCAGATCGTCACCCTGTTCGACACAGCCTCTGATGCTCAGCGTGCGGCGGAAGAGAGCGCGCAAAAAGCCGCGACCCTTCTCGATCAGCAGGAAGACGCCGCCAAGGCTCGTGCGCGTCAGCAGCGCGATATGGAACGCCTCCTGGAGAGCTTCAACGCGTTCGTAGTCTCGGTACTCGCGGAGTTGAATGAATCCGCCACCGGCATGACCCGCATTGCCGACAGCATGTCCGGCACGGCCGAAGAGAACAGCGACCGCTCGGCGGCGGCGGCTCAGATCTCCAGCCAAGCCACCATCAATGTGCAGGCCGTCGCCGGCGCGGCGGAGGAACTCGCCGTCTCCTTGCGTCATGTGCGTACCCAAGTGGACGAAAGTGCCCGCATCGCCGCGGAAGCCACGGAAGAGGCCTATACCTCCAACACAAAGATCGAAGAGCTGCGCAATGCGGCTGAAGCCATTGGTGTCGTGATTAATTTGATCACCGAGATTGCCGAACAAACGAACCTGCTTGCCCTCAACGCCACCATCGAGGCCGCGCGCGCCGGTGAAGCCGGCAAAGGTTTTGCGGTGGTGGCGGCAGAGGTGAAGTCCTTGGCGCTGCAAACCGCCAAGGCCACGCGCGATATCGGCTCGCAGGTGGAGACCATTCAGAAGGAAGTCGGCGATGCGGTCGCGGCCATCGAACGGGTGACCGGCATCATTGAGCGCATGAACGAAATCTCCGGTTCCGTGCGCGACGTGGTGCGCGAACAGGACACCGCCACTGCGGAAATCGCGCGGAATGTTCAGGATGCGGCGCAAGGCACCGTATCAGCGTCGGAAAACATGGAGGAGGTGCGCGGCGCGGCGCAGAAGACTGGCACAGAAGCCAGCCATGTGCGCGATGCGGCCTCACGCATTGCGGGCCGGGCGCAGGAGTTGCGCGAGGACGTGGCGTCCTTCCGCAAAGCCATTCAGCGCGCCGCCGAACTCAACCTGTTTGAAAGCATGGGAACGGATCATCCGGCCGTTCTGCACGGCAAGGACACCCAACACGCGGGCCGCGTCACCGCCATCTCCGCTCTTGGCGCTCAGTTCAGCGGCAACCTCACCGATGCCAAGGAGCGTCGCTGGGACTTGGCCATCGATGGCGTGGATCACGCCATCCCCTGCGAGATCCAGGAGACCGGCACCAATGGAACCGTTCTGCGCTTCGATCCGCGCACGGTCCATCTCGATGCTCTCATCGCCTTCGCCAGCACTCTTTCCAAAGCCGCTTAAAATACAAAAAGCCCGGCGCCATGGGCACCGGGCTTTTCCAATTCGTCCGAAGCCGGATCAGCTCGAATAGAACTCGACCACCAGGTTGGGTTCCATCATCACCGGATAGGGCACGTCCGCCAGTTGCGGCACCCGTACCATGGACGCGGTCATTTTGCTGTGGTCCACGTCGATGTAATCCGGCACATCCCGCTCTGGCAGGCCCACCGCTTCGAGCACCAGCGCCATCTGCTTGGAGCGCTCGCGCACTTCCACGACATCGCCCAGACGCAACCGGTAGCTGGGGATGTTCACCCGCCGCCCATTGACCATCACATGGCCGTGGTTGACGAACTGGCGCGCGGCAAACACGGTCGGGACGAATTTCGCGCGATAGACCACCGCGTCCAGACGCTGTTCCAGCAGACCGATGAGGTTTTCGGCCGTGTTGCCCTTGCGGCGGCTGGCTTCCTCATAGATCCGGCGGAAGTGCTTCTCGCTGATATTGCCGTAATAGCCCTTGAGCTTCTGCTTGGCGCGCAGCTGAATACCAAAGTCGGAGAGTTTCGACTTGCGTCGCTGGCCATGCTGGCCAGGACCGTATTCGCGCCGGTTCACCGGGCTTTTCGGACGACCCCAGATGTTTTCGCCCATCCGGCGGTCGATTTTGTACTTCTGCGACAAACGCTTCGACATCAATCCTCACTCACGACGCGAGCCGGCCCCGGGAACAGTCCCGGTGGCAGTTGCAACGGCGGCATTCGCATCACCCGTCATGGAGGAGCTGAGGCCCGTAATGGCCTGAACCCCGGGAGAAGCGCGCTTTATACCGCGTCAGGCGTCCCCGTCAACCGTGTCCGCACCAGGCTTGTAGCCCGACAGCGCCACCACAAGACCGCGCAGGGTCTGCACGTCCTGTTGGGTCAGCTCGACGCGGTGCCACAGATTACGAAGATTGCGCACCATGGCCGGGCGCTTCTCAGGGGGATAAAAGAAGCCGGCCCGGTCGAGCGCTCCTTCCAGATGCTCAAAAAAGCCGAGCACCTGCGCCCGTGTCGCCGTTTGCGTGCCGTGCAGGTCCAGGCTCACCGGTGCGGCGTCCGCGCCTTGTTTGAACCACTCATACCCCAGCAGCAGGACTGCCTGAGCCAAGTTCAGCGAGCCAAAAGCCGGGTTCACCGGGATCGTCACCAGCACATCGGCCAGCGCCACATGATCATTGGACAGACCTGCCCGCTCCCCGCCGAACAGCAGGCCCACCCGCTCGCCCCGGGCCCGGCGCGCGCGCATGTCCCGGGCCGCCGCTTCCGCCGTCATCACCGGCTTGACCATGTGCCGGTCCCGTGCGGTGGTTGCATAGATGCAGTGAAACGCACCAATGGCCTGTTCTACCGTGTCGTGCAGCTGCGCGCGATCGAGCACCCAATCGGCGCCGGAGGCCATGGAGCGCGCGGTCTCGTTTGGCCAGCCGTCGCGCGGGGCCACCAAATGCATGTCAGTGAGACCGAAATTGTACATGGCCCGAGCCGCCGCGCCGATATTCTCGCCCAGCTGCGGATGCACCAGCACCACGCCCGGCCCCCCTTCCACCGCCTCGCGGCTCTGATCGGTCCCCGCCATCGTGTGTCTCCTCTTGGCTGCCGGGCTTTTGCGGGCCGGGATTGCGGGCCGGGATGAAAGGCGCATCCGGCCCTTGTCTTCACGCCCAGGTCTTTACGCCCTGGCGGCCCTTGTGGGTTAGGCTCGCGCCACTTCCGCGCGGCGAATGAGGATGCTATAGCACCTCAGGCTTAGCCCGGCGCACGCCGTTGCGTGGGGTCTATCATTCTTTCGTTTCCGCGTCCGCGCGTTGGCTATCGGGGTGCCGCGCGGGCTCAGACACAGCCCCCGGGAGCCGTTTGTCCATGAGCAAGATCAAGGTTGCAAACCCGGTCGTCGAACTCGACGGCGACGAGATGACTCGGATCATCTGGGATCTGATCAAACAGAAACTCATCCTGCCCTATCTCGACATTGACCTGAAATATTATGACCTCGGCGTTGAGTATCGCGACCAGACCAATGATCAAGTGACCGTGGACGCGGCCAACGCCATCCGGGAATACGGCGTAGGCGTCAAATGCGCTACCATTACGCCGGACGAAGCAC
>CAZVEE010000133.1:2892-6647 GCA_964625525.1 uncultured Alphaproteobacteria bacterium | reverse complement strand
GGGCCTGGGCGGCGGCAATGACGAACGAGAGCAGACCCTGAACCAACTCCTGGTGGAGATGGACGGCTTTGAAGCCAATGAGGGCGTGATCCTGATCGCCGCCACCAACCGGCCCGACGTGCTAGACCCGGCACTGCTGCGTCCCGGTCGTTTCGACCGCCAGGTGGTGGTGCCGAACCCCGATATCATCGGCCGAGAGAAGATCCTGCGGGTGCATATGCGCAAAGTGCCTCTGGCGCCGGATGTGAACGCCAAAGTGATCTCGCGCGGGACGCCCGGCTTTTCCGGGGCTGATCTGGCCAATTTGGTCAATGAGGCGGCGCTACTGGCGGCGCGACGCAATAAGCGTCTGGTGACCATGTCCGAATTCGAGGACGCCAAGGACAAAGTGCTCATGGGCTCCGAGCGGCGCTCCATGGTGATGACGGAAGAGCAGAAGACTCTCACCGCCTATCACGAGGGCGGCCATGCACTGGTGGCGCTGAATGTGTCGGCGACCGACCCGGTGCACAAGGCGACGATCATTCCGCGCGGTCGGGCGCTGGGCATGGTCATGCAGTTGCCGGAAGAAGACAAAGTCTCCATGAGCCTGGAGCAGATGCGCTCGCGGCTGGCGATCATGATGGCAGGGCGCATTGCCGAGGAGTTGATCTTCGGCCCGGACAAAGTCACATCCGGCGCGCAGTCCGATATCGAACAGGCCACCCGTCTGGCGCGGGCCATGGTGACGCGCTGGGGTTATAGTGATCGGCTTGGGAAAGTGGCCTATGGCGAAAACCAGGAAGAAGTGTTCCTGGGCCATTCCGTCTCGCGCCAACAGAACATTTCTGAAGAAACCGCTCGCCTGATCGACGAAGAAGTGAAGCGCTTCGTGCAGGAAGGGTTCGATACCGCATGGCGTATCCTCAGCGATAAGATCGATGATCTGCACACGCTGGCGGCGGGCTTGCTGGAATACGAAACGTTGTCAGGTGAAGAGATCAAGGGCCTCCTGCGCGGCGAGAAGCCGGTGCGCGAGAACCCGTCCGATGATCTTGGCAGCGCCCCCAGCGGGCCGACTTCTGCCGTGCCGGCGGCTGGCCGACGGCGCCCGAGCGGCCCAGAGGACCATCCGGACGGGGGCACGGGATCGCCCGAACCGCAGGAAACCTGACCGTCGTGACGGACGCTGCGGAGCAGGATCGGCCGGTGGGGCGGTTTGCGCCTCTGTGCGGCTTCGACTGGTCGCGCCCCCTGGTGATGGGCATCCTGAACGTCACCCCTGACTCCTTTTCCGACGGCGGCCGGTTTGCCAATCCCCAGGCCGCCGTCAATGCGGGAAAAGCTCTCGTCGCTCAGGGGGCGGATATTCTCGATATCGGCGGTGAATCCACCCGGCCGGGCGCCGATCCGGTGCCGGAAGCCGAAGAGTTGGACCGGGTGCTGCCGGTCATTGAGGCGCTTGCGGACACGGTTCCGGTGCCGCTCTCCATCGACACCCGCAAGGCGCGTGTCATGCGGGAGGCGATCGCCGCCGGGGCCGAGATGATCAATGATGTCTCCGCGCTCACCCATGATCCCGACAGTCTGGCCGTGGCAGCCGAGGCGGACGTGCCCGTGGTGCTGATGCATGCCCAGGGCGACCCGCAAACCATGCAAGATGCTCCGCATTATGATGATGTGGTGACCGATGTGACGAAAGCGCTTCAAGCGCGGGTTGAGGCGTGCATTGGCGCGGGTCTTGCGCGGGACAGGCTGATCCTGGATCCGGGCATCGGGTTTGGAAAGACGCTTGAGCATAATCTCGCGCTCTTGGCGGGCCTTGATCGGATCGTCGCGCTCGGCGCGCCAGTTTTGCTCGGCGTGTCGCGCAAATCCTTCATCCGGCGTCTTGATGCGCAGGCCGAAACGGCAGATGCCCGTTTGGGCGGTTCACTCGCCGCTGCTCTGGCGGGTGTGGCGCGGGGGGCGCATATGGTGCGGGTTCATGATGTGCGCGAAACCGTGCAGGGGCTTGCGGTTTGGCGTGCCATCTCGGCGACGGGGGGCGGTGATGACTGACAGTGGCGCGTTTGCACCGCGGGGGCGTGTGCTGAGCATTGCGGGGTCGGACTCGGGCGCCGGCGCCGGTATCCAGGCGGATATCAAAGCAGTAGCGGCCATAGGCGGTTATGCCACCACGGCCATTACCGCTATCACCGTTCAAAACACCATGGGGGTGCGGGATATTCATGAGATCCCCGTGCCGATTATCCAGGGACAGATTGCAGCGGTGCTGGAGGATATCGGCGCCGATGCCATCAAGACCGGCATGCTGGGCACCAGTGCGGTGATTGAGGCCGTGGCCGCTACTCTTGCACAGACCGCCCCGGGCGTGCCTATCGTCGCCGACCCGGTGATGGTGGCCAAAGGCGGGGCGCGTCTGCTCGATGCGGGCGCGGAGGCGGCGCTGAAGGAGCGGCTGCTGCCGCTGGCCAGTTTGGTAACGCCGAACTGTCCGGAAGCGGAAGTGTTGACGGGCCAGACCATTACCTCGCGCGAGGATATGGAACGGGCAGGGCAGGCGTTGCTTGCGCTTGGCCCCCGCGCCGTGCTGGTAAAAGGCGGACATCTTGATGCGAATGCGGGCGGCTCGGTTTATGATCTGTTGTTGACGCATGAGGACATGCGCTGGTTCCATCATCCGCGTCTGCCGTCGCGCCATACCCATGGTACGGGCTGCACGCTGGCTTCGGCCATTGCGGCGTTGCTCGCACGGGGCGTGGATCTGACCCCGGCGGTGGAGCAGGCCCGGGCTTATGTGCGGGAGGCCATCCGCCAGGCGCCGGGGCTCGGTCAAGGGCAGGGCCCACTTGAGCATATGTGTGAGTTGCGCCCCGGTAAGGCGTAACCGGATGAACGGGAGTCGCGGCCATGGAGTTGAAACTGTACCAGGTCGATGCGTTCACGGATCGCGTGTTTGCCGGGAATCCGGCGGCGGTGTGCCCGCTCGAGGCATGGCTCGACGATGATGTGATGCAGGCGGTCGCAGCCGAAAACAACTTGTCAGAGACGGCATTTTTTATGCCGGATCCGGAAAAAGGCCCGGGTCAGTTTCGTCTGCGCTGGTTCACGCCCACGGATGAAGTGGACCTGTGCGGCCATGCGACGTTGGCCTCGGCACATATTCTGTTAACGGAGCTGGCGCCGAGCCTGCCGGCGCTGCATTTTGAAACGCGCAGCGGCAGTCTGATTGTTACCCGGGCCGACCAGGGCGGATATGCCATGGATTTCCCCGCCCTCGTCCCCCGGCCCGTAGAAGGGGCGCAGACCCTGATTGAGCATCTGGGTGCTTCGCTCGGGCGGCGACCGGTTGAGGTGCTGCGCGCGTCCAACCTGCTGGCGGTCTACGAGACCGAAGAAGATGTGCGCCGGCTGCGTTACCAGTCGGATTTGCGGGATGTGCTGATGGAAGGGGACAGTTGGGGGCTGATCGTCACCGCGCCCGCTGGCCAAAGCTGTGATTATGATTTCGTCTCGCGTTTCTTTGCCCCGGCCAAAGGCGTACCGGAAGATCCGGTCACCGGGTCGGCCCATTGCACGCTGGCCCCTTATTGGACAGGGCGGCTGGAACGTGATGACCTGACCGGCTTTCAGGCCTCGGCCCGGGGCGGGTTGGTGCGTTGCCGGTATGATCCGGTGGCTCATGCGCATCGGGTGATTCTGTCCGGCCACTGTGTTTCCTACCTGCGCGGTACGATCACCGTTTGACCGGCGGGCACCGTTTGACCGGCGGG
>CAZVEE010000133.1:0-2792 GCA_964625525.1 uncultured Alphaproteobacteria bacterium | reverse complement strand
CACCGTTTGACCGGCGGGCACCGTTTGACCGGCGGGATCGTGCCCATTTGTGCCAGCGCAATGCCGGCCAGGATCAGCGCCAAGGCGCCGAGCGCGTTCCAGCCAGGCACTTCCCCAAGAAACACATAGCCCATGCCCACAGCCCATAACGGCACCAGATAGTTGATCTGACTGGTGAAAGTCGGGCCGGCCTGGGCGATCAGGCGCAGCAGCACCAGCGTTCCCGCGGCACTGGACAATAAGCCCAGCAGCACCGTGGCCGTAAGCGAGGTCATGGACGGTGTGATGGCCAGCGGGTCTTCCAGAAGGAACGCAAAAGGCATCATGAACAATGCGGCACACAGATGAATGCCGGCGCCCGCTGCCAGTGGAGTGCAGGGCGGCATGCGCTTGGTCAGGATGGCGTTGCCCGCATAGCTGAAAGCCGCCGCGACCATGGCCAATTGTGCCAGCACGGTGCCCGCGCCGCCCAGAGTCAGAATGTCAGGGGCAAACAAAACCACGATGCCCGCAAAGCCCGCGAGGAAGCCGCCCAGGCGCCGCATCGTGATGGTTTCTCCAGGGACGAAGAGGGCCGCGAGGCCCAGCGTGGTCAGCGGCATCACGGCCATCAGGATCCCCGCCACCGCCGATGGCACAGACTGCGAACCCCAGGTGATGAGGCTGAAGGGAAGGATATTGCCTGTAACCGCCAGCACCGCGAAGACCCGCCACAGTGGACTAAGACCTTGGCGTGTCCAAAGCGTCGGCAGGGACCGGCCGAGGGCATAAAGCGCCGCCGTCAGCGCCGCCGCCGCCACGATAAGGCGGATCATCACCATAGTGAGCGGGGGCAATGTGCCCACGCCCACTTTGATCAGCAGAAATGCCGACCCGAACAAGACCACCAGCACGGCCATCATCACCCACCGATTGTGGGTGAGACCGGTGGGCGGCACGGCAGCGTGCGGGGCGGAGTGGGTCATGGCAAAAGCTCGCTCAGTGTGCGGAAGAGGATGTCGATGTCCTCGTCGGTGGTGTAGAGATGGGGTGTCACGCGCAGGCTCGTTCCCCGAATGCTGAGATAGATGTGCCGGGCGCGCAGGGCGTCAAGCAGACCCTCGGGCAAGCCATTGGGAAAGCGAATGCCGGCGAAATGCGGCGCGCGCGTGCCGGGCGCTCCGGGATCAAGGCCAAGTGCGCGGGCGCGAGCGGCAATGCTATCGGTCTTTATGCAGAGCGTTGCAGCGATGGCCTCCACGCGCCAGGCGAGAAGGCGCTCCAGCGCCGCGACGGCCATGGGCAGCAAATGAAACTGGGCTCGCTGGCCCATATCAAAGCGCCGGGCACCGGGTGCATAAGCCTCTCGATAGTCTACCAGACCGGCAAAGTCTTCCGATCCTTCGCGCCCGATCCAGGTTTCCTCCAGCGGCACTCCGTCCTGTCGGTGAGGCGCGATATAGGCAAAGCCGAAACTGTAGGGGCCCAGCAACCATTTGTAAGTGGGCGCGACCGCATAGTCCGGACGCACGCGCGCCACATCGAAAGGCAGCGCGCCGGCGGATTGCGCCAGATCGAGCACCAGGGCCGCACCGACGGCGCGGGCGCCGGCCGAGACGGCGTGCAGGTCGATCAGGCTGCCATCCGTCCAGTGACAATGGGGCAGGGCGACAATGGCAGTTCGTGCTGTGATCGCATCCAGGATCCGCGGGGTCCAGGTGGGATCGGCATCGTCGGGACCTGGTTGGGGCACGGTGACGAGGCGCGCGCCGCTTTCCCGAGCGCGGCGTACCCAGGGATGAACATTGGCCGGAAACTGATTATCCAGGAGGACAATATCCTGGCCCGCCGTGAGCGGAAGGTTCCGGGCGGCGATCGCGAGGCCATAGCTGGCAGCAGGAATGATCGCGATATCATCCGCCTGCGCTCCAATGAGCTGGGCGAAGAGAGCACGGGCCTGTTCGGCACCGGTGAAGAAATGCGCCGGTTCCACCTGCCAGGGGTGAGCCTTCAACCGCACGCCCGCAATGCCAGCCTGCGTCACCGCATGGAGCGAGGGGGACATATAGGCGGTGTTGAGATAGACGACGCCTTCGGGCAGGTCGAACAGGGGGCGCTGATTGGCAATGAGAGCGGTCATGGAGCACCAGTGAGGTCAAGGTACGGGCCAACAGGCCGCTTGACGCTGCCCGGGCGCTCCTTCTATATCACTGGTGGGCCACGCTCCCCCAACGGAGTGCACCTATTCTGGAAGGAATAGTTCCATGACCAGCATCTCCCGTCCGGTGCATCCGGACGTGCGGCCTGCAAGGCCGTTTTTTTCCTCGGGTCCCTGCGCCAAACGGCCGGGCTGGACCCCAGAGGCTCTTCGCGACGCGGCGCTTGGCCGCTCCCACCGATCTAAGGTTGGCAAGGCGAAACTCGCCGAGGCCATAGACCGGACCCGCACCATTCTGGGTGTGCCGGCGGAGTACCGCATTGGCATTGTGCCGGCGTCCGACACGGGCGCGGTGGAAATGGCCATGTGGTCGCTTCTGGGCCCTCGCGGCGTAGACATGCTCGCCTGGGAATCCTTCGGGTCGGGCTGGGTCACCGATGCGGTGAAGCAGTTGAAACTCGAAGGGTGCCGCACGATTGAGGCCGGATACGGACACCTGCCCGATCTCACAGCCGTTCATCCCGATCATGATGTGGAGTTCACCTGGAACGGGTCCACGTCCGGCGTGCGGGTGCCCAATGCGGATTGGATCAGTGCAACGCGTGGCGGCCTGACGATCTGTGACGCCACCTCCGCTGCTTTCGCGCAAGATCTC
>CAZVEE010000132.1:0-6853 GCA_964625525.1 uncultured Alphaproteobacteria bacterium | reverse complement strand
TCACCGATCCGTCAGCGTTCAGCACCACCAGGACGGTGTCGCAATAGCCGGCCAGCGCCTCGTCGATCGCGTTGTCGACCACCTCGTAGACCATGTGGTGCAGGCCGGAGCCGTCATCGGTGTCGCCGATATACATGCCGGGCCGCTTGCGCACCGCGTCAAGGCCGCGCAACACCTGAATGGAGTGGGCGCCATAGTCTTCGGGAGCGGGATTAGGGGTTTCCATCGACATTGCCTTTGCTACGCATCACGGTGTGGCGCGTCTTGCTCCGGGAACAGATCACCTGCAGAATGCACCTGCGCGTCTGCCACCCGAAAGAATTGCGCCTGGCCCCGCAGGGCGGAAAACAAATCCGGGTCCGTCCCGGTCATGAATGCCTGCGCCCCCATGGCGCAGATCTGATCGAATAACGCGGCCCGACGATCCGCGTCCAAATGGGCCGCGATCTCATCGAGCAGCAGCACCGGCGGACGGCGGTCCTCTTCCATGCGCAATCGCGCATTGGCCAGAACCATGCCCACGAGCAGAGCCTTTTGTTCGCCCGTGGAACAATCCGCCGCCGGCATCGCCTTGGGCCGATGACGGACGATCAAGTCCGTGCGATGCGGTCCGGTCAGAGCTCGTCCGGCGGCACCGTCACGCTGGCGGGTCTGGGCCAGGGTTTCACGAAACCAGGCCTGGGCCGCATCAGGCCCCTCCGCGCTCAGGCGCGCTTCCAGCCCCCCGTCCAGGCACACATCCGCATGCGGAAAAGCCGAGGCCGGGGTTGCGTCAATGGCGCGGCACAGAGCCGCCACAAAGGTCACACGCGCCGCCGCCATGGCCGTGCCATGCTCCGCCATGCGCGCTTCCAGCGCGTCCAGCCAGGACCGGTCGCCGCCGCCATCGCGCAACAGACGGCTGCGCTCCTTCATGGCCCGCTCATAAGCCACCGCCGCCGCCCCGTGGGCTGGCACCGCGCCGAGCACCAGGCGATCCAAAAACCGCCGCCGCCCGGTGGTGCCCTCAATAAACAACCGGTCCATGGCCGGCGTCAGCCAAACGAGCCGCAGATAAGCCGCAAAGACGCTCGCCGAAGCCGCCGGTGCGCCATTCAGACGGGTCACCCGCCGCTCGCCCCCTGCTGTCCCGGTGCCAAGGCGGATATCATCGCCGTCGGGCCCGCGCACAGACACCGCGACCGCCCAGTCATCCGCCGTCTGACCACCCGTTCCGCGCCGGCGCAAATCCGCCAGCCGCGCCTGACGCAACCCTCGGCCGGGCGCAAGCAAGGACAGCGCCTCCAGCATATTGGTCTTGCCCGCGCCATTGGGACCTGTCAGCACCACCGGCCGCCCGTCCAGCACAACGCCGGCGCGCTCGTAACAGCGGAAATCACTGACTGTGAGCCGCGTGAGGGCAAAGGGCCGCTCGCTCGACGTCATCGGGCCTCTTTCCTGGCTCGGATTTTCCAGGGCCGCGCCTGTCCGGGTCCACGCAAACCGCCACACGGCGTCAAACCCGCATCGGCATCAACACATAAAGGGCGTTCTCGTCGCTGCCGTCATGGATAATGGTGGGCGAGCCCGCATCGGCCATGAGAAAGCGCGCTTTATCATGGTCAAGCTGACCCGTCACATCCATGAGATATTTGGCATTAAAGCCGATCTCCAGCGGCTCGGCCGTGTAGTCCACGGAGATTTCCTCCGTCGCGTTACCGCTGTCCGGATTGGTCACGGTCAGGATCATACGGTCCTCGGCCAAGTTCAACTTCACGGCCCGCGATTTTTCGCTGGAAATGGTGGAGACCCGGTCCACGGCTTCGGCAAAGGCGCGTGCCACCACCTCCATGCTCTTATCGTTATTGGCCGGGATCACTCGAGCATAATCCGGGAACGTCCCATCGATGAGCTTGGTGGTCAGCACCACATCACCAAAGGCAAACCGGACCTTGGTGTCCGACAGCGCCACGTCAATGGACTCATCGGCCTCTTCCAGCAGCTTGCGCAATTCGTTCACGGCCTTTTTCGGCACGATCACACCGGGCATGCCGGAAGCGCCGTCGGGGGCGGCCACCTGATAACGCGCCAGGCGGTGACCGTCCGTGGCCACGGCGCGCAGCACCTGCACATTGGCGCCGGACGTCGCCTCGGTCACATGCAGATAGATGCCGTTGAGATAATACCGCGTCTCTTCGGTCGAAATGGCAAAGCGGGTCTTGTCGATCATGCGCGACAGATCAGACCGCGCGACGCCGAATTTATGCGGCAGATCCCCCAGTGCCATGGAAGGAAAATCCTCCCGCGGCAGACAGGCGAGTGTGAACACGGCCCGGTCGGCGGTCACGGTCAACCGCGCATCGGGCGAGGAGAAATCGAGCTGGACCTGCGCCCCGTCCGGCAGCTTGCGGACAATGTCATGGAGCGTGTGCGCCGGCGCGGTCGTGGCCCCGTCCCGGATGATATCGGCGGGCACCGATTCCACCACTTCCATGTCCAGGTCCGTGGCCGTGAGGCTAAGCCGACCGTCGCGAGCATCCAGCAGCACATTGGCCAGGATGGGAATGGTGTTGCGCCGCTCCACAATGCTCTGCACATGAGAGAGGGATTTCAGCAGCGCGGCCCGTTCAATGGTGATTTTCATGGATCGTCCGTATGCTCACAGGCTGGGTCCACTGGCCTCGCGGGTCGGCCAGGGGCCATCATTCACAGGGCTGGGGTCAGGCCTGACGGACCGGAACCGGGCCGCCTCTGCGCAGGTGAGGCGCAGCCGGTCGATCGCTCAGGGGGCGCGCTCGACGGCTCTCCTGACCCAACCGCCATCTGCCTCGAGTGTCCAGGACATCGATCAAAAGCCGCGCCGGGATCGGTGGGGCCGCCCGGCCGCACCACTCCCTGCCGGGAGTGCGTTGCGCCAAGGGCACGACCCCGCTGCCCGAAGCAGACAGCGATTCTTTATAATATAGCAGGGTCGCGACGAAACGGCATGTCTTTTGCGCTTGGCGCCGAGGCGCCAAGCCACTGGAAATATTGACTTTTTCAATCAGCCTTCGAGGAGCCGCCGTAAGTTTTCCACGGACTCGTCAATCAGGGGGTCCGTGCGGCGCAATTTCTCGATGGTCCGCACCGCGTGCATGACCGTGGTGTGGTCGCGGCCACCAAAACGCCGGCCAATGTCCGGCAGAGACCGCGTCGTGAGCTGCTTGGACAAATACATGGCGATCTGGCGCGGGCGGGCCACCACACGGGCCCGGCGCGGCGAGTGCATATCTTGGTGCTTGATGTCGAAATAATCGGCGACGCGGCGCTGAATCTCTTCCACGGTCACCTTACGGGCATTGGCGCGGATGAGCGGGCGTAGCACTTCCTGGGCCACGTCAACTGTGATGGCCCGCCCCACCAGCGCCGCATGCGCCAAGATCCGGTGCAACGCGCCCTCCAACTCCCGCACATTGGAGGTGATCTTGTGGGCGAGGAAATCGAGCACCGGCTGGGGCACCGCCACATCGCCATAGATCTCGGAGGCCTGACGGGCCTTGGATTGAAGAATGCTCAGGCGCAGCTCATAATCAGTGGGGTGAATATCGGCAACGAGACCCCAGCTCAGGCGCGAGCGGATGCGCTCTTCGATATTCTCCAGATCGCTCGGTGAGCGGTCGGCGGAAATCACGACCTGTCGATTGCGATCCACCAGTGTATTGAAGGTGTGAAAGAACTCCTCCTGGGTTGTGGTCTTGCCACTGAGGAATTGGAAATCATCGATCATCAGCACATCGACATTGCGGAACTGGTCCTTGAACGCCAGCTGATTGTGATGCCGGATCGCCGCCACAAACCGGTACATGAATTTTTCCGCCGACAGACAAAGGACTTTCCGGCTCGGATCCCGGCGGCGGATTTCCCATGCAATGGCATGCATCAAGTGGGTTTTGCCCAGGCCCGTACCGCCATGCAGGAACAGGGGATTAAAGGGCACGCTGGTGTCGGATTCCGCCACCCGGCGCGCGGCCGCATTGGCCAGCTCATTGGATTTCCCAACCACGAACTGCTCGAACGTGTATTTCTCTTCAAGCCCCTCGCGACCGGACAACTCTTCGCTTTGCGCGCCATGATAGCCACCCCCCGCGCGGACCGGGTCCTCCTGCGGCGCTCGCGCATAAGCCGGTGTCGCGCCATAGGCGGGCCGTCCGCCCACGGATGACGGGGCGCGGGACGCATCGGTGGCACAAGCCCCGGCCGCCCCGCGGGCAGGCCACCCGGACGCGAAACGCTGATCCGCGCCCGCTGGCGGCAAAGCACAACCGTTGAGCACGAAGGTCACCGTATCCACGCCCGGATTGGCGTCGCGCCAGGCGGCACGCAGACGCTCAGCGTAGTTTTTCTCGACCCATTCGCGCATGAATTTGGTGGGCACGGACAAGATCACGCGCGATCCGTCCTGCGACACCACATCCAGCGGCCGCAGCCAGGAATCAAAGGCTGCATCGCCCAGATCCGTGCGCAACTGGCGGCGCACGCCATGCCATTGCTGCGCCAGCACCGAGCCCGCTTCATCGTCGCCGCCGCCGGTCAGAATGCTGCCCATGCCGGCACCGGCATGCTCAGCCGGGCGGCGATAGGCCGAGGCGGCTTGGCCACGCGGCTCGGCCCACTCCCCATAGGATCCAAACGTCTCTCCGGGACCAGGCTCACCGCCTGTTTCCTCCCGGTCGTCGCCATCCGGAGCATGGTGGAATGCCGATCTGCGCGCCATGGTTGCAATCCTTTCGGGGGTCTTTTTATGCGGCCCGGGGGCGGGGCCTGTTCATCACGATGGAGTTGGGACGGAGGGGCGAGCGGGGCGTCGGCCTTGAGCGGTGAAGGCGGTGACGCCGCGTTCGGTCAGGTCTGGATCCAGGGAAGCCCGGCGGCTTTCCACCCGGAGACCTGACCGCGGCGCCTTTGGGGACTGAGGTCCCCTTCGAAGCCGTCGAAAACATTAAAGCATCGTCGATAGCCCCGGGCCGCCATGGCCAGGGCCGCGGCATGGGACCGTCCGCCGACCCGGCACAAAAAGACCAGAGCCCGGCCCTGAGGATCTGTATCGCCCGCGTCGTTGAGCCGGGCGGAGAGGTCGTCGCAAAAGGCCATGTTCTGGGCCATGTCCGGATAGCTTTGCCATTCCAGAAGATGCAGCGGCCGCGACACAGAGGACAGGTCGGGCACACCGACAAACGCCCACTCCGCATGAGTCCGCACGTCGATCAAAACACTAGTATCTTCCGCTTGCAGAAGATCCCAGGCATCTGTCGCTGAAATCTGGTGAACCGGGGCCGCGCTTTCGGCCGCCAGAGCAGAGATCGGCGCAGACGGGAGCGCAGGCGCCGCAGCCCGTTGCGCCACAGCCGGAGAGACACGGGAGGACCGAGACAGAACCACAAGCCCGGTGCGATCATGCGCAGGCATCGCACCCTGCGACAGGGCAGAGGGCGAGACGGCGTACAACGCGCCGCCTACAAAGCAAGGACCGGGCTGTGGCTGGCCGGTATCCATGTCGTTGAGCCCCCTTCTCAGCATTCTCAAAAACAGCCACTCATCAGCAGGGCGACATTGTCCGCATGGGGACCACCGAGCGCAGAGCCCACCCGGCGCGGCCCAATACTGTCCGCACGCGAAGGCCCAAAAACAACGGGCCTTGTTTATCTGATGTGAAACCGTTCAAGGTCGATTTGCTGGAGGTGCAAGGCGCGGCTGAAGACTTGCCCAACTGCCTGCCGTTACTTTGCAAACATGGCTTTTATCTTCACCTCACCTTGGCGCGGCGCCCCAGCGAGAAAAAGACGATAACCCCAAATGGTGCAGCCTGGCAATCCGGACAAATGTGGAACGGAAGTTTTTTTCCCCAGGCGGATGGGGTGGCGCGGATCCTGCACAACCGCGTTGCTTCTTTCATCCATATACAAAAAACCCCACACGGCGCCAAGGTTTGGCGCATGCGGGGCATACGGATAACTGTGCTCAAAGCATTGCTTTAAGCACCTATCCATAGTGTCACAGATAATCAGGCAGCGGACATTTTCCGCACACGACCGCTGAGGCGGGAGATCTTCCGGGCCACGGTATTCTTGTGAAGGATACCGCGCGACCAACCGCGCATCAATTCCGGCTCGGCCACTTTCAAGGCCGCCCGGGCGGCCTCCTGATCGCCACTGGAGATGGCCTCTTCCACTTTACGCACATAGGTGCGGATGCGCGACCGGCGCGCTTTGTTGACTTCGGTGCGCCGCGCAATCTTGCGCACCATTTTCTGAGCTGAACGCGTATTCGCCATGAGCTGTCTCGATGGTTCTTGTCTTCATAGGGTCCCGCAGCCCGCGGGGCCCGCTTAAGTCAGATGCTCGGAAAAAAGCCGGATCTAAGGCCAGATCTAAAGCCGAGTCTCTGGACCGGTTTCCGCTCCGGCTGAGCCGGATGCCCGCAGGCAAGGACGCGGTTTATAGACCCGGCCAGCCCCCCAGTCAACACGAACCGTCCACCCGGCCCTGCCCCGGCTAGCGATGCTTGAAATGCGGTTTACGCTTTTCAATAAAGGCGGCCATGCCTTCGGACTGGTCTTCGGTGGCAAACATGGAATGGAACAACCGGCGCTCGAAGCGGACCCCTTCGGCCAAGGTGGTCTCATAGGCCCGGTTCACCGATTCTTTGGCCATCATGGCGATGGGGCGAGACATGCCGGCGATTTTCTTCGCCGTGGCAATGGCCTCATCGCGCAGCTCATCCACCGGCACCACACGGCTGACCAGGCCGCTGCGCTCGGCCTCGGCGGCATCCATCATGCGCCCGGTCAGGCACATTTCCATGGCCTTGGACTTGCCGACAAAGCGGGTCAGACGCT
>CAZVEE010000131.1:0-6903 GCA_964625525.1 uncultured Alphaproteobacteria bacterium | reverse complement strand
AGCATCTGGCGCGACGTGCGCACCAGCTTGTTGATCGTCTCGATCATGTGCACCGGGATCCGGATGGTGCGAGCCTGGTCCGCGATGGACCGGGTGATGGCTTGGCGAATCCACCAAGTGGCATAGGTCGAGAATTTGTAGCCACGCCGATACTCGAACTTATCGACGGCCTTCATCAGGCCAATATTGCCTTCCTGGATCAGGTCAAGAAACTGCAGGCCGCGATTGGTGTATTTTTTGGCGATGGAAATCACCAGGCGGAGATTGGCTTCCACCATCTCTTTCTTAGCCTGGCGCGCCTCGCGCTCGCCTTTTTGCACCGTCTGCACGATGCGGCGGAACTCGCTCACCTCAAGACCCGTCTCTTGACTGATCTTTTGGATCTCTTCGCGAATGTCGTGGATCGCGTCTTTCTCGTTGGTGACGAAATCCTTCCAGCCCGGCCCTTTCAGCCGCGCCACGCGCTTGGTCCAGTTAGGGTCGAGTTCATGACCGAAATACTGCTTCAGGAACTCCTCGCGCGGCACGCGCTGGGTTTCCGCTAAGCGCAGCAATTTGCCCTCAAAGCTCATCATGCGCTTATTGATGTGGTAGAGCTGCCCCACCAGCGCATCAATCCGGTTGTTGTTCAGCTTGAGCTGCTTCACCAGATCCACGATTTCGTTCTTAAGCTTCGTGTACCGCTTTTCTTGCTGCGGCGTCAGCGTCTTGTTTTGAAGCGCTGCATCAACCAGCGCATCCTGCAGCTTGCGAAGCTTTTTGTAGGAATTGGCGATGTCGTCGAAGGTGGCCAACACTTCCGGCTTCAGATGCGCTTCCATAGCCGCCAGCGACATGCTGTTTTCGGCATCGTCATCAGCATCGCTGTCGGCTTCGGCCGTCTCGGCTTCGCCCTCGCCGCCCTCTTCGGTCTTGGCCTCGCCCGCTTCAGCGCCATTGGCATTCGCGTTGGCGTTGGCGTTGGCGTTGGCATCGCCGTCCGGGCCGGCACCATAAGTGGCGTCCAAATCGATGATGTCGCGCAGCAGAATCTTGCCGTCGTTCAACTCGTCGCGCCAGACGATGATGGCTTCGAATGTCAGCGGGCTTTCGCACAGCGCGCTGATCATGGTTTCCCGGCCAGCTTCGATGCGCTTGGCGATGGCGATCTCGCCCTCACGGGACAGCAGTTCCACACTGCCCATCTCGCGCAGATACATGCGCACCGGATCGTCGGTGCGGTCGAGTTCTTCTTTCTGGGTCGTGGCTGGCGCGGTCTCGTCGCGGGCGGTCAGGGCCTTGGCGCCCTCCTCACCGTCGGCTTCCGCTTGTTCTTCGACTTCTTCGGCCTCAACCACATTGATCCCCATTTCCGACAACATGGAGAGGATATCCTCGATATGCTCGGAGGACACCTGATCGGACGGCAGGACCTTGTTCAATTCTTCATAGGTGACGTAGCCGCGTTGCTTGGCGGCTTTGATCATCTTTTTGACCGCGGCATCGGTCATATCCAGGAGGGGGGCGTCCTGGCCGTCTTCGCGCCGGTCGCCGGCTTCGCCTGCTTCGGCCGTTTTGGCCGCACTTCTTGCTTTGCGCCCGCTCACTTGTTCTCTCACACTTTCCATCGTGACCCCGATCCGGCTTATCTCCGGTTCACTTGACTACTGGGCGCTCGTCCGGCGCGGCTGCGCACAGGATCGCCGTGAACATCTCCCGGTTTGGTTAACCGGGCCTCATGGGCGTCAAACCGTCCCGTCCACCTCAGACCGAGACGGCCGCGGCTCTCTCTCGGCGGCCTCGGGCAGACCGCCAGCGGCTTGCAGGGATCGCGCCCAGTGGGACCGCCGTCCCGCGCGCTGTCGAGGCACTCCCGGAGAGGCAGTCCCATGGCGCGCTCGCGCCTCAGGTCAGAACACCGACTTGCCCGCGGCCGTCCCAGACGGCGCGGACATGGCCTCAACTTGCCGGCAGACATCCATCAAGCGGTCCCAACTTTCTGGCGTGGACGCCTCTTTGAACGCGTCATAGGCGGTCCGCAATTCGACACTTTTCGTGGAAATCATATGATGCCGTGACATCGCATCCTGCCAGCCTGCGTCGACCCCGTGTCGCAGGCGCGCTTGTGGTCCTCGGCTGGCGCGCACAAAGGCACATCCTAGCACCGCATCTACGACAGATCCTATTCCCCGATTGGACAGGTGGCGTTTAATGCTGTCGCTGTCAAGACCGTCCTCTTCTTCCAGGCAGGCGAGCAGAGCCCGGCGCAGGTCATCAAGGGCCCGGTCCTCGAACTGCAGGGCGGCCAGACGCTCCAGATCCCGTTGCGCCAAGTCAGGATGCTCAATCGCCAGCGCCAGTAAGAGCCGCTCCCGGCCCATGGTGTGCCGCCGCGCTTCCTCCAGCCGCCGCTCCACTTCACTGAGCGTCGCCACCGAGGGCTGACGGGCGGTCTGGCGAGCGGACTGAGCGAGCATGCTGGCGCGCAATTCCGGGCTGACCGTTTCCGGCAGGCGTCCAAACCCCGGGCGCTCGCGGCCGCGATCAAAGCCCCGGTTCCCGCGCGTGCCCGGTTGCGGCCGCGCCGGCCGGAACAAAGCTCGCAGACGCGCGCGCATGTCCTGGCGAAAGTGGTATTGCAGCTTAGGCTCGGCAATTCGGCCCACGGCCTCCTCCAACCGCGCCTCTAGCCCCGCCCGCCGCTCCGGCGTATCGAGCGGCCCCGCCGTGCTCTCGCGCCGCCACAGCAGGTCTGCGAGCGAAGCGGCTTCTTTGAGCACCGCCTGCACGGCATGAGCGCCAGCATCGCGCAACAGATCGTCCGGGTCCTGGCCCTCCGGCAGCAGAGCGATGCGCAAGGTCTGCTCCGGTGTGATCTTGGCAAGTGCCAGATCGAGCGCCCGATAGGCGGCCCGCAAGCCAGCCCCGTCGCCGTCGAAGCACAGCACGGGCTCAGGCACCAGCCGCCACAGCTCGGCCAGCTGCTCCTGCGTCAGCGCCGTTCCCAGCGGCGCGACAGCTGCCGGCACGCCCGCCCTGTCGAAGGCGATAACGTCCATATAGCCCTCGGCCACGATCACCGTGCCGCTTTGGCGCGACGCGGCGCGGGCTTGATCAAGATTGTAGAGCACCCGCCCCTTCTTGAAGAGCTCGGTCTCCGGCGAATTGAGATATTTGGGCTCTTGTCCCAGATCGAGCACCCGGCCCCCGAACCCGATCACCCGCCCCTGGCGATCGCGGATGGGAAACATCAAACGATTGCGAAAATAGTCGTAAGGGGGGCGCTCGGGATCACGCTGGCCGGCAAGCCCGCCGCGCAGAAGCATCTCCGCGCGCACATCCTGGTTTTCGAAATAGGACAAAAGCGCCCTGCCCGTCCCCGGCGCATAGCCCAGACCGAAGCGGGCAATGGTTTCGATGGACAGGCCCCGGCGCTCCAGATAGGCCCGGGCCGCCGCCCCTTCCGGCGCCATCAACGCCTGCTGATAGAATGTTGCAGCCTCGGCCATGACCTCGGCGAGGGATGCGCGCGCCTTGGCTTGTGCTGCGGCCTGGGGCGTGAGCGCGGGCACGCTCATGCCCGCCTCGCCCGCCAGCGTCTCGACCGCCTCGCGGAAGCTCAGACGTTCCAGCTCCATCAGGAACGTCACCGCATCGCCCTTGGCGCCACAGCCGAAGCAATAGTAGCGGCCCTTGTCGTCCTCCACATGGAAGGACGGCGATTTCTCATGGTGGAAGGGGCAGCACGCCCAATAGTCCCGCTTGCGCGGGTTGGACTTGCGTTTGTCGTATTGCACCTTGCGCCCAACAATCTCTGAGAGGCGCAGGCGGCCGCGTAATTCGGCCAGAAACTCGGGGGTAATGCTCATTCAGGCGCTGGTCCGCTGGGCGTGAAAACGGGGCAGGGACCAGGAACTGTGTCGTGCCAGCGGCCGCAGCTCAAGAGGCTTAGGATACGGTCGACGCGACGCGCGGGCGACAGACAGCGGCGAGCTTGGTCTTCACGAAGGTGCTCGCTTTGGTGAAGTCCATCTGGCCTTCATAGCGCTCCTTCAAGGCGCACATGCATTTACCCATGTCGCGCAAGCCCCGGGCGCCGATTTCCGACAACACGGTTTCGCAGATCCCGCGGATTTCCTCTTCGCTGAGCTGACGCGGCAGGAAGGGACGGATGATATCAATGTCGCTGCGTTCCTGTTCCGCCAGATCAAGGCGGCCGGTTTCTTCATAAGCGACGGCTGCGGCCTCGCGCTGCCGGACCATCTTATACAGGATCTCGAGGATCTCGTCGTCGCACGCGCCCTGACAGCGATCTTCCGCGCGCGCCGCGATGTCCCGCTCTTTGATCGCCGCCAGAATGAAACGGAGGGTCGAGACGCGGCGCTCGTCACCCGCGTCAATTGCGTGTTTCAGAGCCGCATTGATGTCACAACGCATCAGAAACCTCGTTTGTCACACTGCCCCGTCACAGGCACCGCCGCGCCCTTCACCGCTTGGCGACGGCCGCGCTCTCGTGCGAATCCACTGCAAGACTCTAACCAGAAATTCAGTGATCGACGAGAGTTGACGGATAACTATCTTTTTTTTAGTTTCCCGCCAATTTGCGTGCCGCTTGGGCCTTGGACTCGCCGCGTTCGGCGACCTCGCTCGATTGGAGCGCTAGCCACGTCCGGCGCGGTGAAACCCGGTCGCTAGACATATCTCATATAAGGTTAATATCTGGAGTTGGGAAGAGTGCCCCCGGCGCGCTTCGCCGCACCAGATGGCCCGGCGCCGGCCTGTCCGCGCGCCCCAACGCGAAGAGGCATGCGATGGTGGGATCACCGGTTTGCGCGCAGGACCAGGCGCCGGTCTCCTCTTCTGCGTTAAAGCGGCGCGCCCCTGAGACACCCACCGCCTGCCTTGTCTTCGCCGATGGGACCGTCCTCTACGGCCAGGGACTGGGCGCGCGGGGTCATGCGGTGGGGGAGCTGTGCTTCAACACGGCCATGACCGGCTATCAAGAGATTCTCACGGATGCGTCTTACGCTGGTCAGATCGTTGTCTTCACCTTTCCCCATATTGGGAATGTGGGTGCCAATGACGAGGATGCCGAGACCACGACCCCGGTGGCGCGCGGCTGCGTCCTGCGCGCGCCCGTGACGCCGCCCTCGAACTACCGCTCTCAGGAGCCCTTCGATGCCTGGCTTTTGGCGCGGGGTATTGTCGGGATTGCCGGCGTGGACACCCGCGCCCTCACCCGCCGCCTGCGGGTCGATGGCGCCGCCAATGCGGTGATTGCCCATGCGGCTGATGGCGTCTTCGATTTCGACACGCTCAGCCAAGAAGCGGCGGCTTGGCCGGGCCTGGAGGGCATGGACCTGGCCCGCGCGGTGACCGCCGCTGCCCAGGCGCCCTGGCGCGAGGCGCGCTGGGACCCGGAAACGGGGTATGCCCAGGCCGCCGACACAACCCGGCACATCGTCGCCATTGATTATGGCGTGAAGCGCAACATGCTCCGCGAGCTGGCGGACCTGGGTTGCCGCGTCACGGTGGTGCCGGCGGAAACCAGTGCCGACGAGATCCTCGCGCTTCAGCCCGATGGTGTCCTGCTCTCCAACGGCCCGGGCGATCCCGACGCCACAGGCGCCCACGCGCTGCCCACCATCCGTGCGCTGCTTGATGCCGACATGCCCATGCTGGGCATTTGCCTGGGGCATCAGATGCTGGCGTTGGCGCTCGGGGCGAAAACCGAGAAAATGCACCAGGGCCATCACGGCGCCAATCATCCGGTGCAGAACCTGGCCACGGGCAAGGTGGAGATCACCAGCATGAACCACGGCTTCACGGTCGCCAGCGCCAGTTTGCCAGAGACGGTGCGCGCCACCCATGTGTCGCTCTTCGACGGCAGCAATTGCGGCCTTGAAGTCATCGGCAAGCCGGTCTTCTCGGTGCAGTATCACCCGGAAGCAAGCCCCGGTCCCCAAGACAGCCAGATCCTGTTCCGCAGTTTCGTGGAAAAGGTGGACGCGGCTGGCCCTGTTGGAGCCAAAGCCTGATGCGGCCTCCGCTCCCCGACACCCTCACCCGGACCGGCGACCCGCTTGCCGGCCCCTCGCTTTTTTGTTCGTCCCCTCGCTCCGGCTTCGCCCGGAGCGTCTTTTTATGAGGCCCGCGTGCGATGCCCAAACGCACTGACATCCAAACCATCATGATCATCGGCGCCGGGCCTATCGTCATCGGCCAAGGCTGCGAGTTCGATTATTCCGGCGTTCAGGCATGCAAGGCTCTGCGCGACGAGGGCTACCGCATCGTCCTTGTGAACTCGAACCCGGCGACGATCATGACGGACCCGGAACTCGCCGATCGCACTTACATCGAACCGATCATTCCGGACATTCTGGCCAAGATCATCGAAGCGGAAAAGCCGGACGCGCTCCTGCCCACGATGGGCGGACAAACCGCGCTCAACGCTTCACTAGAGCTGGAAAGTCGCGGCGTGCTCGCCGCCCATGGGGTGGAGCTGATCGGTGCGGATCGCAAGGCCATCGAAAAAGCCGAGGACCGGGAACAGTTCCGCCTGGCCATGCGGGATATCGGCCTTGAAATGCCCCGCGCGCGCATCGCGCGCAGCAAGGATGAGGCCCAGGAGGCCCTGAAGGAGATCGGCCTGCCGACCGTGATTCGTCCCTCTTTCACTCTGGGTGGCACAGGCGGGGGCATCGCCTACAACTACGAAGAATTCGCCGAGATTGTCGAGCGCGGCCTTGATGCCTCGCCCTACAGCGAAGTGCTGATCGAGGAGTCCATCGTCGGTTGGAAGGAATATGAGATGGAGGTCGTGCGCGACCGCGCCGACAACGCCATCATCATCTGTTCCATCGAAAATGTGGACCCCATGGGCGTCCACACCGGCGACTCCATCACGATTGCCCCGGCGCTGAC